>CP039459.1:0-300000 GCA_004843165.1 Acetobacteraceae bacterium
AAAACCTCGTCAATGAATTAAGATTCTGTAATTTTTCTATTTTAAGTCAGTTTTGGGAGATAGGTGGGAGTGGATGAGCTTTCTTTGATTGATGGCAAAGTGTCTATTCCGGAAGCTGTTCTCCATGCTTGGGAGCGTGTCAAACTTCGTCTGCAGAAACAGATGGAGAAGGGAGGCGCTGCTGGTAAGGTGCAATTTTACAGTTGGATTCATCCAATTTCTCTGTCTGCTTTAAAGGATGGTGAGGTTTTTTTAAGTCTTCCGACGCCTTTTATGTGTGCTTATGTAAGGGATCATTTCGGTGATTTGTTACACGCCCTTTGGTTGGAAGAAGGGTTAGGAAGCGTCAGTGGTGTTGAGTTTTACTCGCCTTCGAGCGAGAAGGTAAATGTTCTGGAAGTTACTTCACCAGAACATTTAGATGAAAAGCCTAAAGAGGCGGCAGCGATTTCTTCTGTGAAAATTGAGGAGAAGCGTTCACCTGTTAACTCCTTAAATCCTCACTATTCATTTGAGAATTTTATTGTTGATAAGCCTAATGAAGTTGCACATGTTTGCGCTAAACGTGTTGCTGAACACCCAAATTCTCAGGGTTTCAACCCTTTAGTTTTGCATGGTGGTGTCGGTTTAGGTAAAACGCATTTGATGCAGGCTATTGGAAACGAAGTTTCAAAAGACAAAACAAAAACAGTCGAGTATATGACGGCAGATACTTTTATGTATCGCTATACAAACAGTTTACGTGCTCAAAGACAAAATGATTTCAAAGAAGAATTGATTTCCGTCGATCTTTTGATGATTGATGATGTTCAGTTTCTTATTGGTAAGACAAGGACGCAAGAAGAGTTCTTTAATATTTTTAATGAGTTGAAATCTGCTGGTAAGCAAATTGTCCTTACAACGGATAGAAGTCCTCATAATCAAGCGGACTTTGATGATCGTGTTCGGAGTCGTCTTGCTTCAGGTATGATCGCGGCACTCTATGACACGACCTTTGAGTTGAGATTGTCGATCCTTCAAGCGAAAGCTGAAGATGCGAATGTTGTTTTTTCAGAAAAAGTATTAGAATTTTTAGCGCATAAGATTACGACAAATGTGAGAGAGCTTGAGGGTGCATTTAACCGATTGATGGCACACGCAACTTTGATGGATCGTCCGATTACGCTGGAGGCAGCGCAAGATATTTTGAAAGATATGCTGCGTCTACATGAAAGGGTAATTGGGATTGACGAAATTAAAAGATTAGTCGGAGATGAGTGGAATGTTCGCCTAGCACAAATGAATGGTAAGCAACGCTCTAAAAAAATTGCTCGTCCACGACAGGTTGCGATGTATTTGTCAAAGGTTTTGACAAGGCACTCTCTTCCTGAAATTGGTAAAAAATTTGAGCGGGATCATACAACTGTTATGCATGCAATCCGTCGCGTTGAGCAGGAAATGGCAGAAGATCCTGATTTTGCTGAAAAAGTAGAGCAGGTTCAACGGATGTTAAAGACAGGGCCATCTGATATTTAAATATTTCTCTCTTTAATATTGCGTCGTTATTTGTTAATTTAGGTAGTTATTATTTTGTCAGGGATTTTCTTATGAAGTTTTCCGTTCAGTGTGATCCGTTACAGAAGGCCTTGTCGCATGTGCAAGGCGTTGCAGAAAAACGGAACACTATTCCTATCTTAGCGAATGTGTTGCTTGACTATAGAGAGAATAAGCTTTCTTTAGCTGCTACAGATATGGAAATTGAGATGCAGGAATCTGTTTCTGCATCTGGGAGTGGTGAAGGAAAAGTTACAGTTCCGGCTACGACACTCTTTGAAATTATTAGAAAACTTCCTGCGGATACTGTTGAATTTATTCAAACACAAGAAGATGGTCCGCTGAAAATTGTTGCTGGAAATTATGAGGCGACATTAAATTCTCTCTCGGCTGAGGATTTTCCAACAATTCACTCAGAGAATTTCCCGCATTATTTTGAAATTTCCGGAAAAGATTTGCGACTTCTTTTGGATAGAACGCGTTTTGCAATGTCTACGGAAGAAACACGCTATTATCTAAATGGTATTTACCTCCATCCGATAGAGGGGAAGTTAAGGGCTGTTGCGACAGATGGTCACCGTTTAGCGCTTACGGATATTCCCATGCCAAATGGCGCAGCGGGAATGCCTGGTGTGATTATTCCTCGTAAAACAGTTAATGAACTTAGAAAAATTCTTGGAAACTCTGATGAAATTGTAAAGGTTGGTGTTTCTGAAAGTCGGATTGAGTTTGTTATTGATAACGCTATTCTTGGCTCTAAACTTATTGATGGCTCTTTTCCACCGTATGAACGTGTTATTCCAAAAGGTAATACACGTTTTCTTTCTGTTGATAAGGTAAAATTAACAACGGCAGTTGGTCTTGTTTCTGCTTTAAGTCAAGAGAGATCTCGTCCTGTTAAGTTTGTCCTTTCAGAAGATGGCGTTATCTTGTCCGCCTTAAGTCCTGATCGTGGAGATTCTCGTGAGGAGCTTAAAGGAGAAGGTGTTTCTTACAGGGGTGAAGAAATGGAAATCGGTTTTCAGGCACGTTATCTAACGGATGTGGCTGAGCAAATCGAGGGCTCTTTAGAGTTTTCTTTAGCGGATAATGCTTCTCCTGCCTTGATTAGAGATCCTGATATTGAAAATTCTTTGTTTGTTTTAATGCCATTGCGAGTATAAATATTTTTATTGCGCTTTCATTTTGTACGATTTGTAAATTTTAGAAACTACCTCCGTATGGAGGTAGAGATTAAGGCCTCAATTGTTGTGCTTTTTGGATCTAATGGTTCGGGAAAAACAAACTTTTTAGAGGCTTTAAGTTTTTTATCTCCTGGCCGGGGGTTGAGATCTCTTTCCGGTTCAGGGGTAAATACCAGAAATGATGAAGGATGGGCGGTCGTTGCCGGTCTTTCTCTTTCTGATGATACCTATATGCTCTCAACAGGTGTGAGTGGGAAAAATGCTCACCGTATGTTTTACCTTGATGGTGAGCCAATTCACTCAAATTATAAAGCCAGTTTGTTTTTTTCTTGTATTTGGACAACGCCACATATGGAGCGGTTGTTCTCATCAGGCGGGTCAGCACGGCGTAAATTCCTAGATTCTCTCATCTCGGCAGAATATCGTGAATATACCAAAGAGCTACTTGCTCTAGAAAGAATGGTTGCTTCTAGAAATAAAATTTTATCGGATCATCCCAACGAAGACGTTTGGTTAGATGGTGTTGAAGATTCAATTGCTCGACATAGTATTGCCATTGCCGCCATCCGTAAGGGATTTGTTGTGCGTATCCGTCATTATTTGAATATTTTTCCCGATATGCCGCATCTTCTATTACGCCTTGACTGCCCAATAGATAAAAAACTAGAGACTTCCTCTGCCTTGGAGGTTGAAGATTTTCTACGTTTAAAACTTCAGTCTTCACGAAAAGAAGATAGGTTATCAAAGAAAACTTCTTGGGGAGCGCATAAAACAGATTTTCTTGTTTTTTATGGCGCAAAGAAACAAAGGGCAGATCTTTCAAGTAGCGGTGAGCAAAAAATGATTTTATTAACATTGATCCTTGCGCAAGCTGAGAATTTAAAACAAAAATCTGGAAGGGTTCCAACGCTTTTGCTAGATGAGCCTCTCGTTCATTTGGATTTTCAAAATCGGAATATTTTCTTAAAAAATTTAGAATATTTAAATGTTCCGGCATTTTTAACGGGAACAGACGATAAGGATTTTTCTTATCTTCAGGGAAAAGCTGATTTTTTTAAAGTAATTTCAGGAGAAATCTCTCTGAATTGATGCTTTTTACTGGCTCACAATTAAAGCTTTCTTTATAATAGTCACATAATACGAATAATATTCGTTTTTTCTTGATTACTACTTTTGAGGCTATCCAGCTTTATGAATGAAACGTCTCATGCTCCAGTTTCTGGAGAGACCGACTATGACGCAGCATCTATTTCCGTTTTAAAAGGCTTAGATGCCGTAAGAAAACGCCCTGGCATGTATATTGGGGATACAGATGATGGCTCAGGGTTGCACCATATGGCTTTTGAGATCATTGATAATGCAATCGATGAGGCGCAAGCCGGCTTTGCAACACGATGTCATGTAAGGGTCAATGAGGACGGTTCGGTAACCGTTCGGGATAATGGTCGTGGCATTCCTACAGATATTCATCCTGAAGAGGGAATCAGTGCGGTAGAGCTAGTCTTGACCAAACTTCATGCCGGCGGAAAATTTAATCACAATTCATATAAAGTCTCTGGCGGCCTTCACGGTGTTGGCGCTGCAGTTGTTAATGCACTTTCAGAAAGAATGGATGTGCGTGTCTGGCGTAATGGAAAGGTCTTTGAGATTTCTTTTAGAGATAGTGTACGTCAAGATGTCCTAAAAGAGATTGGAGCTTCAGAAGAGGAAACGGGCACAGAGATTACTTTTTGGCCAAGTGCTGAAATTTTTTCCTTTGTTGAGTTTGACATTAAGATTCTTGAAAAGCGTTTAAGAGAGCTTGCCTTTTTGAATTCAGGTCTGGAAATTCTTTTGGAAGACAGGCGTTCAGGTCAAGAAAATAAATGGGACTTTTTCTATGAAGGAGGACTCAGTGCTTTTGTTGACTGGCTGAACAGTGCGCGTAAGCAAATTATTTCACCTGCGATTTCCGGTGAGTTAAATCATGATGAGAGTGGAATTCGTGTAGAGTTCGCTCTGAGTTGGAATGAAACATATCATGAGACAATGCTTTGCTTTACAAATAATATTCCGCAGCGTGATGGCGGAACACATTTGGCAGGCTTTAGGCAAGCGCTAACGAGATCTCTAGGCAAGTATGCGGAATCTGTTGCGAAAAAAGATTCTTTAGGTCTGACAGCGGAAGATATGCGTGAAGGATTAACAGGTGTGTTGTCTGTTAAAGTTCCTGATCCTAAATTCTCTTCACAAACAAAAGAAAAACTTGTTTCTTCAGAAGTGCAGCAGCCTGTTCATTCCGTTGTTGCGGACCATCTCTCTCATTGGCTCGAAACACACCCTAAAGAAGCTAAAATTATTGTTGAAAAAGCGACAGCAGCGGCAAGAGGGCGTGAAGCGGCAAAAAAAGCACGTGAGCTAACAAGACGTAAAGGCGTTTTGGATATTTCCTCTCTTCCAGGAAAGTTGGCAGATTGTCAGGAGAGAGATCCTGCACAAGCAGAGATTTTTCTTGTGGAAGGGGATTCCGCAGGTGGAACAGCAAAGCAGGGAAGAGATAGACGAACGCAGGCGATTTTGCCTTTGAGGGGTAAAATTCTTAATGTTGAGCGTGCGCGTTTTGATCGGATGTTGGGCTCTGCCGAAATCGGGACACTTATTACGGCATTAGGGGCTGGGATTGGTCAGTCTCAGATTGATACAAATGGTCTAAATATGGAGAAGTTACGTTATCATAAAGTCGTTATTATGACAGATGCTGATGTTGACGGTTCACATATTCGAACTTTGTTATTGACCTTTTTCTTTAGGCAAATGCCAGAATTGATTGAGGAAGGGTTCCTGTATGTTGCGCAACCTCCTCTTTATAGAGCTAAACGTGGTCAGGAAGAAAATTATTTAAAAGACGAATCTGCTTTGAATAAATATCTTTTAGATCGTGCTGTTCGGGGTGTGGCACTGGTTTCTCCAGACGGAAAAACATGGGAAGGTAATGATTTGCTTGTTTTAGCGGAGCAAATGTTACGCTTGTCAGAGGATTTTAAATCCTTAAATCTTACAACGAATATCCCCTTAAATCTTTTAGAAGCAGCTGCTGTTTCAGGAATGCTTGTTCTTGATAAAGAAGCTCGTGATAATGCTCTGGAAACTTTGAAAAAGAGACTTTCTTTGTTGGGAGAGGGCTGGGATGCTGTTGTAACAGAATTCGGTTTTTCTTGTATTTATTCCCATAGAGGTACTAGCGAGAAATGGGTTTTAGAACAGAATGTCTTCTCGTCTTCTGAAGCGAGACGTATTTCTGCTGCGCAGGAAAAAATTTCTCATCTTTTCCAAAATCCTTTGACCTTAAAACAGGAAAAGTCAGAAGATGTCGTTTTTGGCCCTGCTTCTTTACTGATCACGCTTTTAGGATATGGAAAAAAGGGCGTTACAATTAATCGCTTCAAAGGGCTCGGTGAAATGAATGATGAGCAGCTTTGGGATACGACCCTTAATCCGGAAACAAGAACGCTTTTGCGTGTTAAAATTGGAGATATTGAGGAGGCTTCTCAGGTATTCTCTACACTTATGGGGGATATTGTTGATCCTCGCCGTGAATTTATCATGGATAATGCGCTCAAAGTTGCAAATTTAGACATTTAACTTTTTCTCTTTCAGGGTCTGTCTTCTATATGGCTAAAATTGGTGTAATTCTTGCTGCTGGACGCGGCTCCCGAATGAAGTCTAGACTTCCAAAAGCATTACAGCCTTTGGGTGGACAGCCAATGATTTCGCTTTTATTGCAACAGGCATCTCAAGTGTTTGATCGCTTAGTTCTTGTTGTCGCACCAGGAATGGAAGATGTTAGTGCTCTTTGCCCAGAGGCTGATATTGCTATTCAATCGCTTCCAAAAGGAACAGGAGATGCCGCAAAAATCTCCTCTTCCTGCTGGACAGATGAAGATGAAGTCGCCTTTTTATATGCGGATAATCCTCTCTTAACTTCAGAGACAATGACTAAGCTTATTGAAAGGCGCCGATTAACCGGTGCCTCTCTATCGCTTTTAACGATGGATTTGGAAGAGCCAAAAGCCTACGGAAGAGTTCTTCTGAATAGTTGTAACAATGTTGTCAAAATTGTGGAATATACGGATGCCTCAGAGGAAGAGCGCCAAATAAAATTATGCAATGCTGGGGTCATTTGTGCTTTAGGCAAAGATCTTCGGACTTGGCTAAGTATTTTACCTTTTCATGAAAAATCCCAAGAATTCTATTTGACGGATCTTATCGCTTTGGCTGCAGAGAGTGGTAAAGTCGTGCATGTGTGCGGCAATGAAGAGGAATTAATGGGGATTAATGACCGTCAAGATTTAGCACAAGCAGAGAAAAATCTTCAAAAAAAACTGAGAGTTTCTGCCTTAAAACATGGGGTGACTTTGCAAGATCCTGAAAGCGTTTGGCTTAGCCCTGACACTGAATTCGGGAGAGATGTTGTTATAGAACCAAATGTTTATATTGGCCCTTCTGTACGTTTAGGCGATGGTGTACGTATCCGGGCATTTAGTTATCTTGAAGACGCAGATATCGCTTGCGAGGCTTCTATTGGCCCCTTTTCCCGTCTGAGAGGCGGTGTAAAATGTGGAGAGAAGTCACATGTTGGAAATTTTGTTGAGTTAAAGAATACGGTTTTAAAGCAGGGCGTTAAGGCTGGCCATCTTTCCTATTTAGGCGATGCTGAAATTGGAAAAGAAACCAATATAGGGGCAGGAACGATCACTTGTAATTTTGATGGGAAAAATAAGTTTCAAACCTTGATTGGTGATCAGGCTTTTATTGGGTCAAATTCTGCTTTAGTTGCACCTGTCAAAATTGGCAATAAAGTGATTGTCGCCGCAGGTTCAACAATTACAGAAGATGTTCCTGATCTAACATTAGCCTTTGGACGTTCTAGGCAGGTAAATCATAAAAAAGCTGCAGAGAGGTGGTGGCAAAAATTTATTCCGACATCTCGTAGCGATGAGAAAATCAAAGGGGAGTGAGAACATGTGCGGAATATGTGCCATTATTGCAAAAAATAACGTTGTTCCAGAACTTGTCGAGGGGCTCAGGCGCTTAGAATATCGGGGATATGACTCTGCCGGTATTGCTGTAATCAATTCACAAGGCAGGATTCAAAACTGTAAGGCTGCCGGAAAACTAAAATATCTTGAAGAAAAACTGCTGGAAACAAATATTTCCGGTATGACGGGTATTGGCCATACAAGATGGGCAACACATGGTGCGCCTGTTTCTCAAAATGCACATCCTCACTGTGTTGGCGCTGTTGCTGTTGTGCATAATGGTATTATTGAGAATTATCAGCAACTTAAAGAAATGCTGGAAGCGGATGGGAGAATCTTTAATACGGAAACAGATACAGAGGTTGTTGCGCATCTCATTGATTCTTTTATTCAAAAAGATTTCCAGCCTTTTCAAGCTGTTCAAAAAGCTCTGAAACAACTTGAAGGTGCCTACGCTTTATCTATTATTTTCGATAATTTCCCAAATATGATGATTGGTGCACGGCATGGGGCACCTTTAGCTGTTGGTTATGCAGATTCGGGTGTCGTTTCTTTGGGATCAGATAGTCTTGCTCTTGTCGGTATTGCTGAAAAACTTTCTTACCTTGAGGATGGCGATATTGTTTTGCTAGAAACAGCAAATATCAAAATCTTTGATAAGAATAACAAAGAGGTTCAAAGACCAATTGTTAAAAATGAGCAGAGCAGTCACCAGACAGGAAAAGCTGGCTATAAGCACTACATGGAAAAAGAAATCTATGAGCATGCTACTTCCATAGCGCGCACAGATGAATTTTTACATAAAAATGATCTTCTTTCAGAAATACCTCTAAGGTCTGAAAAATTAAAACGTCTGGTTATTTCTGCGTGTGGTTCTGCTTATTATGCGGGACTTGTTGGAAAATACTGGTTGGAAAATTTAGTACATCTTTCTGTTGAAATTGATGTTGCCTCCGAATTGAGATATCGAAAAATTTGTGAAGCGCATGATGATGCCATGGCTATTTTAATTTCACAGTCCGGTGAAACGGCAGATACACTTGCCGCTTTGAGGCATTTAAAGGCATTGAATTATCCTATCCTCGGTGTTTTAAATTCTCGTTATTCAACGATGGAAAGAGAAAGCGATACAGTTTTTTTGACGCAAGGAGGACCAGAAATCTCTGTTGCATCAACAAAAGCCTTTACAGCACAGCTGACCGTATTAGCTAATTTAGCGATTGCACTTGGTAGAGAACGAAAAACAATTACAAAATCAGATTCCTATCGTTTACAAGAGGCTTTGTCACAAGTTCCTGCGCAAGTAACACAGATTTTATCACAATTGGCTTCGAGTGTTGATAAAATGGCTGAGATCATTTCTCGTGCGCAAGATGTGTTGTTCTTAGGCCGTAATATTTGCATGCCAATTGCAGAAGAAGGTGCACTCAAACTCAAAGAAATCACTTATATCCATGCCGAAGCCTATCCTGCTGGTGAACTCAAGCATGGGCCTATTAGTCTTATTGATCCTAAAATGCCTATTGTTGCACTTGCACCTTCTGGGATTTTATTTGAAAAAACCCTTTCAAATCTGCAGGAAGTTAAAGCTCGAGGTGGAAGATTGCTTGTTTTTACAGATGAAGTAGGTGCTAAAAAAGTTTCTGAAATCAGTGATGTCGTAGGCATTATACCTTCTTCAGATCCTTTTGTGGTTCCTTTTTTATATACTGTTCCTCTACATATGCTGAGTTATAAAACAGCTTTACTTAAAGGAACGGATGTAGATCAGCCACGAAATCTTGCTAAATCTGTGACAGTTGAATAGAAAATATTTTTTTAGACAATTGCCTTTGGTAAAAAAGATAGATTTTATTTTATTTACTTGTTATCATCTCTTATCAGAGTGACATATTAGCAATAAAGGAGTGGTGATGGGCATAGAACTGGCTCCAATTCTTTTAACGATTGCCTTGTTGCTGATATTGATCTCTTTTATACAGCCAGTTGCCAAAAAACTGGAGATCTCAGAGACGGTTCTTTTAGCAATTGCCGGTATTACGCTAGGGACGCTTTCTTTAGCGGTAACAAACTCTCTTAGTTTTGAACTCTTTGAGGCCCCCTCAGAAGTTCTCATTAATTTTCCAATTAATAGCGAAGGCTTTCTACTCATCTTTTTGCCTGTCCTTGTTTTTCAAGGGGCAATGGCGATTGATGTGAGAAGTTTAGCGCATGAAACAGCTACTGTTTTACTTTTAGCTGTTGTTGCTGTTGCCGCTTCTACCTTAACAATCGGTTTGGCGATTTATCCCTTTGCTGGGGAAAGTTTAGTCGTTTGCTTTCTTCTTGGAAGTATCGTTGCGACAACAGATCCTTCTGCCGTTGCTGGTATTTTTAGGGAAGTTGGTGCAGCCTCTCGATTGGGACGTTTGGTCGAGGGGGAGGCGCTTTTTAATGATGCAGCAGCGATTGCAATTTTTTCTATTCTTATTGGAGCGCTTGTTGCGCATCAAGAAATTCATTTCAATGAAGCTATTTTTGATTTTCTAAAAGAATTTTTAGGCGCTACCATTGTTGGTGCGGCTCTTGGATTGGCGATTTTAGGATTTATTGGAAAATTAGGAACTTTTCCTGCCGCTGAAGCAAGTTTGACTCTCGCTCTTCCTTATATTTCATATATTGTTTGTGAAAATATGCTGGGCTTTTCAGGGGTTGTCGGCAGTGTTGCTTCAGGTTTGATTATTTCTGCTTATGGTCCTTCAACTTTTCGACCGCAGGTTTGGAAATTTTTAGAAGGATTGTGGGAACAGCTTGCATTCTGGGCTGGCTCTCTTATCTTTCTACTCGCTTCAATGTTTGTGCCACGCCTGATGATGGGCATGACACGTTGGGATTGGATTCTCATTGCTTTAGCAAGTATTGCGGGCTTAGTTGCTCGTGGAGCTGTGATTTTTGGTCTTTTTCCACTTTTAGCCGTTTCTCGTCTGGCACCACCTGTTCCATTTCGTTTTCAACTTACAATGGCTTGGGGAGGATTGCGTGGAGCAATTACATTAGCCTTGGCCCTTGCTGTTGCTGAAAACAGAGATCTATCGGAGCATGTTGCGCGTTTTGTTGGGATTGTTGCAACCGGTTTTGTGCTTGTAACACTTTTACTTAATGGTACAACTTTGCGATTTTTTGTTGTGAAGCTTGGATTAAATCAACTCTCTCCAATTGATGCTGCAATGCGAAAACAGGCTATTTCAATTGGATTGGGGATCGTTGTTAAACGTGTTGACCAAACAGCTCTAGAACATGGTTTCTATGAAAATGTGCGCCGAAATATTGTGACACAGTTAGAAAGACGTCAGAAAAAAATCAGTGAAAATAATGATTTCAAAACAGCACTAGATAGCCGAGATCAAGTTACGGTTGCCTTGATGACTGTTGCGAATCAAGAAAAAACAATTTTATTAGATTTCTTTAAAATTCCAGGCCTTACGAGAGGGCCGGTTATTCAAGAGCTTCTTCGATCTGCCGAAGCAATGATTGACGGTGCCAAGTTGGAAGGACATTTAGGCTATATTATTGCAAGACGAAAAAGACTCAAGCCAACCTTTCGTATTCGATTTGCGCAGTTTTTACATCGATATTTCCGAATTGATCGCCCCTTAATGAATTGTATGCGCGATCTTTTTGAAATGCTTTTGATCGCACATCTGGTTTCAACTTCTTTGTTGAAATTTGTTGAGGAGCGCATGAAAACGGCGCTCGGTATACATATTACAGATATTGTTATGGAGATTCTTCTCGGCCAAGCAAAATCTATTGATGATGCTTTGGGAACTTTACGGCGGCATTATCCGGGATATGCAGAGGCTGTAGAAGGGCGAATTTTACGGCAAATTGCCTTGTATTTTGAAAGCGAAGAATATACCGCATTAGCGAATGAAAATTTGATTTCTCCGGAACTTCATCGTGAGTTAAATCGTTCTATTAATGCAAATCATCAACGTTTAGAGCAGCAATCCGTTGGCGGCTTTGACCTACGTGATGGTATTGCTGAGCGTTTGGCACAATTTCCAATTTTTGCAGGAGTGTCCGCCAAGGCATTAGCCACTTTAGGAAATGAAGCTTATGTTCAGTTTGTTTCACCAGGAACAGTTTTATTAACGAGGGATCAAAGAATAAGAAGTGTCTATCCTATTTTATCGGGCATAGCTGAATATCATCAGAATGGACAAGATCGTCAATTAGGGCCTGGAGATATTATTGGTTCTGATGCCTTTCTCAGTAAGCGTAAATGTTCTGCGGCTGTTAGAATTATCAAATATTCTCATCTTCTTGTTATTCCTTCTGGAAAATTTAAAAAATTTCTTCTGGAAAATCCTCAAGTTAGAATTCGTATGGAACGAACTTCTCAGACATGGAAAGAAGAAGAGGAGAAAGAAGAGGGGACGCACGAGAATGAATGACACTCTCTTAAAACAATAAAAAAGGCACTCATTTTTGAGTGCCTTTTTTATTTCATCATATTTATAAATTTATGCAGTTTTCTCTTTCGGTAGCAAGTTCTTACAGAAGATTGCAATACAAAGTAATCCAATAAATCCAATAAAAGAAAGGCCGCTGTGGAGAAGCCAGAAAGTTACGGCGCTCATTGTTTCAATCAAACTTGCAAGTTTTCCAACGATGATATTGCACAAACAAATATGAAGCCAAAAGAAGGAAATCATAATTGTCGCAATGCTTTTTGGTGTTAATCTTGATACCAGAGAAAGGCCAATCATTGTACTCATTGCAAAACCAAAGTCATTGATTGTATGAAATAAGATTCCCCACCAAAGGCTTATTTGATGTGGCTGAGGATAGATAAAACTGACATAGGCAAGGACAAGCGGTCCTATAGAGCCAATAAAAGTTCCTATAAGAATTTTCCCCATATCTCCCATTGGTTTTTGATGTTTATCGTAGCTCTGCCAAAACCATAGAACAAGAACCGCCGTAATCGTAGAAATCATCCCATCTAAGGAATAAAGATCACTTACAGGGAAGTTATAGTTTAGAATTTGGAGGTTGTACGCTTGCTCGGCCCAGATTAAATAGCCGTCATTAAGCTCCATATTCGGAATAGCGCTAATGGCGAAAAGCAACATTATGACACAGATGAGAGCAATATTTTTCTTTTCTAAGCGCGTAAATTTAGGGGAAGATAAAGCACCTTTCTTTTTATGTGTGATGGCAGGTGCCGCAGGAAGATATTTTAAGCCTAAAATGTAAGTAAGCCCTGCAAAGCTCATGCCAACAGCGCATAAAAGAAAGGCGTATTTCCAGCTTGTTTCCGAGACCCAAGAGGTTAGAAGGGGTGAAAACATTACTGCAATTTGAATACTGAGAGAATAGATTTGGTAAGCATCGGAACGGCGACGATCCGTTTCGGAATAGAGTGAACCAACTTGCGCTTTTAAACAGCCAACGAAACCGGTTCCAATCAGAAAAAGAAGAATAGAAACAACAAATAAGGAAGGCGACGCTAAGGTAATAAGTCCTGCTGTGGCCAGAAGAAAACCAAGAATGATGGCACGATTGCGACCGAGAAAATAATCGGAGAAGAAAGCACCAAGCAAAGGCATTGCAAAAAGAGCTGCCAGATACATTCCCATAATTGCGGCGGCCATACCTGTAAAACTTGGCGGATGGTAGAGAAAATTACTTAGTTTAATGAGTGCTGTTGCGCCAAAAATATGAGGAATTGTTTCTGGATGTAGAACAATCCTTTGCATATAAAAAAGTAAAATAGCTTGCATACCGTAAGTTGCTGCCGCAACCCAAAATTCTGTTAAAGCCGCAATCCAAAGACCAATTGGTTGGCCGAAAAGAGACTTAAGATGCAAAAGATGCAAATCTGTATCAGAAGATGGTGGTGATTCTGGTATAAGTTCGGTCATGCACAGTTCTAACAAAATAAGAATGATTATAAGGAAGGGGGAAAGGCTAACAGAATATCAAGATAAGTATATAGATGTTATAATATATATTATGCCAACTCGAAGGAGATATATTCCTTGTTAAGACGTTTTCCAATAGAAGTTAAAACCTCGTGGGATGTTATTTCACATTTTTGCGCTAAGGCTATAAGCGGCTGAAACTCTCCTAAGAGCTCAACAAAATCGCCAACCTTAACCTTATCGGCATGATCTGTAATATCTATCATGAGAGAGTCCATAGATATTCTCCCAATAATCGGAAAAGCAATGCCATCTTTCCATAGAAAAATATCTTCGTTCCTTTTTCGAGACGTTAGACAGCTATCTGCATATCCTATACCGATTGTTGCACTTACGGTTTTGCGTTTTGCTTTCCAGGTATGGCCATATCCAAAAGATTGACCCGCATTATATTCAGAGATTTGGAATATGGGGGCTTTTATTGAAACTGCATTCATAAGCGGAGATATTTTGTTTTCTCTTAATGGACTGTAAAGCCCAACCCCAGGACGAACGACATCCAAATGAAATTCCTTCCCCAGAAAAATGCCTTCTGATGCAGAGATTGATCTTGGAATGCCAGAAAAGGATTGATTTGTTATGTGTAAGAAACTTTCAAGCTGTTCCCTATTGCTAGGATGATCTTCTTCACTGGCGCAGGCTAAATGCGTTAGGACAAGCTTAATATTTAAATCCTTCAAAAAGGACTTTTTGGCTTCCGATACAGATAAACCAAAACGACTCATTCCAGAATCAATTTGGATAGCACAAGGCTTATTCCGATGATTTCGATGCCATTCGAAAGCCTGATTTAAAGTATTAAGTACAGGGATAAGGCCCGCTTTTGCAATTTTTTCGGATTCATTTGGTAAAAAACCATGTAGAATAAAAATATCTATTTCTTTTCTGTTTTTTATGCGCAAATCATTTAGTAGATACCCTTCAGATGGCGTTGCAACAAAACACCCCTGCATTTCATCTAAGAGATTCTCGGCAATTTCTTCCATGCCTAGGCCATAAGCATTTGCTTTTAAAACTGGCATACAAACAGCAGGAAACGTTATTTGTTTAAGATATTTAAAATTTTCTTTGATTCTCTTAAGAGAAATAATTGTGACAGCATTTCCTGCTTCTTTTGACTTTGTATAAATATTTTCCATACCTGCCTCATCCAAAAATCTCTTATATTTATACAATATTCTTTATTCTTTAGGCATGTTTTTTCAATAATGACTTGCAGGGTTTTTTTTTCGGGGTTAGAGAGTAGACACAAGGAATAATTTTGAAATTATTTTGCACGTGCACTGGAAGATAGTGTAGTAATACATTACTTGTTATTCTAACTTTTCTATCTTGCAGACGCATTTCAACAATTTGTCACGCTTTTGCGAATATTTTTCACCTACCCCCTTTAATTATTTTTTAAGGGGGCTTCTTGGAGCCTCGTCAACGCTTGCCTGAAGAAAACAGCCCCCATATGAATTCTATTACATTAACACCTACTGATTCAGGTCTTCCTCCTTGTTATGGAGAGTTTTCCACCCTTCCAGAAGCTCTCGATTATGCCGCTAAGGGAAAAACGGGGTATAATTTCTATTCTGGACGTGGGGAGTTAATTGAATCGTTATCATATAAACGACTGCGCGAAGAAGCCTTAAAAATTGCCAAGATACTCATTGCACTAGGCTTGAAACGTGAAGATCGTTTGGCGCTTGTTGCTGAGAATGATGGTGATTTTGCCCGTATCTTCTATGCTTGCCAATATGCTGGCATTGTCCCTGTTCCCCTTCCATTACCTGTAGCTTTTGGAGGACGTGAAGGATATATCACAACAATCCGTGGAATGGTTTCAAGCTGTGGTGCATCCGCTATTGTTATTCCTGATATTATCGGCAGTTGGGAAAGCGAGATTTTAGAAGGGTTGGATCTTAAATTTGGGGGATCGCCAAAAGCACTTTTTGAAAAGCCTTCTTCTGAAAATGTTGAGCTTCCAGTAGCTTCCCCCGAAGACTTATCTTATATTCAGTTCTCTTCTGGGAGCACACGTTTCCCAATGGGAGCATCCATTACGCAACGTTCTGCATTAGCAAATACATACGCTATTGGAAATTACGGTTTGGAAGGACGTCCGGGAGATCGTGGAATTTCTTGGTTGCCGCTTTACCATGATATGGGTCTTGTTGGCTTTTTCTTAACGCCGATGGTCTCCCAGATTTCAGTTGATTTTCTACCAACAAGAGAGTTTGCACGTCGGCCTTATATTTGGCTGAAATTGATTTCTCAAAATAGATCTACAATTTCCTATAGCCCATCTTTTGGTTTTGATCTCTGTGCACGCCGCGGTGTTCGCGAGGAATTAGATCTTTCCAGTTGGAGAATTGCTGGTATTGGTGGCGATATGGTTCGTCCTGAAGTTTTAAAGCTTTTTGCTGAAACTTTTGCGGAATGTGGCTATACGAAGAAGGCTTTTGTTCCTAGCTATGGTATGGCAGAAACAACACTAGCCCTTACCTTTGCTCCGCTAGAACTTGGCATGCAGACAGATGTTATTGATCTCGATGAACTTGAAAACAATAATATTGCAAAGCCTGTAAATCCTGAGGAATGTTCTCGCAGCCGTGAATTTGTTTTGTGTGGCTACCCTCTTCCTGCACATGAACTTCAAGTTCGTGATGCAAAAGGTCAAATTGTGCCAGAGCGTTCTGTCGGTCGTATCTTTGCTCGTGGCCCAAGTGTTATGCGTGGTTATTTTAAGCGGCCAGAAGAAACAAAAGCTGTTTTTGATTCCAATGGATGGCTAGATACTGGCGATTTGGGCTATTTCCTGCGTGGACAAATTGTTATCACAGGAAGGGCAAAAGATCTTATCATTACGAATGGTCGAAATGTTTGGCCTCAAGATTTAGAATGGAGTGTTGAACACGAAATTTCTGGCGTTCGTTCTCGGGATGTTGCAGTTTTCTCAATTGCGACTGATTCAGGTGAAGACATTGTTACGGCGATGGTTCACTGCAGATTGCAAGATCGAGAGGCTCAAGAAAAGCTACGTGGCGAGATTGTTGCACTCTTCCGTCGCCTGCATGGTGTGGATGTTAAAGTTGTCCTTGTTCCACCAAGAACACTACCTCAAACATCATCAGGGAAGTTAAGTCGCGCTAAGGCAAAAGCACTTTTGGTAACAAAAGCTGTTTCTGATTTGTCTGAGGCAGAGTAATTTTAGTTAATTTTTACAAATCACCTTTCTTCGTAAAGAGAGGTGGCAAGAATAGAGGCATTAAATATTATGGCTGAAAATGTGAGTCAAATTTCAGAACTCATTATCTCAAAGCTCCTCAAAAACCCTAAAGTTCCACGTGACATTACTGGTGACAGTCGTATTGTTGAGGATTTAGCCTTTGATAGCTTGGCTGTGATGAATTTTGTTATGGAAGTTGAGG
Organism: Acetobacteraceae bacterium; assembly: GCA_004843165.1. Taxonomy (NCBI): domain Bacteria; kingdom Pseudomonadati; phylum Pseudomonadota; class Alphaproteobacteria; order Acetobacterales; family Acetobacteraceae; species Acetobacteraceae bacterium. The sequence continues at coordinate 17,121 of CP039459.1, forward strand.
ATGAACTGAATGTTTCTGTTCCTCTTGACTACTTGGCTGATGTGAGAACAATTAATGATTTAGCCGAGTGCCTTGTTAAACTACAGGCAGATGAAGAATGAAGGATATTTTTGCCAAATACGCCCCGCTGGTAGCAGAAGCGCGTTTGCTTTTGAGCAATAATCGGCAAAATCCTTTTAATGTCGTTATTGAAGAAGCTATCTCCCCTACACGTGCTTTTATTAAAGGGAAAGAAACACTCCTATTTGGCACCAATAATTATCTTGGTTTAAGCCATTCAGATGCAGCTAAAAAAGCAGCAATTGAAGTTATCAAAAAGCACGGTGTTGGTACGACAGGTTCTCGTATTGCAAATGGAACATTATCAATTCACCAAGAGCTAGAAACTACCTTTGCAGAAGCTTTTGGTAAAAAACATGCAATTGTTTTTTCTGGTGGATATCTTGCGAACTTGGGTGTTATCTCAGGAATTGCGGATAAGAATGATATTATTCTTTTAGATGCAGATAGTCATGCCAGTATTTATGATGGTGCACGTCTATCTGGAGCACAAGTTTTACGTTTTCGTCATAATAAGCCGGAGGATTTGGAGCGCCGTTTAAAACTTCTTAAAGATCATCAAGGAAGTGTTCTTATTGTTGTCGAAGGTATTTATTCGATGACAGGAAATATGGCACCTCTAAAAGAGTTCGTAAGAATCAAAAAGGAATATGGTGCGGCACTTCTGGTTGATGAAGCACATTCTTTTGGTGTTTATGGCGATAATGGTCTTGGAATTGCAGAACTCCAAGGTGTTTTAGATGATGTTGATTTCGTTGTAGGGACTTTCTCTAAAGCAATTGGGACAATGGGCGGTTTCTGTATTAGCGATCGTGAAGAGCTTGAATTGGTACGTGTCACTTCTCGTCCCTATATGTTCACAGTTTCACCTTCTCCAGAGATTATTGGTGCAACACTTGCAAATTTGAAAGAAATTCAGAGCCATCCTGAATGGCGAGAGAATATTCAAAGAAATGCAAAGCAGTTAAATATTGGTTTAAGAGAAATGGGATTTTCTCCTAATAAAGATATTGCTGCAATTATTGGTGTCCCTGTTGGAGAAACTCCAAGAGCAATGCTTTTTTGGGAAAAACTTCTCAAAAAAGGAGTTTATGTCAATCTGTCCCTTCCCCCAGCAACACCAGATAATAATGGTTTGCTAAGGATGTCCGTAACGTCATCCCATACGTCGGAAGAGATTTCTCAAGCTCTAAAAAGTATTAAAGAGGTTAAAGAAGAGATGGAAGCGTTTGATATATAACTTATATCAAACGCTTCCTTTTCCTTTTAATATGAAAGAAAATATTATTTTCAATGCTGTCATTGGAAGCTCAATGCGTGGATATTTTCTTTCATAGAGAGAGACTTTGACGATAATTCCGGTGTGCCTTCTTACTTTCCAACGTAGATAATCAGCACCGCCATTAAATGTTATTCCAGCTTTTAATAAGCGTAAAATATTTTGAATCTTTCCCCAAACTCTTATAATTCTCCATCTTTGTTGAAAAGATTGGCGTAAATTTTCTTCTATATTTAGACTGAAATTCTCTTCTTTTGAAAAAGATATCCCCATCTCTTTCCAAGAAAGCGGGAAATATTTTGTGTAGCGTTCAAGATTTCGCTCTATAAGCATCGTAATACGCTCAGGTTTTTCAACTCTGATTTCAGTTTTGAAAGTATTAAAATAAATCGTCTTTAAATATGTTTTTGTACTGCCTCTACTGGGCCCCAAAAGCGCACTCCAAAGACTCGCTGTACAAACTGATCTGTAGATTTCTTGATTTAAAAGAAAGCGCGCTTGTTCATCCCTTGCCCACGCAAGATAAACAGGCTGAGAAAAGCGTGCCCAAATAGTTGTATCTAGACTTTTTAGATTGGTTCTTTGTTTTAGCTGAGATAAGGAGATAATGGCGACTTTTGCACGTTTATCCTTATATTTTAGGAAATAGATATTAGGTGGGAGTATCTTATTGCCTAAACTTGCAAAGATTTTTTGTGAAAAATCTTCCAGTCTATCAAGGACCAGATAAAAATCAATTAATCCGTCTTTATCTAAATTTTTTGTTTGAGATCCGTAAAAAATGAGTCCTAATGGCGGGTTTTTACACTGTTTTTTAATATATTCTGCAAAGTTAAGAATATCAGGATGAGAAATTTTCTGCGTTTCTTCTGCAATTAAGCGAAATAATAGAGACATATTTTCCTTAGACTAAAAATTCTATTTCAGGGCCTAACTCTATTTTTATTTTTCCGTTTCTTGAAGGCGCAATAAATTCACCATCTAGAATAAAGTTTGCCTTTAATTCTGCGGAAATATAAGAAGTTTTACTGCTCTGATAATCTTTATTTTTCTTGATCCAGAATGGGATTTTACCCCGCATGAGAGGCAAAATAGCTTTTGGAAAACGATTGGGAAAGGAAGAAACACGTAAATAATTGAATCCCTCCAGCCTGCTTTCACCTTCACACCAAAAAGGCCACATTCCATAAGGAAGTGATTTAAGTGGGGTAAAAACTGTAAAGAAAATATCTTTCGAAAAATGCTGAAATTCTATATTTTTCCATGGCATTTCAACACCTTGATAATGTTTATTACGTTCTTTTTTTGAAGTAATAATTTCTATCGTTTTTTTTAAAATTGTTCCTAAGATAGCGCTGCGATGTGGGGCTAAATTTTCAATTTCATTTCGACTACAATTAACGGCTGTTTCAAAAAATCCAGCCCCCCCGAACATACCTAGTTGCGCTGAACGCTCATCATCTGGAAATGAAATTTTGAGGGTACGTCGAAAAACCGAGGATAATTTTATTTTTTGATGTGCAATATCAAGTAGATATTTTACATCTCGGCGCATAGCATGGATATCATAAGCAATAAGATTTGTATTTCCAGAAGGTAAAATCGTTAGTTTTGGAAAGTTGTTTTGGGTATATATATTGTCTATCGCCGTCATTACTCTGGAGATCGTTCCATCCCCGGAGCTAATAATGATATGGTTTATCTTTTTTTGCTTAAAAGTTTGAATAACCTGATTTAAATCTATGCCTTGTTTTGAAGCGATACAGAATTCTTTTGAAAAAAGAATTTCAGCAAGCAACACCAAACAACCCATATCTTTTTTATTTTTCAAAGCATCAGGCGTATAAATAAAAGCGATTTTCTTCATCAATAAGATATCCCACAGTCATTCATTTTATAACAGAAAATATTCCTAAATTTAGAAAATTTCTGTAGGCAAAATTCCTTTCTAGTTGTAGGGTATTAGGGCATTAACAGGCAATAGCATTATTTTATTCTGAATGTTTTGTAATGTCTTTTCTTCCAAAGCTAAGAAGCAAGAGGAGCTCTCATATCTTATGACATCACACTTTCAAAATTTTAAGTTAAAGATTCAAGAAAGAACTTTTAAGCGTAAAGGAAGAAGTTTTGACTTGGGTAAAATGAATGTAAAGCAACTTTGGGCAGGTTACCTCACTTATCCTACGATTTTGCTTTATTTCTCATTAATTGCAGCATCTGCAATTCTGATGATTCATTTTTATACGAATTTAATTTCTGTTCTTGCGCCCATTGCGTTAGTTTCTTTTCTTTTTCCTACTATATGGTATGTCATTCATCGTTGGATTATGCATGGAAAATGGTTTTATCAGCACCATTTTACAGCAAAAATGTGGAAAAGAATTCATTGGGATCATCATCAAGATCCCCACTTGATGGAAGTTTTATTTGGTTCCCCTATCCACACCCTACCGTCAATTTTTTTGATCTGTACGCCGGTTGGTGCTTTGATTGGCGGCCTTTCTGGGGCTTTTGCTGCTATTGCAACAGGCTTATATTTAACCTGTTTTTATGAATTTTTTCATTGTATTCAGCATCTTGGCTATAAGCCAAAAACAAAATGGGTTAATTATATTAAAAAATTACATGTTCTCCATCATTTTCATGATGAGGATGGTAATTATGGCATTACGAATTATCTCTGGGATCGTTTTTTCTCTACTTATTATGAATCTGCGACAGATCGTCCCCGAAGTCCAAAAGTCTTTAATTTGGGATATACATTAGAGGAAGCTAAGAAATATCCTTGGGTAATGGATTTGACCGGATCTCCTCCGCGCGATCGCCCTGATCCTGCACATCCTCGTCCTGCAACCGCTTGAAGAAAAAAATGGAAAGAATCCCTGTTTTAATTCTTTCTGGGTCTCGTTTGGGAGAGGAAGATATTCTTGCAAAAGCAGGAGGGGTGCCACATAAGGCTTTACTTCCTGTTGGGAATATCCCTATGGTTGAGCGTGTTTATCGTGCAATAAAGAATGCCGAAATCGACTCTAAGATTTTTGTTGCGTCTGAAGATGAGGAATGGATAAAAAAGTCTAACTTAAAAGATGTTACTTTTATTCCTTCTCGACCCAATCTTCCCGAGACCATTTTTACTTCCTTAGAAATTACGGGGTATCCTTGCCTAGTCGTTACCGCAGATCATGCTCTTTTAGAAGCTAAATGGTTGCATGAGTTTCTCTTCAAATCTAAAAATTTCTCAGCAGACCTTACCTGTGCGATTGTTTTAAAGGAAAGTGTAGAAAATATTCCTTTTAAAAGTGTTAGGACCTATATTTCACTATCAGACATACAGTTTTCAGGATGTAATCTTTTCCTTTTAAAGAACCCATCCTCAAAGAAAATTGTTACCTTATGGAAAGAAATTTACCATCTTCGAAAGTCACCATTGCGCATGGTACGTATTTTAGGTTTTACTTTTTTGTTGAGAGCTTTATTTAGAAGACTCAGTAGCAGTGCCCTTTTAGGACGAATTAAAGCATTAACGAATGCCTCTTTAGAATTTGTTATTTTAGAGGATGGGCATGCAGCAATTGACGTGGATAAAATTGCAGACTGGGAACTTGTGGAGGCTTTAATTAAACTTAAAGAAAATTAAAATTTTTATGTTTTCGTTAAAGAAAATTTTAGCTTTTTTCATATGTGTATTTTTCTTTTCTTCTGCACATGCCTCAGCCAGAAATGCAGAGCAAAAAGTTGTTGATGATTCAACACAAGAAATTGATGTTCTCCTTTTCAATTTAAATAATCAATTCCCTTCCTTTATCAAAGAATTATCTCCTCTTAGGGGAATTATTTTTTGTCCCAAAACATCCGAATCCTCTACTCTGTTTAATAAATTTTCAAAAGGAAAATGTGTTTTGCTCAGTCGAGATTCTCAAGGGGGATGGTCTGCACCGGCTTTTTATAATTTATCGCAGGAAGACGGTTGGGAATTTTCGAAAGAAGAAGAAAATGAGTTTGTTTTCTTTATCATGACGCAGAAAGCATTGGAGGCATTTGTGGATAAGGATATTACCCTAAAGAAAAATAAAACACTTTCTATTATATCTCTCAAAGAAAATATTTTTACCCCAAGAGTACCAGACCTTTATGCTGCGAAATTTTCTCGCCAATCATTTCAAAATATGTCTTTAAATATTAAATTTTCTTCTGACGATTTGGCAAATAAACAATATTATCATGCATCTGTAGAGCCCATAGATATTTTAATTTCAATGAAAGTAAATAATCTAAAGGCGGATAATTTACGTAGAAAACTTATGTATTCTTTTTCGGCATAATTTTCGTTTTATATCTAGGCTTTTGCTGTGATCGATGCCATTGCTGAATACGTTTTCTATGTTGCGCAAATGTCATTGAAAAGACATGCCCACCTTTTCCATTTGCAACAAAATATAATGCCTCACCGCTATCTGGATGTGCTGCCGCTTGCAAAGAGGCTAAACCAGGAGAACAAATAGGTCCTGGCGGTAATCCTTTATTGCGGTAAGTATTGTAAGGACTTTCTATTTTTAAATGTTCGAAAGTAAGGCGCCGGTTAGGAACCTCTTCTCCCTTTAGGGTAAGAGCATAAAAGATTGTGGGATCTGTTTGAAGAGGCATGTTTTTTCTTAGGCGATTCAAAAAGACCCTTGCAATTTTGGATCTTTCTGAATCAAGAGAAGTTTCCTTTTCAATCAGAGATGCAAGGATTAAAAGGCTAAATGGATTATCAATTAACCCATTGAGTGATTTTGTATCACGTCCTTGCCATGCATTACTTAGGGCTCTTTCCTTGATTGTATGCATTCGGGATAAAATATCATTTCTATCTGAATTCAAACTATAGGCATACGTATCTGGAAAAATATACCCTTCTTCAAAATTAACTTCTTTTCCTTCTAACCCGGGAGCATGGTTTAAGGTATCTCTTACTTGAAGGGCTGTTAATCCTTCTGGAATAGATAAAAAATGAACAACAGGCGGAGAAAATCTCAAAATATGTAGAATATCTTTGAAAGAGCTAGAAGGAGGAAAATAATATTCACCACTTCTTATCGGGCCCTGCCAATAAGTAATTTTTGAAAAAAGATTAAAAAAAGCCCTCCATTCAGGTGACTGTGGAAGAATTTTTCCCTTCTGTAAAATAGACCCTAATCGTGGACGACTAGAAATAGGAATATTTTGATTTCCACCAATACAAGGTAAAGGTTCCGAGTAAAAATGAATTAAATTCTTGACCGTCTTAGTGGTTAAAAAACTCCAAGAAGTTGCCGCAATAAAGAAAATAAGAGAAAGGCGATGATAATTTTTTATCTTTTGATAAAAACATGTCTTTTGAAGATATTTATATATGAAAATAACTCCTCTAAAGATCTTATCAAAAAGAAAATAAAAAATTTTCTTAAAAATTCCGCCAAGATAACGAAAAAAGGCAACGAATAATTCCATGCCTTTTTCCCCTATTTCCTATTCAAATAAGCCCAATGTTTAAACTTTCTTTAGGAGAAGAGAGGCATTTGTCCCCCCAAACCCAAAGCTATTCGACAAGGCAACATTAATTTTTCTATCTTGTGCAGTATGTGCAACACGATCAATGAGTGTTTCAGAACTTGGATTATCAAGATTCAATGTTGGCGGTGCAACATTATTGTTCATTGCTTGTAAACAGAAAATGGTTTCCACAGCCCCAGCAGCACCTAAAAGGTGGCCAATCGCTGATTTTGTTGAAGACATTGCAAGATTGCGTCCGTGATCACCAAAAATTCTTTCAACAGCACTAAGTTCTAAGTCATCAGCCATTGTTGAAGTTCCGTGAGCATTGACGTAATCAACTTCATCAGCGTTCATACGCGCATCTTTTAAAGTCGCTTTCATGGCTCTAAATGCCCCGTCGTGCCCTTCAGAAGGCGCTGTAATATGATAGGCATCTCCGGATAAACCATATCCGACAAGCTCACCGTAAATTTTTGCACCACGGCGTTTGGCATGTTCATATTCTTCAAGAACAACCATACCTGCGCCCTCACCCATGACAAAACCATCACGGTCTTTGTCCCACGGACGAGAAGCTTTTGTTGGTGTATCATTAAAATGCGTCGAAAGCGCTCTCGATGCATTAAATCCAGCGACACCAATGGAGCAAACAGCCGCCTCAGCACCACCTGCAACCATAACATCTGCATCACCGTGCTGAATAAGACGAGAAGCGTCTCCAATAGCATGCAAACCTGTCGCACATGCGGTGACAACAGCATGATTAGGGCCCTTAAATCCATATCTAATAGAAAGATGGCCTGCAATCAGGTTAATTAAAGCTGATGGGATAAAGAAAGGAGAGACACGCTTTTTGCCGGAATTAATCAGGAGAGAAGCATTGTAAATGTTTTGAAGTCCTCCGATACCAGAACCAATCAAAACACCGGTAGAACAGAGATCCTCTTCATCCGTAGGCTTCCATCCTGAATCTTCCACAGCCTGCACTGCGGCAACAAGACCTAGATGAATAAAACGATCCATCTTTTTTTGATCTTTTGGAGGAATCCAATCATCTAGGTTCAGCTTACCTTCGGATGTTGCACCTTCCGGAACTTCTCCTGCCACCTGTGCTGGGTAAAGCGTTCGGTCAAAGTGAGTAATAGGACCAATCCCGGATTTTCCTGAAACAAGATAATCCCAAGTTTTCTGGGCGCCTACCGCAAGAGGACTCACCATGCCAATACCGGTGATCACAACGCGTTTTCTATGTGGATTTGAAGAGCTCATGTCCATCCATTTTAAGTAAAAAATGCGGCGCCTTTTTTATTGATAGCGCCGCTAGAATTAAACTGTTCAGTCTTCTTTCTGATTTTCGATATAATGAATAGCATCAGAAACCGTTGAAATTTTTTCAGCAGCATCTTCAGGAATCTCAACAGAGAAAGCTTCTTCGAAAGCCATAACCAATTCAACTGTATCCAAGCTATCTGCACCTAGATCATCGATAAAAGAAGCGTCTGGTGTTACTTTGCTTTCATCAACACCCAAATGCTCAACAACGATTTTTTTCACTTTATCAGCGATTGCATCACTCATCTTTTTTTCCTTCTTTATCCTAATATCAAAAAATTCCAATTAAAGAGATCTTCTAGACGAAGAAAATCTGATTAATTCAACAGTTAGGACATAATAGAATGCTCTAACACGAATTTCTTACTTACTCAAAATATTATATCATGGCCATCCCACCGTTAACATGAAATGTTACACCGGTGATCCAACTTGCTTCCTCTGACGCTAAAAAGACAACAGAAGACGCAACATCCTTAGGGGTTCCTAAACGTTTAAGCGGAATTGAATCTATTAAACGTTTTTTAACGGCTTCTGGAAGGTTTTCCGTCATGGAAGTATCAATAAAGCCGGGAGCAACCACATTCACTGTAATGCCGCGAGAAGCGACCTCAAGCGCAAGTGCTTTACTCATACCAATCATCCCAGCCTTAGCGGCAGCATAATTAGCTTGGCCCGGATTTCCCGTAGCACCAACAATAGATGATATAGAAATAATTCTTCCACTACGGCGCTTTACCATCCCCTTCAGAACAGTACGAGATAGACGGAAAGGACTTTCTAAGTCAACCTTTAGAACATCATCCCACTCTTGATCCTTCATCCGAATCGCAAGATTATCTCTTGTTAGACCGGCATTGTTAACCAAAATATCAATACCGCCCCCCATGAGTTCTTCGGACTTAGCAACTAATTTTTCAATTTCATCTGAATTTGAAAGGTCAGCTGGGGCAACAAAAACCCTGTCATTCCCCAACGAAGCTGCTAATTCCTCTAAGGCATCTTTTTTACGGCCACTCACCGTAACCCATGCACCTTGTTGATGAAGTGCACGAGCAATTTCAGCCCCAATGCCACCAGAGGCACCTGTAACAAGGGCTTTTTTTCCTGAAAGAGAACAAAAATCCATATTTTTTAAACTTTTTCTGTTGGGTTGAAAATACGTTCCAGCATTGCTTCAATTTCCTGCATAGTGCAGGCTTTATCATTTTGCAGACTGGAATCAATTCTTTTTGCAAGGCCTGTTAACGTTTTTCCTGCCCCTAGTTCATGATGATGTGTAATGCCATCTTTCACAAAAGATTCAATGGTTTCACGCCATCTAACAGAGCCTGTAATTTGACGCGTCAATAAATCAGGAACTTTTGCGATATCATGTTCAGGCTGAGCCGTAATATTGGCCCACACGGGTGACATATGCCCTTCCCAAGTAAGCTGAGAGAAGGCTTCTGACATTTTCTCAGCAGCAGGGTGCATTAAAGAAGAATGAAAAGGTGCAGAGACAGCCAATAAAACTGTTTTTTTGGCTCCTTTTTCTTTCCCCAAAATTAAGGATTTCTCAATTGGAAGAAGATCACCAGACAAGACAATCTGCCCACCGCCATTATCATTCGCAATTTCAATCCTGCCGAATGTCTTTAGCGTATCACACATTTCTAATGCCTGCTCATGAGAAATGCCTAATATCGCAGCCATCCCCCCTTTTCCCGAAGGAACAGCAGACTGCATAGCCTCTCCGCGCAAGCGTAAAAGATGCGCTCCCTCTGAAATGCTTAAAGCACCTGCAGCGGCTAATGCGGCGTATTCTCCTAAAGAATGACCCGCAAGCGCACTTGCTTTTTCAGAGATGGAAAATCCCCCTTCCTTCTCCAAAACGCGTAAAACAGCCATAGAAACAGCAAAAAGTGCCGGTTGCGTATTGCTTGTTTTTGTTAAATCTTCCTGACTGCCTTCAAAAATAAGATCACTTAATCTTTCTTTGAGCGCATCATTCACTTCTTCAAAAACTTCACGAGCTACTGAACTTTCTTCAAATAGCTCTTTCCCCATCCCTGTGAACTGACTCCCCTGTCCAGGAAAAACAAAAGCATGCTTAAATTCCATTGAGGATCCTTTTTAAAAAATAAATCAAACAAAAATCACAAATATTATGATTGTTTGTCTTCCCCTTAAATAAAACACTATTTCATAAAATCTTATAGCATTGATAAGAGCAAATGCCGTGTAAAAAAAGGGGACATTTCGTATATATTACTTTAGCCCCTATCCCACAAAATAAAATTTATATTATTTTGCATGATAGGATGAAAATCTTCAAGATTCCTAAAAATTTCTAACCTCTTATTTTCCCCAACCTTACCAGATCACAACACGATCTTTTTCTGGAATGAAAAGTTCTTGTTCTGGTGTCACATGAAAATCTGAGTACCATTGTGAAATATTGTGACATGGAACATTAACTCTCGCCAATGGCGCGGAATGTTCATTACTAAGCGTTAATGCCCGCAGAGCATCAGGACGTATTTTTTCACGCCAAACCTGCGACCAACCAAGGAAAACACGCTGTGTCCCAGACCAGCCATCTAACCTTTTATCTAATGAAATTCCCTTAAGTTGAGCATCCTTTTTATAGGCTTCTAATGCTAAGGTTAAGCCACCTAAATCCGCAATATTTTCGCCTAATGTCATTTTTCCATTAATATGCAATCCAGGTAAGACCTCTATCTGTGAATATTGAGAGGCTAATCTATCTGCTTGTTTTTGGAAGGCTGAGGCAGATTTTTCTGTCCACCAGTCAGAAAGCCTTCCAGAAAAGTCGTAATGACGTCCCTGATCGTCAAAACCGTGCGTCATTTCATGCCCGATCACGCCGCCTATAGCGCCATAATTAATAGCTATATCTGCTTTGGCATTGAAAAAAGGTGGTTGCAGGATTGCCGCAGGAAAAACAATCTCATTCATTGTGGGATTGTTATAAGCATTCACCATCTGGGGAAACATATCCCATTCATCACGATCAACATTTTTATCAAGTTTCGCAAGCTGGTATGCCCATTCGAAAGCGATAGCACGCTCAGCATTTCCGTAGAGGTCACCTTTCTGAATTTGTAAATGGTCATAAGCTCGCCATTTATTCGGATAACCAACCTGAACTTCAAAATGTTCTAATTTTTTAAGTGCAGCTTCTTTTGTTGTCTTATCCATCCAAAGATTCTGCTCTAAACGTGTCTGAAATGTTTTTTTCAATGCTTGAATAATATCTGTAATTTTTTCTTTAGAATCCGCAGGAAAATATGCTTTGACATAGAGACGCCCCAAAACCCATCCCATAGCGTCATTTGAAGCATGAATACCTAATTTCCAGCGATCTGGTCTTTTTTTGACGCCTGCCAAAACCTGTTGATTAAATTTAAATTCAGCATTTGCATATGCACTGGATAAATAAGGACTTGCCCTATCAAAACTTCTGAAAGCTACCCAAGCCTGTAAAAGATCTGCCGGTGTTTTGGCTAAAATTTTAGCCATAGAGGCAATTGCAGCAGGCTCGCGTACGTTAATAAGTGCTTTATTTCCTTCAGGGTCGTCGATATTTGCAGCTTTAAAATAAGCTTTCCAGTCAAAAGAAGGTGCAATTTCCTCTAACTGATGCATCGTCATAGGATTAAAAGTTTTTACAGCATCTCTGGTCTGCTCCCTCGGAAGCTGTACCTGTGCAATTTCTGTTTCTAACGCAACAATTTTTTTTGCGTAATCTTGTGGATTTTTCCATTGCAAAAAAGAAAGCATCTGTGTCGCATATTGCTGATAAGCTCTTTTTTTTGCTTCTAATGCGGGGTCTGTATAATAACTCGCATCGGGAAGTCCTAATCCGCCAGAAATACCGACTGACATCCCTTGATCTAAAACAAGCATATATTTGCTTGGATCTTCTTGATTTTGCTCAATCCCTAAAACAAAAGGTGCATAATTAAATCCTTCATTTCCCTTTCCGAAAAAAGTTGCAAATTCGTGAGGTTGAGAAAGTTTTTGAATTTCCTTTTTTTTCAAAAGAAAAGGTTTTACGCCTAGTTTTTCAATCGCTGCCTCATCCAAAAAGGATTCGTAGAAGATACGAAGTTTCTGCGCATCAGAATCATTCTTTAATGATTTGTGAGACAAGTTTTCTAATATTTTTTTCTGACGACTCAGCGTAAGTTCTTGTAAAATATTAAAAGGCCCGTAGGCACTTCTATCCGAAGGAATCATTAAAGATTTTAGATAGGCTCCATTCGTATATTCAAAAAAATTATCTCCAGGAAAAACAGAATCATTCATCCCTTGCGCATCCCACCCCCACTCTGCTGTGGATGCCATACATGCCGTTGAAACCGTAAAAGTTCCTAAAAGTGTAACGAGCAAGCGACAACGAAAAAAAGAAGAGAAGTAGGAAGAATGGGACATTGTGCTATTACGCCTTATAAGTTCATGCTGGGAAAATATTTTTTCGGCTTTTCTGCTTACGCAAGTATTTTGTAAGATACATCCTTATTTATTTAGGAGTTTTTGTCTAGTTATGCCTAACGCCCTCTCCACGCTTTCTAAATGTCGTCACGATTGGAAGAAAGAAGAAGTTAAAGCCTTATTCGATTTACCGTTTGCAGATCTTTTATTCAAAGCACAGCAAGTTCATCGGGAAAATCATGACCCTAACCATGTCCAGATTTCCTCCCTTTTATCTGTTAAAAGTGGCGGATGCCCTGAAGATTGCGCTTATTGTCCACAGAGCTCTAAATATAATACGCCTGTCAAAGCAGACAAATTAATGCCTTTAGAGAAGATTGTTGCACGCGCAAAAGCTGCAAAAGATCAGGGCGCTGATCGCTTTTGTATGGGGGCTGCATGGCGTTCTCCAAAAGAAAGAGATATGGATGCTATTTGTGAAATGGTTTCTGCTGTCAAAGCTTTAGACATCGAAACATGTCTTACAATGGGGATGCTAACCTCAGAGCAGGCAAAGCAACTTAAAGAAGCAGGATTAGATTATTATAACCATAATCTTGATACTTCGGAAGAGTTCTACGGAACAGTCATTACAACAAGAACCTATCAAGACCGCCTTGAAACGCTTGGACACGTAAGAGACAATGATATTCATGTTTGCTGTGGCGGCATTATCGGTATGGGAGAAACCATTCTAGATCGTGTGGAACTCATCCGTACACTCGCCAACCTACCTGTTCATCCAGAAAGTGTTCCTTTAAACCTTTTGATACGAATTGAAGGAACGCCTTTAGAAAAACTTCCTGATTTGGATATTTTAGATTTTATCCGAACAGTTGCCGTAACACGTATTTTAATGCCTAAAAGCCACGTGCGTTTAGCAGCTGGCCGTAAAGATATGTCAGATGAAGCACATGCTTTGTGCTTTTTTGCCGGTGCCAATTCTATTTTTCTCGGAGAGCAGCTTTTAACGGCAGAAAATCCAACAGCTTCACGTGATGAAGATCTCTTGAAACGTCTAGGGATCAAAGCGTTTCAAAAATCTGCATGCTGTTAAATAGAATGGAGGGGGGCTGCCCCCTCCCTTTTTTCCCTATAAGCTTCTTACAGAACAGAAGCCTTTTTACTTTCAATCACTTGCAATCGAAAATTCTGAGCCTTTTTGCTGTTCCCGGCACGTTCCAACGCCTCTGCCTCTAAAGACAACGCATCTCTCATAGGCGCATATTCATGATGAAGGCGACGTTTGGAAACTAATATTTCAGCCGCTTTTTCAGCGTTATTATAATTTCCCTGAAGAATTTGCTCTCTTATTTTAAGCTCATCTTCATTCTCATTTTCGACATTATTTTTCTCGGAAATCACAGAAATATCATGAATATCCTTTTGAAGCGCTTCAGAGTTTTTCAGAGAAAAATCATTTAAACCTTTAATATAAAAAGCATGTGTTTTTATTTCGATATTTTTTGCTAAGAAACATGGCTCAAGCGCTTTTTGTGATTCTTCCCATTTATTTTGTGCATTTAAGATAACCCCTTTTATCAACGCCAAATGCACTGAAATCTTTTCGATACCATGTTGCTGAAGGGATAATTGTGCCTTTTTAACTGTTTTTAAAGCAGAAGGAGCATCACCATTCCTAAGTTGTGAAAGCGCTAAATTATAAGAAGAAATTGTGATTGATTCCGTATCCCCTGCTTGAAATGCACGTGTAAGGGACTGCTGATAAAAGGGGATCGCAGCTTGAATACGATTTTCATCGACCATATCAGAGCCAGTTTCCATCAGACTAATATATGTATCGTCTGTCCAGTTTTGACTCGGCGTTGTTGCATGAGAGCACGCTCCCAATACCAGTAAGCCTATCAATACGGCTTTTTTATAATATTTTTTCTCAATCATGGTGTTGCCTTTGATGGCGGAAGAGCAAGCTGATGCGCTGTTGTTTGTTTTCCATCGCCGCCAAGAATCCACATAGTTCTCAACTGATTTGAAAGCTTTCTTAAGCTTGCAGCTGTCATCTCTGCTTCAGCCAAAACGGCAGGAAGCTGAGATGTTGTCGCATCTGTATTCTTTAGAACATTATCCACATGCGGCATCGTATGATTCACATTAATCGTAAGATCATTAAGCTGCTTTTCCAAAGGACGGAGCTGCGCAATTGATTTTTCAACACTATCAAGAAGTGTATTTACTTTCTTAATTGTCTCATCCCTTGCTAAGAGCGCCCCAACAGTCCCCTTACCTTTTTCAATCCCTGTAATGATAAGACGTGTTTCTTTTGTGATAACCTCAACGTTTCTTGTAATCGCCTCTACGTTATCCATTGCAGGAACAGCACGTGCGTGAATATCTTTTAGCGTATCCATAATGAGATTTTGTGGATTTGGTGCGACGGAGGCATTCAATACGGCAAATCCCCAATCTAAAGGTTGCCCTCTTCCACGTCCAACATCCATATAACTCGCCCCTGCCACAATAAAACGGCGACTAATCATAACAGGACTATCTGTTCGGATAAAAGGTTCAAATTGTGGCTCAATGCTTCCAACAGCGTACATCCGTCCTGATTCATTTAAGCGAAGCTGACGAATTTCACCTGCATGTGCTCCCATCACTTCAATGTCGCTTCCGACGCCAATACCCGCAATCCCATTCGGTGGCAAAATAAAATAAAGCGTTCCTGAGGGGGATAGCCATTGCCGGACAAAACCAGCCTCAACAAGAGAAGCAATAAAGACAACAATGCCAATAAGGACAAGTAAACCTGTCCATTCGTTTGCATATTGACTACGAAATAATGTATTTTTGGCAGTATTTAAGCGCCTAAAGCGAGCCACTAAAACATCTCCTTTTTGGGAAATAAACCATCGTCATCTAAACGAAATCTTTGACAAAATTCTAATCCTGTATTTTCCCAAATTGAGGGATTATTAGAGGCCCATAAGATTGCGGCCCCTCTTTCCCTCGCTTGACCTAAAATATTCATAAAAGCATTATAAAAATCTGGGTGTTCCAAGGAAACAGGATTTTCGAAAAAAAGTACTTCTGGATATCCCAAAAACGCACGAATACATTGAGAACGTTTAGAATCTAAGGGAGATAATTGTTTGGGTGGCAGAAGCGGTAATCCCGGCATTCCGAATTTTACAGCCAAATCTGTTGCCGTTTCAATTAAAAGCTTTTCAGGCAAAGAAGTATGATGAAGATTCGGCCAGAGAATATTTGTTTCTGTCTCTAAAAGATCCAGCCATCCTCCGACCTGAAAAGTTCTTCCAAGTTTTCCACGTAGCGCATTTGCCTGAATAGAGCTTAATTGAGACCACTCCAATCCAAGGCAACGAATATTCCCTTGGGATACGGGAATAAGCCCCATACAAAAATCGAAAAAAGCTGAAATAAGGGGGGCGCTCTGGCACTCTATTAAAGCGCATTCACCTGGACTAAGTGTCATATTATAACGACTAAATCCGAGTTCAAAAGATGCAGGTGTCGGCACCGCATCCACGATCTCTAAGGCAAATTCCCCTAAAATAACACGTGCTTCTTTATTTATTTGGTTTCCAGTACGACTCATTTCACGAGAACATCCACAGCAACATTTAAAATAAGAATAGCAACAATTCCTCTTGTGAATCCCTTTGGAACAACACGTGTCATATTTTCTGCCAGTGAAACATCTAAGCCTGTTAACGTGGAGCTGATACCAACAGCAAAACCTGTTAATAAGAATTTAAGAGGAATAGCAATATAATTTGCGGGGTCAATACTCGACGTCACCCCGTATAGAAAAGACCAAATCGGCATACTGGCCATTCCCTCTGCCCAACATGCAATATATCCTGTAACAAGTGAGATAATGCTAAAAAGCATACCTAGGGTAAAAGACCCGGCAGTAAGTGCAATCGTTCTCGGCATGATAAATTGCAAAAAGGAATCTATCCCCATTGCCTCTAAGGCTCTAATTTGTCCAGACAGACTTAACGAACTTAAATCAGCAACAATTAAAGAACCAGATCGACCAAGAAGAATGATACCGACGAAAAGCGGACCGATCTCTTTAACAAGAATACCTGAAAGCACAGAACCTGTAATTTGAGACATTCCGGCAAAACCCAGCCAGTAAACAGCCTGCGTAACAATGCCGATACCGCTCAAAATAGCCGTTACCAAAGTACTGGGGATACCGCCCAACGTTGCCTGATTAATCGTTCGCCAAAAATCAATTTTGACACTTCTGCGCCATGAAGTCCGCACACAGGAAACCAGCAGCACCCCCCAACTGACCCCGATAAATTTCAAAAGAAAGCGAGGCTGGAAAAGGACAAACCTTCCCAATGCGGCCAATGATTCTTGAATCCAATAAAAGTGAACAGGAACTTTCACCAGTGACCTGCCAAAATATAAGAGGTTGAGACACCGGTATCCGGAAGATAAAAATTGCCTCTTGGACGGAATAAATATCTGTCTTTTAATTTTTGATGTGCTGCCTCAGAAACTTGAATAACACCCTCAGCAGGCGCACTTTCTGCAAGTAGCTCGGCCGTTGAAAGAGATTTCCCCCAGAGATTAAAGACTTTGGGATCATCTCCAAGATGAGAAACCAAAGCAACACCTGTATCAATTCCAATACTAAAAGAAATACGTGTGTTCTTTTGCGCTAAAATAGAGAGGCATTTTTCTCTGATTTGTAAAGCCGCTTCAGCAAGCTTCATAAGTGCACTGGGATCTGCTTCCAAAGAACAATTTCCAAGAAAAACAACACGATTTCCTAAAACTTGCAGGGCAAAAATAGAAAGTCCTTTGCAAATCGTCTGGATTGTTTCCGCCAACAGCTCAACCAACGCAATATTATTTTCATTGGCATCATGTTGATTGGAATAGGAGCGATTTAGCTTTAAGACCATTACAGGAACATCTGGATAGAGTCCTGAGCTGGGAGCGTCACTTGCATTTTCTTTAGGATCAATAAGAAAGCCTGGTAAATGCTTAAAATGCCCTTCAGTCGCAGGGAAAGTTATGCTCCCATTAATCTTATCGTCTTTTTTCGGATAATTACTTGTCGAAAAACGTAATCCCATGATGGCCGAAACAAGAGAAATTACCAGATCACCTTGCTCTAAATATTTAGGTGTTGCCAGTGTTAAAGCGCCTATAGCTTGATGCATATTTAAAATAGGGTAAAAAGTAACATTTCCCTCTAGACCTGCTTGAGAAACCAAACGTGAGAGCCCCTCTACCCCCTGATAATTGCTCGTTGTCGCAGAACCAATTTCAATAGATAAAGAATGCCCATCTGCCAATGCTTGAAAAAGATTTTGATTGACACCACGCTCAAGCTCCATGCCGACAGCATGAACGCTTCTTTTAACATCATATAAATCTTCACAGACCAAAGAATTTCCATCAGGCAATAAACGCCAAATCGCCACTCTTGAAGAGCCTGTCATACTGGCAAGCGTTTCTGTTAAGATAGGAATATCACGATCCGGACTTAAAATACCGGGAGTAGTCGCAATTTTAAGAAGTGTTGCACGTTCTCTTTCTTCTTTTTGATTACTTTCAATTTCTTCTTTTTTATAGCGACGTATCCGGCTCCCCTGATACATGAGTGCCACAGATAAAAATAAGGCCAGTAAAATAATAACAGACGAAGAGAAGAAGCTCTGCTTTTTTGTCATTTGAATGAAATTAGCGAACTCTTTTTCTGGGGCATTTAAAATAAGCACCCAATTTCGTTGCGTCTCCGGAAGGTCAGCTGTAATCGCAATATAATTCTGCTTTCGCGCAACAATCATATGCGCACCAGGACCATTCACACGAAAAATATTTAAAGCTCTCGTAAAAACAGGCTGCGTTACAGGATTAAGAAAAACATCTGTAGCATCAAAATCAGGACTATTCAGTCCGATCATATTATGCCCAGCAATCACCTTCCCGTTACGATCAACAATGACGGCCTGTCCTGTTTTTCCGATCGTTAAACTATTAATAAAATCACTTAACTCATTCAGAGAAATATTAATCGCAAAAACTTTTCTGTTTCCATGCGCATCGGAATAGGCTGTTGAGGCTGTAATTAAAAAATGATGCGTATAAGAATCCCAATATGGCGATGTCCAGTGGACGGGATTAGCCGCATCTCCTTCAGACGCCTCTTTTAAAAGACCACTGACAGCATTGCTGTACCAATTATCTTTTCTAGGATCTGTATATGGAATATTTTTATTCGAGGTTTCAGAAACTTTCTCGCCGTCAGGTGTGACAATATGCTGTGTATAGTCTGCGGCGGCTTCATCGGAGTGTGGTGAAATGGAAATTTCTTTAAAATTCTTGCCATCTTTGGCGACAATCCAGAGCTCCCCATCCTGATTTGCAAGATAAAAACTATCAACTTGATGGGAAAGCCTTAGAATAGAACGTGTAAATAGCTTAAAATAAGTGACATTGTCCTCTTTGGAGGTGCTGTCCAGCATATCATGCGCAAGGCGGCCACTTGCATGTGCAGGTGCTAAATAGTCTGTTACTTTCTGAGCAACATAACGCTGTTGGCTCTCCATGAGTTTTTTAGAAAGCGCAACCGTCCCTGTATGTGCCACCTCATAGTTTTTCCATGAGGCCCAAACAATGGTCCCAATAACGATAGCAACGCTAACGATTGGAAGACATATCGCAAGAATTTGCCGTCTATGGGCTTGCAAGTCAGAATAAGGATCAATAATTTCAGGTGTCGGCACGTTGTTTCTCGACCTCGTTAACAGATAATAACAGACATAACGATATTTTTATCGGGAAAAAAGTTTTTTATCATTAATCTTGATGGAAAAAATACTAAAATGGACTTCTCCCCCCTTCTTTCTCGAAAAATACTGCAAATTTCAGGCGCTGACCGTAAGAATTTTCTCCAGGGACTTGTGACCTGTGATATAAATCAGCTTTCAGAAGATTCTTGCTTATATGGACTTTTTCTAACCCCAAAGGGCCGTATTAAGACACCTTTTTTTCTTTTTGAAAAAGATAATTATTTTCTTATGGATTTGCCTTCCACAAAAATCGAAGAAATTCAAAAATATCTTTTACGTATGAAATTACGAAATCAAATAGACCTAGCCTTCAGCCCTTTAAAAGCTTTTGCCTGTTCGTCTAGAGAGAATCTAAACAAAACCGTTCAAAAAATAGCTTTAGATCCTCGATTCCCAGCTTTAGGTTGGCGTGGCTTATACAAAACTTCTGAGCAAGATAATATCATCAACGGCAAGAGTGATGCGATTTATAAACAATATTTATCAAAGAATGGCATTTTAGAAGATGATCTCATTCTTTCACGTGAAGAAGAAAACTACCCTTCCGAATTAAATTTAGATTTTTTAAATGCCATTTCATGGACAAAAGGCTGCTATACAGGACAAGAAGTAACCGCACGCTTTTATCATCGTTCCCTAACAAAACGCCGCCTCATGCCTTTAGAAAACACTTCTTCTATAAAAATAGATTCCCTTGAAAGATCTTATTTAAATGATAAAGATGGCGCAAAAGCAGGGGAAATTATTTATGCAGACCCATCCGGCACGCTCTTGGCGCTTATTGAAAAAAAATATTGGGATGAACCTGTTATTTTCTTAAAAGAGACTTCTCTTAAAATTCAAAAGCCAAATTTTTTTCATTGCGCGTAAAGATTTTTTGATAAAAAGACAGACAGTCTTTATGAGTAAATCTTTAAAATCTCTCTTACAAAGCTCTATTTAAGGAAATATTCCACTTTGATCGTTCGTCCCTTTTCTGGTGCTGCAATCCTTTTTAAAGAAGCTCTTCCCATTTTGCTTCTCTTAACAGTCTGGGATCTTTTAGTGGTTATTGGATTCCTTGTTTTTAATTTCGACTGGCTTAATCAATCAGATATTCCTATTGCCCTTTTAGGGTCTGTTTTGGCCATTATTGTTGGGATTCGCAATAATGCAGCCTATGACCGCTGGTGGGAGGCTCGAAGCTTATGGGGAAGCGTGACAAATAACTGTCGGAATTTTGGCCGAGATGTCATGTCTTTGCTTGATGGCGACATCCGATTGATGAAAATGATTGCGCTCTATCCTGAATTTCTTAAATGTGGATTGCAAGAATCTTTGATTTCAGAACCCATTCAATCTGAGTTGAAAGAACTTATTCCGTTAGAAAGTGATTCTGTTCTTAGTGCCGCCAATCCAACAGATATGCTCCTTTGCAAAATTGGTATCCTCTCTTCGGAGCTAGCGTCAACAAAACAAAATGTAATTGGTATTTTACCAACATTGGATCGTTCACTTTTTGCTTTGGCAAATGCGCAAGGCGGACTGGAGAGAATTAGTAAGACCCCTCTTCCTGTTCAGTACACGTTTTTACCAGCTGTCATTACACGTGTTTTTTGTATTATCTTACCCCTCACTGGTGTGCAGGCGCTTGGATGGTGGACCCCATTAGGATCAAGCTTTATCGGTGTATTCTTTGAAATGCTCAATCAGAGTGGAATTTCCTTACAGAACCCTTTTAGCAAAGGGCCTCATGCCCTTCCTCTACAAACAATCTGCAATACGATTAAAACAAATATTTATGAGATGACAGGTTGGAAACCCCCTGAACCTACCCCTATTATTGGAGGAATACGCTCTTAAAATTTGAAATTCTTTTTGCGTTTCATTTAAAAAGAAGGCTATTCTTCTGCGTTCTGATCATCTCTTTTTTAGATGCTGATCATGGAAAAATATGATAAGAAAGACCTTATGAATACCAATTTTAAAATACCTTCCAAAGGCATAGAAACAGAATCCCTCGCCCGTACGGCAGCGGAAAATACCCTAAAACAATCCGAAACAAAGGGGAAAGGGAAAGAACTCTTTCGTGTCGGAGAGGCGATTGTTCATTCTGTTCATGGTGTTGGTCATGTTGATAATATTGGCGATGAAGACGTTGCAGGCATCACAATCAAAATGATTCAGATTTCTTTTCCTGGAAATCATATGATTTTAAGAATTCCATTTTCGAAAGCTGTCGGTGGTGATCTACGCAAAATTGCTTCTCGTGAAATTGTTGACCAAGCTATTGAAGCCATTTCTGGGAAACCACAGGTTAGCCGTGGTATGTGGGCACGCCGTGCAATCGCTTATCAAGATAAAATTAATTCAGGTGACTTGATTCAAATTGCTGAAGTTTTACGTGATCTTCGTCGAAATGTGGATAGTTTAGATGGAAGCTTCTCTGAAAGAAAACTTTTCGAAGCAGCTCAAGAACGTTTTGTTGCAGAAGTTGCTATTCTTGAAAAAAAGAAACCGGAGAAAGTGCGAAAAGAGCTTATCGAAAAGATGAAAAACCTATAGTCTATCCCACAGGTTTCTTTATAATATGAAAGATAGATTCTATGACGTCTTCTTTAAAAAGATTTGAAGGAAAGAAGGTTCTTGTTACAGGAGCTTCTCAAGGTATCGGCGAGGCAACAGCACTCTATTTCGCAGAGCACGGTGCCCGTGTGGCGCTCAATGGCCGTAAAGCTGAAAAGCTTCAGGCTGTTCTTGAAAAAATGCCAAAAGTTTCAGGTGGTGCGCATGTCATCGCTGAGGGGGATTTATCTGATGAATCTCACGTCCTTAAAGTTGTAAAAGAAAGCATTGAGGGGCTCGGTGGCCTAGATATCCTCATCTGCAATGCTGGATTTAACGGCGCTTCACATCCGTCTGAAGAATATCCTCTCAGCGATTTTGAAGCTGTTATGAAGTTAAACGTCTATGGCGTAATGGTTGCCTGCCGTGAAACAATTAAATATTGGCTTGGTAAAGATCAGAAAGGCGTTATCGTTGTAAACTCTTCTGTTCACCAGCATATCGCAAAACCTTCTTTTGTTGCCTACTCTGCTTCAAAAGGTGCCGTTGGTAATATGATCAAGACATTGGGTCTGGAATATGCATCACGTGGCATTCGTATTAATGCGGTTGCACCGGGGGCAATTGTTACACCTATTAATGATGCGTGGATTCACGACGAGAAGAAAGTTGCAGAAATTTCTGCACATATTCCTCTTGGGCGTCCAGGTGTCAGCAAAGAAATTGCAGACGCTATTGGATTTCTTTCTGGTGAAGAAAGCACCTATATCACAGGTCAAACCCTTTATGTCGATGGCGGTCTGACATTATATAATGATTTTGCTCAAAACTGGTCATCGTAAGTTGTAAAAATTTCCCTTCTTTATTAAAAAATGAGGAGGGGAAATATCTAATTTCGGGGAAATATGGGTATTCTAAAGAAAATCTTAAAATCCGAGAAAAATAGTGGTAATGATAATTCTACTATTCACTCTCGAAGCGGTGGGAAATTTGTCCGCCCTGTTGTAGATCCTGAGCAATTTTTTCGCTCTTCCCCGGGATTTAGAGTGAAATCTCCTTTAAATCCTATTCGTGCTGTTTTTAGACTTTTGTGCATCCTCGTTTGGGGAACAGTCGCCTGTCTTTTTCAAGCACTTTTATGGCGCTTACCAGGCTCTGTCTGCATGCGTTTCCCTCGTGTTTTCTGGGGAGGTGTTTGCAAAATCATGGGGGTTGAAATCCGCCAAATTGGCCGCCCGATTGGAAAAGCTAATGTTGGACGCTTTAGAGACGCTTCAAAATCCCCTGTCCTTTTCGTTGCCAATCATACTTCTTGGTTAGACATTGCGGTAATGGGGCAAGCCATTAACACGATTTTTGTTGCAAAAAAAGAAGTTAGACGCTGGCCGCTTGTTGGTATTCTAACCTATCTTGGCGGAACAATTTATATCAGTCGTGATAAGCAAGGAACGCAGCAAGAAGTTAAAGAAATGCTCGGGAAGCTAAAAGACGGTTATAATATTACCCTTTTCCCAGAAGGGACGACCTCTTCGGGAACTTTCTTGCGGCCTTTTCTTTCAACACTTTTTTCTTTAGCAAAACCTAAACTCTACGGAAAAGAATTTGCAAAAGAAATGCCTACACCTCTTATCCAACCGGTTTCTGTTGTTTACGATCAGTTAGAAGGCTTGCCTATTGGCCGCAGTCGAAGAGCTGGTGTTTTTTCTTGGTTTGGCGATATGGATTTTGTACCGCATCTTTGGAAAATTGCACAATGGCGGTCTCTTAGAGCAACGGTTCTTTTCCATCCCCCATTAGATCCTAATGAGTTTCCAAGCCGTAAAGCAATGTCAGCAACTGCGCATGAAATTATTCGTCATGGTGCTGAGGCTCTGAGACAAAATCGTCCTTTCTTAGAAGAGGATGTCAATAACAATAGAAACATTAACGCTAATAGCTCTGAGAAATAAATTTGCACGGCTTCAAGCGCTGTAAAGAATGTGTAAGATAAAAATAGATTATGTCATCCCTATCTGAAAAAAAATCCTCTTCTCTTCTGAAACTTCATGTCATCACTTGGGGTTGTCAGATGAATGTCTATGATAGCACACGTATGAAGAGGGCTTTGCATCCCTTGGGATATACAGATACGGATGATATTGAGGAGGCAGATATGATTCTCTTGAATACCTGCCATATCCGTGAAAAGGCGACAGAGAAACTATTTTCTAAATTGGGCCGTTTAAAGCAGTTAAAGGATAGACGTGCCCTTGATGGAAAAAGCACATTACTAGCTGTTGCGGGCTGTGTCGCACAAGCTGAAGGAAAGCATATTTTAGAACGTGCTCCCTATGTTGATATTGTTATGGGACCTCAAGCCTACCATCGCTTACCAGAATCTGTGGCAAAGATCAGCCGTGCTGGCGGAAAGTCTCTTAATATTGATTTTCCATCCGAAAGTAAATTTGATCATTTGCCAGAAAATCTGCCGCAAGATAAAAGTGAAGTTACAGCTTTTTTAACGATTCAAGAAGGATGTGATAAATTTTGCACCTATTGCGTTGTTCCTTATACAAGAGGTCTAGAGCAGAGCCGTCCTGTTTCACAAGTAATCGAAGAGGCGAAAGGTCTCGTTGAAAATGGCGTGAAAGAGATCACACTCCTTGGACAGAATGTGAATAATTATCTTGGGGATTTTCAGAATGGTACGCAGGCTGATCTTGCTGAACTGTTAAATGAATTAGCACAAATACCGGGTTTAAAGCGTTTACGATACGCCACTTCTCATCCTAAAGATTTTGCGCCAAGTCTTATTCAAGCTCATCGTGACATTGAAAAAGTCATGCCTTTTTTACATCTTCCTGTTCAGAGTGGTTCAGATCGTATTTTGCAAGCTATGAACAGAGGACACACAGCCGAAGAATATAGAGAAATCATTGCACAGCTTAGAGCTGCGCAGCCTAAAATGGCTTTTTCTTCGGACTTTATCGTTAGCTTCCCCGGCGAAACGGAAAAAGATTTCCAAAAAACGCTAGAGCTTGTTGAAGCTGTTAATTTTGCTGGAGCCTTTAGTTTTAATTACTCTCCAAGGCCGGGAACACCTGCCGCTGAAATGGCACATTCTCTCCCAAAGCTTACGCCGGCTCAAGAAACAGAAAAAGCAGAAAGACTTATGATTCTGCAAAAATTGTTAAGAGAACAGCAGGATGCTTTCAATGCTTCCCTTTTAAATACACATCAGAAAGTTCTTGTAACGGGGATTGGAAGAAAGGATGGGCAGTTACAGGGACGCTCTCAATATCTTCAACCTGTTCATTTTTTAGGAAAAAAAGAACTCATTGGACAAGAAGTCTCTGTACAAATTATTCACCAAGGTACAAACTCTTTAGGCGCTACTTTAATTTCCGAGGATGTCGCATGAAATCTCATCTGAAAACTCATAAAATTCTTGAATTTTCAGAAAATGGTCAATTGGTCAAAATGTTTGGAGAAATGGGACGTAATATTCCTGAGTTTGAAAAACTTTCTAATGCTCAAATATCTTGGAAAGGCCGTCAAATTGCAATATCTGGCAGTTTAAAAGATATTGAAAAAAGTGAAAAAGCATTCAAAAAGATTTATGCGCATCTTCCACAAACAGGCTATCTCAAACAAGAGGATATTCAAAGCTACTTTCTTATGACGGATTTGACTGAAACAGCCTTTTTGAACGAAGCTTCCTCACCTCCTAAAAAAGAAACGCTAAAAGACAATCAAAAATTGAAAAGAGATTTTTTAGAAATCAATGGAAAGAAACTCTTTTTTAAAACATCTCGACAAAAAAAATATTTAAATGAGATTTATGATAAAAATCTTGTTTTTGGCATTGGTCCTGCGGGAACAGGTAAAACATATCTTGCAGTCGCAGGCGCCGTCCATGCCCTCTTAACAGGTGAGGTTGAGCGTATTATTCTCTCTCGTCCTGCTGTTGAGGCTGGTGAAAAACTTGGTTTTTTACCAGGTGATTTACAAGAAAAAATAGCCCCTTACCTCCGTCCCTTATATGATTCTCTACAAGATCTTTTGCCGGCGGCAGAACTTCAACGACGTATCGAGTTTGGAGAAATTGAAATTGCCCCCCTCGCTTATATGAGAGGTCGAACACTCGCAAAATCTTTTGTTATTCTGGATGAAGCACAAAACACGACATCTTCACAAATGAAAATGTTTTTGACACGAATGGGAGAAGGGACAAAAATGGTTGTTACAGGAGATCTTAGTCAGGTTGACTTACCATCCAATCAAGTTTGTGGTCTCCGTGAAGCTGTGTCCATTTTAGACACTGTTCCAGAAATTGGTCTCTGCCGCTTCTTAGAGGAAGATGTTGTCCGTCATCCGTTAGTTAGAAAAATTATAAATGCTTACGAGACATATGAAAGACACTAAAATATCATTTATATTCGATGTCGAAGACAAAAGATGGCATCGCTATATTCCAGACTTATTACCATTCGCTGCTCGGATCTGTCGTCATCTTCAGGCTGTTTTACCTTCCTCTAAAGCTCTGGGAGAAATTAATGTCCTTTTTTCGAACGCACGAAACGTGAAAAAGCTTAATTATCAGTTTCGGCACAAAAACAAATCCACCAATGTGCTTAGTTTCCCGGCACCGATAGGTTCTGGTGGAGATATTATTCTTTCTTTTGAAGATGTTTTAAAAGAAACTCAGATGCAACAGAAAAAAATAAATGCGCACACAGCACATTTACTGGTACATGGTTCTCTGCATTTACTTGATTACACACATGACCACCCTGCTGCGGCACGTGAGATGGAAAATTTAGAAACTTTCATTTTAAGTTTCTCTAATATTCCTGATCCATGGCGAAAAGCTAACACAAAATCATCTCACGGAGTTTAAATGGAAAGTTTTGCCTCAAAAATAAAAGCTTTTTTCCATTTAAATTCTAAGAATTTCAATGTTCGCCAAACGATTTCAAACCTCATACAAGATGAAAATATACCTTCTTCTGAAGGAAATTTAGATCGTCATGAGCGCGCTTTGATTAAGAATGTTCTAGGTCAAAAAGAACGTATTGCAGATGATGTTATGGTACCAAGGGCTGATATCTGTGCCCTTCCAGATACGCTCTCTCTTTCGGAAGCATTGGCTATTATTGGGGAGGAGCATCATTCTCGCATGCCTGTTTATCACAATGATTTGGATAATATTGTCGGTATGGTGCATGTTAAAGATTTCATCCAATATGTTAACAGTGAAAAAAAATTTAAAATTAAAGATATTTTACGGCAGCCGCTTTTTATCTCTCCAACAATCCCTGTTCTCGACTTATTGTTATTAATGCGTCAAAAACAAACACATATGGCACTTGTTATTGAAGAATATGGCGGAATTGACGGTTTAGTTACTATTGAGGATTTGTTAGAAACGATCGTTGGAGATATTGCTGATGAACATGATGAGAAGGCACCGCCCATGTGGATAGAAAGTGCTGAGAATCAAATTGATCTAGATGCAAGACTCCCTATTCTCTATCTTGAAAGCCGCTTAGGAGAAATCTTAACCAATGAAGAAAGAGAAGCTGAAATTGAAACTGTTGGTGGCCTCGTCTTCCGTTTAGCCGAACATGTCCCCCATAAAAATGAAATTATTATTCATCCAAGCGGTTTAAAATTTCAGGTATTGAATGCAGACACGCATCATATTCGTAATCTGCGAATGTTTGTCCCAACAGAATGGGAAAACCGCCAAATCATTTCTGAGGAATCTGGCTTAGACTTAGAGCATGAATCCCTCTCTTCCCTCATTTCTACGAAGGATTAATTATAAATGCGTCGACTTTATCGTAAATTTTTATCATTTACAGTTTTTTCTGCGGCTTTTTTGTGCTTGCCAACTCTTTCACAGGCAAAACCTGTGGAAATTCATTATTCCCTAGAACCTTTTTCTCTTGGTAATCCAAAAGCACCTGTTGTTGTTCAGGAATGGTTTTCCTTAACCTGCACGCACTGCGCGCATTTCGCACTTAATGAATTCCCTGAGATTGAAAAAAAGCTCATTGATTCTGGAAAAGTACGTTATGAATTCCATGATTTTCCAATGGACAAACTTGGCTTAACAGCCGCAATGATTTCGCATGCCTTGCCTAAAAATCGCTATCTTCCTTTTATCAATGCTATTTTTTCACGGCAGATGACATTATTCTTTGGCTATGCCCCATCGGGTGATCAAAATGGCGAGAAAATTGTAGATCATTCAAAAACCCCAATGGAACGCTTGCAACAAGAAGCTGCTTTTGCAGGGATCAGCAAAGAAGAATTCAATGCGATTGCCAATGATGAAAAAACGCAGAAATTCTTTTTAGAGCAGGCTGAAAAAGACACCGCAAAATATAATATTGGTGGTACACCTTTCTTCCGCTTTAATAATACTTCTTTTAAAGAAGATCCAAAAACCTATACAAAATTTGAAGAACTTGTAAAAAACGCTAAATAATACAAAAAGGATTTAAAAAATGGCATCAGATATGATCTCCTCCCTTGATAAAGAAGCGGCGCTAACGGCTGCTCGTATTTTGCTTGAAATTAAAGCCGTTAATTTTAGAGCAAGTGAACCATACACCCTGACATCGGGATGGAAATCACCTGTTTACATTGATTGTCGGAAAATCATTTTTTATCCACGTGCCCGTGCTGAATTGATGAAGTTAGCTGTTGAAAAAATTTGCCGTCATATTGGATATGAAAGCCTTGACCTGATTGTCGGCGGTGAAACAGCCGGCATTCCTTTTGCCGCTTGGATTGCTGATTATTTAAACCTTCCAATGGCTTATGTTCGAAAAAAACCTAAAGGCTTTGGACGCAATGCTCAAATCGAAGGCGATCTAAAAGAAAATATGAAAACCTTGCTGGTTGAAGATCTAACCACAGATGGTGCTTCTAAAATTCATTTTGCCAATGCGCTTCGAAAAGCCGGTGCAGAACTTGCACACACTTTTGTCATTTTTTATTATGGTGTCTTCCCTGGTGCTTTAGAAACTTTAAAGGATGCTGGCTTAAATCTTATTTCTTTGACGACTTGGCATGAGATTTTAGAAATTTGTAAGCAAGATTCTTATTTTTCAGAAGAAGATCGGAATGAAGTTCAAAAATTCTTAGATAATCCATGTGAATGGTCTGAAAAGCATGGCGGTATTACAAAGTCTTCAGGCCCTACTGTTTCGTAAAAAGAAGCCCTGTTGTGCTCCATAATTTTTCTTCATCTCTTACAGCGCTTGCCTCCTTTCCCAGAATTCTTATTTTTGATTCTGGGATTGGTGGGATTGGTACTTTTTCAGCTCTAAAAGAAATGGAGAAAAATTATGACATTCATTATCTTGCTGATACAGGATTTTTCCCTTACGGCGAAAAAACAGACGAAGAATTAAAAGAACGTATTTTATCGATCATTTCCAAAGCTGTTAAAGCTTTGTCACCGGATATGGTAATTATTGCCTGCAATACAGCAAGTACACTTGCCTTACCGATCTTAAGAGAAAATTTCCAGAATCTTTTTATTTTAGGTTGTGTTCCGCCAATTCGTTGGGCGGCTAGTCTTTCAAAAACACGTTGCCTCGGATTACTTTCTACCTCTGCCACGGCCCGCCGTTCTTATGTAGATTATCTACAAAAAGAATTTGCACCAGATTGTAGAATATACCGTCATGGCAGTTCTACGCTTGCAAAAGAAGCCGAAAAAATCTTTCGAGATGAACTGCCTTCAATAGAAATTATTTTAAAAGAAATAGAATCACTCTTCCTCTCCTCTTCTAAAAATGAAAGAAAGATTGATTGTGTTGCCTTGGGCTGTACGCATTATACATTTCTACTGCCTTGGCTAGAAAAATATAGCCCACAAAATGTAAAATGGCTTGATCCACAGCCTGCGGTGGCTAAACATGCAGATAATCTTTTGAAAAATTATTTTTCTACGAAAGAAATGCCTCTCTTAAACCAACAATCTTCCTTTTTCTATACAGGAGAGGAAATTATAAAATCTTCCTCTCTTTTTAGAAGATTGCATGATTTAGGATTTAAAAATATTCAGCAGCTTTCTTAAAGACTTAATGGTTCCGTTTTCCAGCATAATATGCAACATTTTCTAATAAAGTTCTTAATTTACTTTCAGGGAAAATAGAAAGAGCCATATTTGCTTTTACGGCATATTCTTGTGCTTTTTTAAAAGTTTCTTCAATCCCATGTCTTTCTGCAATAATTTTTACAGCTTTCTGTAAATCATCTTCTTTAATATCTTTTTCTTCAATAACTCTTTCCCAGAATCTTTTCTCTTCTGCATTTCCTGCGTGAAACGCATATAATAAAGGAAGTGTAATTTTACCTTCTCTTAAATCATCCCCAACCGTTTTTCCAAGCTTCATCTGATCTGCTGAATAATCAAGGGCGTCATCTGCTAGTTGGAAAGCCATGCCTAAATGCGCACCATAAGAATGTAAAGCTTTTTCCTGTACCTCAGAAGCATCTGCAACAACCGCACCAACCTGGCAAGATGCAGAAAATAAAGCAGCCGTTTTGGCATGAATAATTTCTAAATAAACATCTACCGGTGTAGAAAGTTCATTCTGAACACTCATTTGTAAAACTTCACCCTCTGCAAGTGTTGCTGAAGCACTTGATAAGATAGATAAAACTTTATTAGAGCCATCCAAAGTCATTAACTGAAAAGAACGTGCAAAAAGGAAATCACCAACCAAAACAGAAGCCTGATTCCCAAAAAGCGCATTTGCCGAGGCCGCACCACGTCTTAACTTACTGTCATCGACAACATCATCATGCAACAAGGTTGCTGTATGAATAAATTCAACACAGGTTGCCAAACGAACATCTCTGCGCACGGTCTCATTTTGAGGAATATAACCACAAAGACGTGCAGCGGCTAAAAGTAACAAAGGACGAAAACGTTTACCACCGGCCGCAATGAGGTAAAGTCCCAACTGATCTACAAGATCTACGCTACTTTTTAATTTCGTTTGAATTTCGAGGTTACAAGCCTCCATTTCTTCAGAAAAGAAATGGAGCAACTCCTTTAAAGGATGATCTTCAGATTCATGGTTCGATAAAGAAAGCCCGTTTGGGTCAATAGAAGAATGTGTCACTGAAGATCGTCTTTATTAAAAGTTATTATATAGTCGTAAGCGTATTGATAGGTTTAAAACGTTGTTTCAAACCTTATTAAGAAAAAATATCAAGTTCAAATGCCTCTTCCCAACTTCCCTGCGTAGAAGCTCTTGAATATTCAGTTGCTCTATTTTCAAAGAAATTGGCATGTTCCACCGCATTTAGCATATCATCAATCCACGGTAGTGGATTTTCTTCAATACCAAAATGAGGATCCAAACCTAACTGCGTTAAACGCCTATCCGCAATAAAACGAATATAAGTTTTAACCTGCTCGGCATCAAGACCTTCAACAGCTCCCATTTCAAAAGCCAAATCAATAAAGGCATCTTCGTGAGAAACTGTTGTGCGACAAATATCAAGAATACCCTCTTGAAGCTCTTCTGTCCAAAGCGCTGGATTTTCTCGAATGAATGTCCGGAACAAACGAATCATAGAAAGACAATGTAAGGTTTCGTCTCGAACAGACCAGGTAATAATCTGCCCCATGCCCTTCATTTTATTAAATCGAGGAAAATTCAACAAAATAGCAAAAGAGGCAAAAAGCTGTAACCCCTCCATAAAGGCACCAAAAGCGACCATTGTCTTAGCAACGTCTTCTTTGGTTTTGATATTGAAAGACTGCATGTAGTCATACTTGTCTTTCATCTGCTTATACTTCAAAAAGGCGGCATATTCTGCTTCAGGGATACCGATTGTATCTAAGAGATGTGAATATGCTGCGATATGAATCGTCTCAATATTTGAAAAAGCAGACAGCATCATAAGAACTTCTGTCGGTTTAAAAACTTGAGGATAATATTTCATATAAGCAGAGTTCACCTCTACGTCACTTTGCGTAAAGAAACGTAGAATCTGCGTTAAAAGATTGCGTTCTTGGTCTGTTAAAGTTCGGTGCCAATCTTTGACATCTTCTGCCAAAGAAACCTCTTCGGGCAACCAATGAACCCGCTGCTGCGTTAGCCAAGCCTCATAGGCCCAAGGATAACGAAAAGGTTTATAAATTGGATTTCCAACCATAAGACCAGAAAGCTTACCTTCAGCGGCATCTGCCTCTGAATTTTGCAGAATATGCTCTACCATTATTTATCCCTTTTCCTTACTGACACGACAAACATTCTTCATAACGTGGTGTCTCTGAAGTTGATCCAGTTTTTGCTGCATCAAGCTCTTCGCCCTCATCTTTCATAATGTCATACTTTGTTGCTGCATTGGACACCGCATCAGCACGTTGTATGGAAAGAGATCGACAATAATATAAGGACTTAACCCCTTTATTCCATGCCTCATAATGAAGTCGATTTAAGTCACGTTTGTGAATATCTGCGGGAAGGAACAGGTTCACAGATTGGGCTTGACAGACAAAGGGCGCTCTATCTGCTGCATGCTCAATAATCCAACGCTGATCTAATTCGAAAGCTGTTTTAAAAACATCCTTCTCTTCTTCTGTTAGAAAATCCAGATTCTGAACGGAGCCACGATTCAAGGTAATAGATGACCAGATGGCATCAGTATCCATTCCCTTCTCTTGCAACAATTTCCGCAAATGACGATTTTTAACCGTAAAAGATCCCGAAAGTGTTTTTTGCAAAAAGACATTCGCACTGATCGGATCAATTCCCGGACTTGCGCCACCTGTAATAATAGAAATAGAGGCTGTAGGTGCAATCGCCATTTTATGTGAAAAACGCTCTTCAACACCATAATCTGCCGCATCCGGACAGGCACCTTTTTCCCTTGCCAATTTTTTAGAGGTAAGGTCTGCCTGCTCTTTAATGTAGGAAAAAATTTTCTTATTCCATACTTTGGCCATAACGCTCCCAAAAGGAACATTTTTAGCCTGTAAAAAAGAGTGAAATCCCATTGTTCCCATACCAACGGATCTCTCACGTGCAGCAGCATAGGCGGCATTTTTCATCTCAGGCGGTGCATTGTCGATAAAATCTTGCAAAACATTATCAAGGAAACGGAAAATATCTTCAATAAAGAGCTTATTATCTTTCCACTGATCCCAATATTCGAGATTTAACGAAGAAAGACAACAAACTGCTGTCCGTTTATTACCGTGATGATCGATTCCTGTCGGCAACGTAATCTCTGCGCAAAGATTAGATGTTTTCACCTCTAATCCGGCTAAACGATGATGTTCTGGCTGGGCTCGACTAACAGTATCAGAAAAAATAATATAAGGCTCACCCTGTTCCATACGTGCACTTAAAAGACGTATCCAGAGCGCTCTAGCTGAAATTTTCCGAACAACCGTTTTGTCTTTTGGAGACAATAACGGCCATTGTTCATCTGCCTGAACTGCCCGCATAAAATCATCTGTTACAAGAACACCATGATGTAAATTCAAGGCTTTCCGATGTGGATCTCCCCCTGTCGGACGGCGGATTTCCATAAATTCTTCAATTTCAGGATGCCAAACAGGAAGATACACAGCGGCAGATCCCCGGCGCAAACTTCCCTGACTGATCGCAAGTGTTAGGCTCTCCATGACGCGTATAAAAGGGATAACCCCTGACGTCTTACCGTTTCGTCCAATGGCCTCCCCAATAGAGCGCACATTTCCCCAATAAGATCCGATACCGCCGCCCTTAGCTGCTAACCAGACATTTTCATTCCATAAATCGACAATACCATGAAGACTATCTTCTGTTTCATTTAAGAAACAGGAGATAGGCAACCCTCTTTTCGTACCCCCATTGGATAAGATAGGCGTTGCCGGCATAAACCAATGCGATGACATATAATCATATAAACGTTGCGCATGTGCCGCATCGTCGCCGTATCTTGATGCAACTCTCGCAAAAAGCCCTTGATATGTTTCGCCAGCTAAAAGATAGCGATCATCTAAGGTTGCTTTACCAAAAGTCGTTAAAAGCGCATCTTTAGAGGGATCAATCTTTACAGCAGGTCGTCCAGGTAACTGAACGGTTACATCAAATAAATCAGCATCTTCCCCCATAGCAGATGAGTGAAAGGATTCACTTTTGTCTACTGGGTTCATTACTGCCTGACCCCACTTTTAAGAAAATATACCAGAAACGCCCCCAATTCTAAGGCCTTAATAGGCCTTAATTTACCAAACTCTACCTCAAAAAAACGATCCTAAACCTAAAAAAGCGATCAATTTCCGCTATCTAGGCTAATATCCTTAGCATTGGGATTTTTCATACCAACAATATGGTAGCCACAATCAACGTGATGCGTTTCTCCAGTAACACCAGAAGAAAGATCTGAAAGGAAATACAGACCAGCTCCGCCGACATCCTTCAAAGTCACATTTCTTTCCATTGGCGCATTTGTCTGGTTCCACCGTAGGATATATCTAAAATCGCCAATACCACTTGCTGCCAATGTCTTAATCGGCCCTGCAGAAAGACCATTAACACGAATATTTTTACCACCGACATCTGCGGCTAAGTAGCGCACAGAGGCTTCTAAGGCCGCTTTTGCAACACCCATCACATTATAATGCGGCATAACGCGTTCAGAGCCGAGATAGGTCAAGGTAAGAAGGGAGCCGCCATCTTTCATAAGAGGCTCTGCCTCACGTGCCACAGCAACGAAAGAATAACAGGAAATATCTAAAGCCTGAGAAAATGCATCTCTTGGCGTATCTAAATACTTACCACGCAAATATTTTTTATCTGCCCAGCCAATGGCATGAACAACAAAGTCAATTTTTTCCCATTTTTCTGCAACTGTTTCGAAAGCTTTTTTAATATCTTCGTCGCTACTGACGTCACAAGGAATAACCAATTCCGAACCGACACTTGCTGCAAGTGGACGCACCCGTTTTTCAAGAGCTTCCCCTTGATATGTGAAAGCTAATTCAGCCCCTTGCTCGGCACAAGATTTGGCGATCGCCCAAGCGATGGAGTGGTTGTTAGCAACCCCCATAATCACCCCCCGTTTACCTGCCATTAGCGGGCCTGCAGGGAAGAAATTGTTTTTACTATCCGTTTCGGACATGGAGTTTTTCCTTATTTCCTTTTTAATCGCTCTCGATCAATAAATACCGAAAAGTGAGATGAGACAATTTAGAGTTTTCTAAACAGGCTCATAATATATTTTTGCAAATCAGAGAAACAAAAAAATTTGATTTCGTTAAAATGACTATACCTGAAATTATATTTTTTCTAGCAAAAAATATAGGATAATTTTTAGACTTTTCTTTTAATTTTTTTTTTATTACGCCAAAGTGACAATCTATTTTACCTTTTTAGAGTGAAAAATCTTATGCCCTCTAACCCTATAGACCCAAATGCAAATAAAAATCCTTTTGCTATCTTTGAAAATTGGCTTAATACAGCAGCATTAGCGGGTGAAAAAGCGCCTGAGGCGATGACCGTTGCAACGGCTAATAAAAAAGGCTTCCCCTCCGCTAGAATTCTTCTTTTGAAGCATTTTGATGAAAAGGGATTTGTTTTCTATACAAATTCAAATAGCCGGAAAGGGATTGAACTTAACGAAAATCCACTCGCAACTTTGTTGTTTTTTTGGAAAACATTGGACCGTCAAGTACGCATCGAGGGATCTGTTTCACTTATTTCACCTGATGAAGCCGATGCATATTTCAAAACACGCCCACATCTTTCAAAGGTAGGTGCGCATATTTCCAGCCAATCAAGCCCCCTTAAATCATGGGAAACACTTGAAGCACAGCTTGAAGCGCAAAAAAAATTGTATAAAGTTTCAGAAAATGTGCCGCGTCCAAATTATTGGAATGGCTATCGGGTCAACCCAAGTGTTTTTGAATTTTGGGAAGCGAAACCTTTTCGTCTTCATCATCGTGTTCAATTTCATCGCAAAATGGATATTGTCGCCTCTTTATGGGAAAAAGAACTTCTATACCCTTAATTCAAAAATATTTTCGACTTGAAAAATTTATTTTTCAAAGTTGGTTCCTTTTGCAAACATTACTTAAAGAACCTTTAAAACTTTGGTTATTTTACCGTATTCTAAAGCAAAAAGAGGAAAAAAATAGACTTTCTGAACGATGGGGAAAATCTCAAAACACACGGAAAGTTTTTCAATACCCCCATCGTCCTCTTTTATGGTTTCATACAGCAAGCGTGGGTGAAACGGCCTCAATTCTAGCTCTGGCAACATATCTTTCCCAACAAAAAAACTATAATATTCTCCTAACAACGGCAACTTTATCCGCAAAAGAACTGATTTCTAAACATCTTTTAAGAAATCCCAATATTGCCTTATTTCATCAGTACGCTCCTTTAGATATTCCATCATGGATTCAGAATTTTCTAAATAATTGGCGTCCCTGCGGGGCTATTTTTGTAGAAAGTGAGCTTTGGCCTGTACGGTTGAAAATATGTCAAAACAAGACCATCCCAGTCATGCTGATTGGTGCACGTTTATCTCCTTCCAGCCTAAAATATTGGAAATATTTTCCATTTCTTTTTGAAATAATCCTTAATTGCTTTTCTTGGATATCTCCTAAAGATCAAGCAAATGCTCAAAAATTTCAGCTTTTTAATCAAAAGATTCGATATGTATTTCCATTAGATTTAAAGTTTTTTACCCCCCCTCTCGCGGTTGATAGAGAAAAAGAAACTTTTTTTAAAAAAACATTTCGAAATAAAAAAATCTTTTTTGCAGTCTCCACGCATCAAGGAGAAGAGGCTTTTTTTGCAGACGCAAAAGTACATATCAAAAACCATCAGGAGTGGCTTTTTATTTTTGCACCACGACATCCAGAAAGAGCTAAAACACTTTCAAACGTCTTAGGAAAAGCACCACTTTTCAGCTATGGAGAATATCCAACAGATTCTGATGATTTTTGGATCATTGATACGATTGGGGATTTGGGACTTTTTTTTTCGATTGCCGATTGTAGTTTTATTGGCGGCTCTCTATTTCCTCATGGAAGGGGTCACAACCCCTATGAGGCTCTACACTTCAACTTAAAAACATCTACAGGTCTGTATCACGCAAATTGGATAGAAACTTATTCTTCTTTAAAAGATAAAGTGACAAATATTTCGACAATAAAGGATTTCATTCGTTGGATTGAAAGCGATACCCCCCAATCAAAAACAATAGAAAAAGATTCTAATAAAAGTGAAATTGCTCAAATGGCAGAACTCATTCATCAAACTGTTCTTAAACCCAGATGAAAACACCTCGTTTTTGGTATCAGTCGGCATCACATCCTTTTGCCAAATATTTAAATCCTTTTTCTAAGATTGTTATTCTGGCCAATCGCTTTCGTCAGAAAATATCTCAACCGAAATATTTTCCTATTCCAATTATTTGCTGTGGAAATATTACCGTTGGTGGATCTGGAAAAACACCGATTGCTTTGGAAATCGCCCAGATTTTAAAGCGAAATCATTTCTCACCACATTTTTTAACCCGTGGATATGGGCGCAAAAAAAAACAATCTCATTTTAAAAATCTCTATATTTCACCTACTAATCCACCATCTATAGATTTAAAATTCTTTGGAGACGAGGCACTTTTATTGGGAAGAGTGGCTCCCTGTTGGATTGATTCTGACCGAAGAAAGACAGCCTTACTTGCCTCTCAAATGGGTGCTGACTGCCTTATACTTGATGATGGCTTCCAATCTCCCCTCTTATATAAAGACCTTAATTTATTACTCTTTAACGGGCAGCATGCCATTGGCAATACGCATATTTTACCAGCAGGACCTTTAAGAGAGCCGCTTTTAGACGCAATTAAGCGGGCAGATTATGCTATCATTGTTGGGGAGGATCGTTTTAAACTTTCCGATAGACTCAAAAAAAGCGGTCTTCCTACAACACATGTTTCTCTTGCCCCTTCGAGTACATTTTTAAACCAATTTCTATCAGAACCCGTCTGTGCTTTTGCAGGAATCGCTTTTCCTGAAGATTTTTTTAAAATGCTTTCTCAATATGGGCTTAAACTCGTAAAAACTTATGTTTTTTCAGATCATCATATTTATACAAAAAGTGAAGTAGAAAAATTATTAAAGATTGCCAAAAGATTTCCACTTCTCACAACTGAAAAAGACGCTATGAGATTCCCTGAAGAAATTAGAAAATATTTTATGATTGTGAAGGTTAAAGTTATTTGGCATTCGGCGCAAAAAAGAGATGAAATTTTTCAAATTCTATTGAAAAAATATAAGGCGCGCATGTCTCAATGAAAAAAAAAATTCTCTATAAAATCCAAAATGATCTTCTTCAAATTTTATTTTATATTCTTTCCTATCTAGAGCCTAAGCAGTCTTCTTTTCTCATAGGAAAAATTTTTTCTTTTATAGGGCCTTTTCTGCCTTTAAACAAAATTGTCCGGAGAAATTTGGAAATTGCATTTCCAGAATGCCAAAAAATAAATACCTTCTCCTTGGAAAAAAGGATTTGGGAAAATTTAGGTAGGAATTTCGGAGAGTTACCGCATTTAAAAGCCATAAAACCTAAAATAAAAATTATTGGTAGCTCTCACCTACAAGCCGCCAAAGCCACTCACAGACCTGTGATTTTTGTTTCTGCACATTTTGGGAACTGGGAGATTATGCCCTCTTTATTAGCACGTGAAGGCTTATCTTTTGCACCTGTTTTTCGTGCACCAAATAATCCCTATCTCAATCAATTTTTAATAAAAATACGTCAAAACCTTCTACAAAAAAATACACCTATTTTTACAAAGGGCGCAAAAGATGTTCGAAAAATTTTAGCCCATTTAAAATCAGGAAAACATTTAGGCATGCTCATTGATCAAAAGATGAACGACGGCATTGCATTGCAATTTTTTCAGCGAAAAGCCATGAGTTCCAATGCCACAATAAGCCTTGCGATGAGAGCAAAAGCGCTTATTGTCAGCGGACATATGGAAAGAAACTCAAAAGGAGATCTAACTTTAATCGTAGATCCGCCAATTGATCTGCCCCAATCTATCCATACAGAAAAACAGCATGAAGAAATCCAAAAATATAGTCAGTTTCTAAATAACCGCATAGAAGAATGGATTAAAAACACACCTTCCATTTGGTTATGGATGCATCGAAGATGGGACAAATCTTTGTATCAAAGCCCTCAGCATCAATAATGAAGAGAGATCAATGCGCCTCTTGCGGCGTTTCGATTTTTGCAGGTGTTTCTGAGGGGGCTAAAGAATTTTGTACTTCTGAAACAGCTGTCTTCACTGTTTCTACGGCCGGCGATACTGGCGTAGCCGGTATTAAATCTTTTTGAGTCATAATCTTCGCACCGCCACTTGGAAGAATTTGGTACAGCGCTAAATCCCGCTCCATTCTACCATTTTCTTTAAAAGAAAAACTTCCATCAATGCCTTTAAACGCATCTGCTTTGACCATTTTTTTTGCAGAAAGCTTATGTGTGTTTTGCAATTCTTTTGTTACCGTTGCCAAATCATAGGCAATATCCGTAATCATTAGGGGCTTTTGGTGATATTTCTGCTCATATTTTTGAACATATGCTTCACGATTTTCATCACTTGGTGCGGCATACCATGCACCGGAAATCGCAGATAATTTTGCATCAAAAGCACGCCATAATGCCGGCCCCATAATTTGAACCTCTGAAGGGCGAATGTCACTATCTGGAAGATAATTAATAATGTTTCGGAGATTTATACCGGTATCTACGAGTAAAAGTGCTTGGAAAGGCGGCGCTTCTAAAGTTGCTGTCGATGAAGCCGCTTTTGCCACTTCAAAAGCTTTTTGTCTGTCTTCTGTTTTTGCTAAAAATTGTAAATTTTGCGCGATCTGTTCTGCACTCTCATCATGATAAACAATTTGAGGGGTTGGAAAATTATTTTCTTGGCAGGAGATTAGCAAAGCCTCACCAAAAGATTTCCCAAAATCATTTGAAGGTAGAAAAGCCGCTACTTTAAATTTATTCTCCGCTTTTAAAGCCTCTAAAAGACGTGAAACTTGTTGCCTTGCCGTAAGACCCGCAACCCAAAGCCCTTCTTTAGATTGCCGTGAATCGCTTGTAAAACTGACTTCAGGAATACCAGAAGCTAAAAGTTTTGAGGAAGCCTCTTGCGTTTCATCTGCCGTAATCGGTCCAAGAACGATCGAGGCTTTATCAGCGATTGCCTGTTCTGCCGCTTTTTGAGGTGAGATTAATCCTGTATCAAAAATTTTTACATTTCTGATATTTTTTCCATTTTCATCTTCAAAAGCAAGCATTGCCGCATTTCTTAATTGAGATGCGACTGGAGACCTACTACCAGAAAGTGGTAAGAATAAAGCAATTTCTCCATTCTCAGATGTTGCTTCATGGAAAGAGGAGTGAGATTTTGGAGAAAAACAACCGCTGAGCAACAGGCAGCTTCCTGCAATAAATAAATTTTTATTTAGCTGTGAAACTGAATATTTTTTAAAAGGCTTATTTTTATTCATGGATTCTCCAAACATGGTGCACTCTAAATCCCAATCAGATCTTGGTGGCGGTCTTTTCCTTGTCGCAACGCCTATCGGAAATTTAGAGGATATTACCTTTCGGGCACTAAATCAGCTAAAAAATTCTGATGCAATATTATGCGAGGATACGCGCATAACAAAACGTCTTTTATCAAGATATAATCTTCATACCCATTTAATTGCGTTTCATGATCATAATGAAAAGCAATTAGTAGCTTCTTTAATTCATCAAATGCAAGAAGGGAAAAAATTCTCTCTTGTTTCTGATGCAGGAACACCTGTTTTTTCTGATCCAGGATATGTTCTTGTTCGCGCAGCCCGTGAAGCTGGTATTCCAATAACAGCACTTCCAGGATGCAATGCCGCAATAACTGCCCTTGTTTTGTCTGGATTGCCCCCTGCCCCCTTTACATTTATGGGATTTACACCTCGGAAGCAGGGGGAAAGACAACATTCCTTCAGCACGATTGTTGCCGCAGAGCAAAATGGGCTAGCCGCAACAATTGCGTGGTATGAATCCCCTAACCGTCTTTTAGCAACCTTAGACGATCTTATTCATGTTTTTGGTGCCGACCGTCAGGGCGCAGCAACGAGAGAACTGACAAAATATTTCGAAGAAGTTCAA
Organism: Acetobacteraceae bacterium; assembly: GCA_004843165.1. Classification (NCBI taxonomy): domain Bacteria; kingdom Pseudomonadati; phylum Pseudomonadota; class Alphaproteobacteria; order Acetobacterales; family Acetobacteraceae; species Acetobacteraceae bacterium. Next base: position 58,316 of record CP039459.1, read on the forward strand.
ACAGGCTCTTTAGCAGAAATTAAACAGCATTTTGAAGAACATACACCCCGGGGCGAATTTGTTCTTTTAATAGCACCCAGTGAACAGCAAACGCCTCCAAAAGAAGATCTCGAAAAATTGATTAAGGAAAATCTTGAGAAGGCTCTAGAGAATCATTCTTTTAAAGATGCCGTCATGCTTGTTTCCGGTACCTTAAACCTGCCAAAAAAGATAATTTATACCAAAGCTCTTGATATAAAGAATAAACATTCTGAATAAGCGCCTTATGATTCTTTCGGAAGTTTAAAATAATGCGAAGAAAATCCCTTAACTTCCTTTATCTGATCTAGAACAATCTCTGTGATATTCCCTTGCATATCTTCAATTCTCCATCCGGAAAGATGCAAGGGATCTTTCATAAATTTAAGGGTGATATTTCCTTGGGAGGGATTATTTTTTTGTGTCAATGTTGCTGAAAGAAATTGAGAATCTTCATTGAATTTTTGCAGACAAATACTTTCCCAGCCATAGCTTTTTCCGAAAAGAAGTCCAAGAGGCGTTTTGTCCATCGGCAGAAAGGTGACTTGCCCAACAGAAGGGTCTGTATAAGCAATTTTTCCCTCACTCCCAATAATATGAATGCCGTTTTTCCCATCATAATCAAAACGCATGTCATTAGGACGCTGCAACGCAAATTTTCCGGTTGCGCTTTTTCCTTTCTGATCAATTTGAGAAAAATTTCCTTTTTCAGCTTCCAAATGGTCTAACCAAAGTTGCATTTTTGAAAATTTTAAACTTTGTGATGAGTCTAATTTTATATCCGCACAAACATTCTGTGCTTTAACCTCTATCCCTCTAGAAAAAAATCCTACAACAGCACAAGAAATCAATAATCTTAGACAATTTTTTGTAGATAAATAAAAATACATGCATCCTCTCCAGAAAAAATATGTGCTTAGATACGGGATTCAAGAAAAAGATTTTTTACATCACCAGCCCACTCGCCATTGAAACGTGAAATCCAATGATCTGCTTGAGATATATTTGTTTCAACAATGTTGATAACAGGCTGCAAAAGCTTTTCCTCACCGAGATTTCTTAATTTTAATCCTTTTTCAGAAAGACGGCATAAAGTCTTTAAAAAAGGCTGAAACCCTCCCTGAAAAGGAGAATGAATACCCTTTTCTGGAACAATTTTATGCAATTTTTTAAATGTTTCTATCGGGTAGGAACGGACCAACTCATCCACTTCATCCAAAACATCTTGATGATAAAGCAACCCAACCCAGAAAGCAGAAAGACCCAATGTCATTTCCGGCGACCCTGCATCAGCACCACGCATTTCTAAAAAAGTTTTAAGACGAACATCTGGAAATAAAGTCGTTAAATGATCCTCAAAATCTCCAATTGTTGGGGTATAATCTGCAAGAACACCTGTTGCCTTGCCTTCCATCCAACTCAGAAAAGAGGCCCCTGTGACGTCCAAGGATTTACCATCTCGCCGAATAAAATACATCGGGGTTTTTAAAGCCCAATCGATATAACTTTCAAACGAGAAAGATTCATGGAAAAAACTCTCAGGCTGGCCAGAGCGTGCCCTATCCGTATCAAGCCAAATTTTTCCACGCATTGTTTGACAATCTGCTAATTTTCCTTCTTTAAAAGGAGAGTTAGCAAAAATCGCCGTAGCTACAGGTTGCAATGCCAGCGCAACACGCATTTTTTTACACATATCCTGTTCTGACGAAAAATCTAAATTCACTTGTACTGTACAGGTACGCGTCATCATGTCGAGACCAAGTGAACCAACTTTCGGCATATATTGGCGCATGATTTTATAACGCGCTTTTGGCATCCATGGCATCTCTTCTCGTTTCCACAAAGGCTGAAAACCGATTGGCGAAAATCCATAACCAATTTCCTCACCGAATTTATGTACATTTTGAAAATGGGTTGTAAGTTCTTTTTCCGTTTCAAGAAGATCTTTAAGCGGTGCTCCAGAAAGCTCAAATTGCCCAGCAGGTTCTAAAGAAATGGCTTTCCCTTTTTCTTTTCCTAAACCTGACAAACCTATGATCGTAGGTTTATCCCCTTCTTCATCATAAATGGGACTCCCCCATTGTGCGGATTCAAATTTTTCTAACAGACTGCCAATGCCATTTTGATAAGGTGGTGGGGAAAAAGGTGTCTCATCTGTACCTGGCAAAGCGAAACCAAACATTTCCAGTTCCGTACCAATCCGCCATTCAGAAGTGGGTTTAGAACCTTTTTCTAAGATTTCAACAAGCTGATAACGATTTTCCAAAGGGACGGAATTGACGGGAGATGGATTAGACATACAATTTTTTTTCGACAAAAGAGCAAGAAAGGAAAAGATTAACGCCTTTCTAAAAGATGCGCTGAAAGACGTTAATCATTTGATAAACTTATAGCAGGAATTTAAACCAACTACCTAGATGGCAGATTTCATAAAAAGATATGCTCGAAATTAAAAATTTATCTCAAGAGAGGTTAATGCCGCAACAATCGCTGTGTCTGCACGTAAAATTTGCTCTCCTAGAGAAAAAGGATGGCAAAAATGGCATTTTAGGATCTGTTCTTTTTCTTCTTCTGAAAAACCGCCCTCCGGCCCAACCAAAACCGTATCTATCTTTTTTTCCAGCTTTCTCGGAAGAGCACTCTCTCTTTCCATCGCCACAGCAATCGGCATATTTTCATGCCACTGTGCAAGTGTCGTACACATCGGCGTAATTGGTAAAATTTCTGGAATATCCAGTCTTTCAGACTGTTCAGAGGCCTCAATCGCAATCATTTTTAAGCGTTTTTCATTTAATTGCCTGAGATTAGTTCTTGCCATAACCAATGGGCGAAAACGAGAAACCCCTAATTCTGTTCCCATACGAATAACAAGTTCTGTTGCATCTCTTTTTAAAGGTGAAAATAAAAGCTGTTTTTGTTTTTTTAAAGGCTGTTGCGATCTCAAACATTTTACAACCTCAACACTTGTTTCCCGACGTGTCAACGAAGATATTTTGGCAAGCCATTCGCCATCTTTCCCATTAAAAAGACGAATATAATCGCCAATACGCCGTCTAAGAACATTTCCAAGATAATGTGTATGTTCCTTAGATAAAAGAAGAGAAATTCCTGCTTTTAAAGAAGGAAAAGAGCCGTTTTCTTCAGAATCTAAGAATAAACGCTGTAAAAGATGGGGAGAAGAGATTTCTTTCAACTTTTTTTCCTAAAATGCGTATTTATAAGCTATGAACGAATAATCATATTTTCTGATAAAAGCGAATATAACATGCCTTCACCATCTGCACATTCTGACATTTTTCTCAAAGGATATATAGGTCGTCTTCCCTATCCTTGGCGTTCTTACGCTTTATTAATGCGCCTTGATCGCCCTGTCGCCATATGGCTTTTATTCCAGCCTTGTGCTTTTGGTGTTTTTTTAGCCCCTCAATCTCGTTCACCTTGGCAGTGTCTCACATGGCTACTCTTTTTTCTCTTGGGATCTTTTACAATGCGCTCCGCCGGCTGCATCATCAATGATTTATGGGATCGTAAATTTGATGCCCTCGTTGAACGCACAAAAACACGTCCATTGGCTTCTGGTGCTGTTTCTGTTTCCCAAGCTGTTTTTCTTTTAGGGATTTTACTCCTCATTTCCTTTGGGTTACTTTTAGTATTGCCCTCTTTTTGCTGGATATTAGGTGTTTTTGCGCTTCTTTTGACCAGTCTTTACCCAACGGCAAAACGTTTCTTTGCCTGCCCGCAACTTATTTTGGGGCTAACCTTTGGGTTTGGAACACTTATTGCCTATGCGGCGATGACAGAAACACTCTCTCCTGCTGTGATTTCTCTCTATCTCGGTGTTGTCTTTTGGCAAATGGGCTATGATACAATCTATGGCTTCCAAGATATGAAAGATGATCAAAAAATTGGTGTAAAATCTGCCTCTCTCTTAATGCGCCATCACGCAAAAATATTTATCTCAGCTTGTTATTTTGGAACATTTTTAGGATTTAGTTTGGCTATTTGGCTCGGAGACTTTCTTCCTTTAGGGGCTATTGCACTGCTTCCAGGAATGTTTTTGCTTTTTTCTCAGATTGTTTTTTTAAATCCGAATGCCCCAGCTACTTGCCTGTCTCAATTCAAACAAAATGTTCTGATTGGCTGGCTTTTTGTTGTAGGCTGGGGGATCGAAAGACTTCTTTCCTAGAAACTTAGCGCTTCTCTTCCTCATATGGGTTCTTGCTCGATCGTAATTGCAAGCGGACAGGAACCCCTGAAAGTCCAAAAGTTTCTCTTAAACCATTAACAAGATAGCGTTTATAGCTTTCAGGAATGCTTTCCACCCTTGTTCCAAAGATAACAAAGGTTGGCGGAGAAGCTTTTACCTGCGTGATATAGCGTAATTTTAAACGGCGTCCGTTTACCATTGAAGGTGGATGCCTCTCGAGCATTTCAGCAAACCAGCGATTTAAGGCGCCTGTACCGACACGTTGTCGCCATATGGCAATATTCTTTAAAACGGCCTCTAAGAGCTGATCTAAACCACGTCCTTTGAGAGCGGAAGAAGTAATCGTTGGTATCCCCTTAAGCTGAGCTAAAGAAATTTCCAATCGATCCATTATTTTTTTACGGGTTTCTTTATGATCTTTAACAAGATCCCATTTATTCATCACTAAGATACAGGCACGCCCCTCCTCTTCGATCAAACGTGCTAGCTGTAAATCTTGCTCATCAAGACCTCGCTCGGCATCAATCACGAGCATGACGGCCTCTGAAGATTTAATTGCGGCAATAGACGCTTGAACGGAACTTTTCTCCAAAGAGGCTTTTTCTATTCTAGCACGTTTACGCATACCCGCCGTATCCGTAATCTCAATCTGACGGCCTTTATAATAGAAAGAACAAAGAACAGAATCACGTGTCAGGCCTGCCTCAGGCCCTGTGATCATTCTCTCTTCTCCTAAAAAAGCATTAATTAGCGTCGATTTCCCCGCATTTGGACGTCCGACGATGGCGACTCTTACAGGTCGTGTATCGACCTCTTCCTGCCCTTCCTCTGAATTCTCTTCTTCAATTTCAGGGACTTCAATTTCCGATTCATCTTCTGACGGAAGATTTTCAGCGACTTCACCAATTAAGTAACTGATACCCTCGGCATGCTCAGCGGAAACAGCGATACAATCTCCCAAACCAAGCTCGTATGCATCTAAAACGCCGGCATCTCCGGCCTTTCCTTCTGCTTTGTTCGCAATCAACATCACCGGACGGCCTTGCTGACGAAGCCAGCGCGCAAAGAAAATATCTGCGGCCGTAATGCCGGCACGGGAATCAATGCAGAACAGAACTAAATCCGCCTCTGAAACAGCCTGTTTCGTCGAATCTGTCATTCTCGCGCCAAGGCTTCCGGAATCATTTTCTTCGAGACCCGCTGTATCCATAAGGAAAATATCACGTCCTCTGAATGTTGTTTCACAGGCCTGACGGTCTCTTGTGACACCGGGCTGATCGGAAACAATCGCTTTCCTTTTTCCTGTCAAACGGTTGAATAAGGTTGATTTGCCAACATTTGGACGTCCAACAAGGACGACGAGCGGTAATTTTTTATTTTGAGATAAATCTGACACAGCGTTACTTTCTAGGGGGTCATCATAAGAAGAATTATTTAAAAACTAATTTTAAGGTAATATTAGCCATAAGAATGCAAGTCCCCATTATGCGTTATAACTAAAATTTGTCCATCACAAATAATCGGCTGAACAGAAGAGCCGCCAGGCATACGCCTAATTTTTTCTACTCTTCCCGTATCTGCATGAATAACAGCTAAACCAGCATGGGCAAGTGTTGAAAAACAAATCAATCTACCATCAACCATCAAAGGACCTACCCATTCAATCGCCCCTTTTTGATGTTTTTCATTGGAAAAGCGTCGTAATTGCGTAACCCACTGCACTCTTCCATTAAAGCGGTCTAAACATGCCAATTGCTGATCTAAAGAAAGAACATAAAGCCAATTTCCACAAACACATAGTGGATTTTGACTACTTGCCTCTCTTTCCCACAGGCGCCGCCCAGAGCGCACATCCATTGCGACTAAAACTTGGGACATCGAGGCGGCATAAACCGTATTACCAACAATCACGGGACAACCACGAATACACGCAAAATCTAGAGCAGCACCACGGCCATTCCCACCACCTAAACTATCACTCCAAATAATTTCACCAGACCCTACCCGTAACGCAACCAAATCTCCGCTATTAAATCCAGCAATAAGTGTATCCCCACTAATCGCAGGTGTCGAAGCCCCAAAAATAACCGTCGCTGCCGGAGAACCACGATATGTCCAAAGGAGTTTGCCCGTTTCTGTATCTAGGACAAAGAGACGCTCATCAATTGTTGTAAAAGCAAGAAGTCCTTTTGCAACGACAGGCGCTGAACGACCTGGTGTTCCTGCTTCAGAACTCCATTTTATTTTTCCGGTTGCCGCATATAAAGCCCAAACTTTCGTAACACCGTCAACGACATATAAAATATCTCCATCAACAGCAATCCCTCCCCCAATATTACTGGAATTGGTGTTAATAGCCGGCTGAAAGCTCCATAAAAAATGTCTTTTCGGCCATGTCCACGCTCTGACATTTCCTTGGGCATCCGAGGTAAAAATTCTACCTCCAGCAACAACAGGTGGAGATGCAATGGCCCCTCGGCTATTGGGAAAAGTTGTGACAATAGACAAGGCTGTTTTTAGAATATTGTAAGTTGAATCCCCCGCACCAATAGACATGCTCCAAAGCGGATGAACTCCCCGACCGGCGGCATTCGTTGAAAGATGTTCGGGAGAAATATTTTGCTGCGGCCAAGCTTTTATATTTTGAGGCGCAGGCAATATCACTTCAGCCTTTGGCCCTGATAAGGGATGAAGCCCTGCACCAAAAGATAAAACATCTATTCGTTGTCCTGCTAAATGCGGTTTTTCTTTCTCTCCCAAAAGATGCTCAATAACAGAACATCCAGGTAAAGAAGCTACAACAGCACTTCCAGATAAAGAACGAAGAAGATTCCGGCGGGAATATTTTTTTTCAAGATCGGCTTGAGCATTTTCTTTTTCTGAAAAACCCATACCCTATCTTTCTAGAGCTTGTAGCAATAAAGTTGCTCTCTGGTGCATACCCGACAAAGGAGTTGAAGAGGAAATAACTTCTTTTAATAAACGTAGGGCCTCTGCTTTATCTTCTTCAGAAGCACCTGGGCGCAAAGCTAAGGCAACTAGTCCCTCGCGTGCGAAATCTCCCCATAAAGGATAGGTTCTTGCAAGATTTTTATAACCTTCCTTCAATTCTCGTAACTCACGGTCAGATTGAGCCTCCTCTAAATGGGAGGCCTTTAAGTTAAGAGACATCAATAAAGCAAGTCCTTTTAAGGAATTACTTTTAAAGTTTTCTGGCGATAAAGCATTCTTTGCCTGAGCATCTAAATTATCTTTTCTTGAGAGATCACTTAGACGAATGGCAGAATATTCAGGAATTTGCTTCACATCCGTTTTTGAAAGATCTGTCATTTTTTTTTGCGCATCATGCCCTTGCAGTGCCAAAAAATACTGATCGGAAAGCTGCGTTCTTAAAAGCGTTTTCTGATGATAGTGCCATCCTACCCCGCCGCCGATAAGAGCCCCTAAACCTAATAAAGAAGCGCCACCCAAGAGCATTAACCGTGCCCAAGAACCAGAATTTCTTAAATTATTTACCTGCATTTGCTTCTTTCCTCAGGGTATATAATACGGCTTACTATTTTATCTTATGAGAAGATTTTCTTTTCAAGAAAAAAATAAGGGAAGTTTTCCGACTGCCTTTGATGCCGTAATTTCATGCTCTCTCATAACGATCTGGCCATTAACAATAGTCATCACAGGCCAGCCTCTGATTGATTTACCATCAAAAGGTGACCAGCCACAGGGAGAAACAAGTTTTTCTTTTGAAATTTTCGCCTCTTTTTTCATGTCTACGATTGTAAAATCAGCATCATATCCAACAGCAAGCCGTCCTTTTGTCGGCATTCCATAAACACGAGCAGGCCCTGCTGCCATTAAATCGACTAATCTTTCTAAAGTCAGACGACCTGCGTTTACATGATCGAGCATAATTGGAAGTAACGTTTGAATTCCCGTCAAACCTGATGAACAGGCAGACCATTCTCTTTCTTTTTCTTCCAGTGCATGCGGCGCATGATCAGAAGAAAGCACATCAACACGCCCGTCTCTTAATCCTTGCCATAAAGCATCTTGATGCGCTTTTCCTCGCAATGGTGGATTTAATACCGCCATGCCGCCAAGCTTTTCATAGCATTCCGGCGAATGAAGGGTTAAATGGTTTGCAAGCACTTCGCAAGTTGCAAAAGCTCTATGCTGACCAAGTAAAGCCATTTCCTCTGCTGTCGTCACATGTAAAATATGGATTGGTCTTTTTTCTTCATGCGCTAATTTAAGAATTTTTTTTGTAGCGAATAAGGCACAATCAACATCTCTCCAAACTTCATGCGTGCTATAAGAGGCTCCAGAATGGCGATAGGTTTTTGCTCTTTCCTGTAAGCGGTCTTCATCCTCAGCATGAAAAGCCACTCTACGATGGCCTGTCTGTAAGACTTTTCTAATGCCTGCCTCATCACCAATGAGTAAATCTCCTGTACTTGAGCCGGCAAAAACTTTAATGGCACAGACACCTTCAAGACATTCTAAAGCGGCCAAATGCGCTATATTCTGTTGAGAGGCGCCCATATAAAATCCAATATTTACAAGCGCCTCTTGCCTTGCACGCTCGACTTTATAAGAAAGGGAATCATTATCAATGGTTGGCGGGGTATTATTGGGCATGTCCAAAATTGTTGTCAGACCACCTAAAGCCGCACCTTTTGCGCCCGTTGCAATCGTTTCCGCATGCTCTTTTCCAGGCTCTCTTAAGTGAACATGGGAATCCATCAGTCCCGGCAGAAGATGAAGACCGGAAAGATCAACCTCCTCTTCTGCGGTATCTTGTGCTACAGGCGAAAAAGAAACAATTTTTCCACCATGAACGGCAACATCCCCAACGCTTCCCCCCCATGGGAAAATTCGTTTCGCATTACGTAAAATGAGATCAAAATGCATAACTTATATTCCCTTATCGTTTTTTAAATTTTCAAGCATTATTAAAATAAATTCCTGAACCCGTTCAACTGATAATAAAGACATCACGCCTTTACCTGAAAATCCTGGAGCCTCCATAAAATAGGCTTTTTCACCTCTAGGGGCGTATTTTATCGAAAGGCTAGGTCCAAATATCCCTAAAGTTGGTATTCCTATCGCAGCGCTTAAATGCATTAAGCCAGAATCATTCCCGACAAACAACGCACAATTTTGAAGGCATGCGGAAACAAATTCCAAATCCTCGCCCCCCCCGAAATCTAATGTATCCGGATGCATCTTAAAAAAAGATGAGACAGCTCTCTTTTCTTCCTCACGTGCGCCATAAAAAATAACGAGATTAAATCCTTTTCTTTTCAGAAAATTTCCTAGCTGAATAAAATTTTCAATCGGCCAGCATTTTTGTGGACTTCCTGCCGTTGGTGCCAAAGCAACATACGGAGGTGAAAACATTCTTTTTTTTGCTTTTTCCTGCATCTTAAAAGAAGGATTAATTCTCGGCATAGTTTCCAGCGGAAGAGACATTTTTTTTAATTGTGCGATGGCGCGCTGTTTTTGAAATTTTTTACCGATCAAAATTTTTCTTTGAGAAGCTCTTAAAAAAAACGAAAGGATAGATCCCCTTAAATCGACAGTTAAAAACCATTTTGTAGGGAAACATTTACACCATAAGAAATACCAGTGGCGATTATATGACTTTTTATGAATCGGAATAATCCGATCAATATTTGATACGGTTTTAAAAAGAGAAACAACCTCAGCACCACAAGCGATTGTAAAGCGTGCTGTTGGAAATTGCTGTGTTAGAGCCTCCAGAACAGATAAAGAAATTACAGCATCACCCAAACGTGATGAGGTAATAAATAAAATCTTTATCATTCTTGATTCCACATCATCCCGGCATTGTCCCCAATAAAATCTTTATGTGCCTTCATGATTTCTTCTGAAGGAAGAGACATTATGCGGGGTATTCTATCTTCTCTAATTCTCTTAAAAGAAAAATTCTGTTTTTTTTGAGAAGCCGAATCACTCTCAAGACTAAGCCCCCCTTGCCGTCCACCTATGAGTTCAAGGTACACTTGCCCCAGTAACTTACAGTCTAAAAGCGCATTATGGGTGATACGTTCAGAACGATCAATTTTAAAGCGGCTACATAAAATATTAAGAGAATTTGGCTGGCCTGGAAATTTTTTTTTGGCCATCGCCAACGTGTCTACAGCACGTGTCTTATAATCAAGGGGTGGACGTCCGCTTTTTTGAAGCTCAGCATTTAGAAACTTAAAGTCAAAGGCTGCATTATGCGCAACCAGCTTTGAATCCCCAACAAATTCTAAAAATTCATCTATAATTTCGCCAAAAAGCGGCTGGCCCTCCACATCCGCATCTGTAAAACCGTGAACCTTTGTCGCTTCTTCGGGGATTTCTCTTTGAGGATTAATGAGGGTACGAAATTGCTGCTCTGTTGGAAGTGCATTAATCAGTTCGATCCCTGCAATTTCAATAATACGATCTCCTGTATCTGGATCCAAACCTGTGGTTTCTGTATCAAAAACAATTACACGGTTCATCGTATCAATCCTTTTTTTCTAAGATAAGAATCTAAAAGTAACTTTGTTTCTAAAAGGGAAATATCTCCCCTAAGTACCAAGACCTTATCCGTTAAATTATTTTCCTCTTGTTTTTGGCGTTTTTCAATACGCCTGAGCTCCTCTAAAGACAAAAACCCTCTTTCAGAAATTCTTTTATGTCGGCAAGTTTCAGAAGTTTCGATATAAAAAATTTCATCACACAGAATATCTATGCCGCTTCCCCACATTAAAGGGACATCCAAAACAATAAACGGAGAGTATTTATTTTGTGAAATAAAATTTATGGCCTTCTTTTTGACCTCTGGAAAAATAATTTCCTCCATATCCCTTAACGAAGAATCATTTTTTAAAACTTCAAAACGTAATTTTTGACGATCAAGCTTCCCTTTTTTATCAAAGACATTTGGGAATTTTTTTTGGATCTTTCTTTGAATCTGTGCCGCCGTCTCTTGCAATTTTCTAGCTTCGAAATCCGCATCAAAGACAGGAAAATTCTTTTCTTTAAAAAAATGTGCAATCGTACTTTTTCCTGCGGCAATTTTTCCTGTAATGCCGACGACAATCATCCTATCTCCTCTCTGGTCACATCATTTCCTAAAAACTATCTCCACAACATCTTTTGCATCATTATAAAAGATTGATAGAGTAATTCTGTTATGAAAATAAACGATTTTTCACTTTGTAAAAAATCCTGCCTGATCTCTATTTCTAATGCAGAAATTTTTCTGTTACCTGCATGTGTCGGGACTGTATATTCCTTTTCTAAATCCAGGCTGTAAGGTTTATTTTCGCCAATACACAAAGAATCATTTTTTCTAAAAAGTATTTCCTTAAAAATAGAAGCAGATTCTGCATCATGGTTAAATAATAATCCAATTTCCCAAGGGCGTTTAAAAGCATCTGTTTTAAGTTTTGGCGTAAAACTATGTAAAGAAACAAAGAATGTTGGCTTTTTTTGAGAGATTCTTTCCTCTAAAAGTTCAGAAATTTTCTGATGATAAGGTTGAAAAATCTTTTTGTGGCGCCAAGCCCTCTCCTTTTTTGAAAGATTCAGATTAGCAGGAATGATGGTTCCATCGCTTATTTCGGGAATAATATCCTTTCTCTCTGGCTGACGATTACAATCAATCACCAAACGAGAAAAATTCTGTTCAACCAATGTTGCCTTTAAGCGGTCAGCTAATACGCTTCCAACTTCTCGGATACCAAGATCATAAGCAATATGACGCTCTTGGTCTTTTTGAGCCAGCCCCAAATTCCCAAGGGACTCTGGAAAGAGTTTTCCTGCGTGATCGCTTACGAAAAAAAAGGGAGATTCACCAAGACGTATATTAAAGGCAGATGCTCTTCTCATAATTCCCAATTTTCTGTATTTTTAGACTGTATTTCCTATTAAATGATAGCGGAGGCTTCTCCTCTTGAGAAAGATTTTTTTCTTCTCTAGGATTCTAAAAAATCATCAACCTGTCATTTTAAATTGAGATCCAAATGAAAAAATCAACCATCCTTATCTCTCTCTTGGGCCTGATGCTCACTGCATGCGGTCGTGCCGGCGCACCTGTTGCCCCAGGACCTGCAGATCAAGTAGCCTATCCACAGGCCTATCCTGCTGAATAAAAACGCTTTTAAAGATCATATGGGACGTCAAAAGACATGCCATCCCACCCAGGAATAATGTCTTTTGGCAAAGAATTCTTAAGCGTTTCGTAGTCTAATTTATGTCCCATATGGGTTAAAATAATTTTTTCAGGATGAAAGGCTTCTTTCCATCTAAAAACATCTTCTAAAGAAGCATGTGAAGGATGATCTTTTTCCTGAAAACACCCAATAAGCCAGCATTTTAATCCAAACAGCATCTTTTCAGATTCCTCCGGAAAGGCGGTTACATCTGTTGAATATGCAAAATTCCCAATTCGCAAACCATTACTAAAATACCCCCCATGTTCCTGCCGAAGCACAGAAAGTTTCAGGGGACCTATTTTTAATGTCTGCCCCTCCTTTACCGGCATGAGATCGAAAGAGGGCCATGGAAAACGATCCGGAGCATGCGGACGAAAAGCATAGGCACAACGTTTTTTAATTTCCTCTAAAGTCGTTTCCGTCCCATAAAGTGGAAGATATTTTTTTATTTGCCGGTTAACTGCACGAAGCTCATCTAAACCACCAATGTGATCGCTATGCGGATGCGTACAAAAAATAGCATCTACTTTTGAAAAACCTGCATTAAGCATTTGCGTACGAAAATCGGGGCTCGCATCCACAAGCAACCTAAAACCCTGATATTCTATGACGATTGAGGCTCTTGTCCGTCGATTGCGAGGATTATGAGGATCACATTTCCCCCAAATACCCGTATTTTCCCCCTCATCACCGCCAACCATAGGAACGCCTGCGGATCCTCCAGAACCCAATATTGTTATTTTCATCGTCATATAGAAATAGCTCTCGTAAATAAACGATAAAAATTTTCTGTTGTTTGAGAGGCTATGTCTTCCACAGAACAATGACGGAGTTTTGCTAAATATTCTGCAACAAAATAAGTCCAGCCTGGGATATTAGGTTTCCCACGCTTTGGGACAGGGGCTAAAAAAGGACTATCCGTCTCAACTAAAATGCGATCTACAGGAAAACTTTTCGCAACTTCTTGAATTGCTTCACATTTTGGAAAAGTCAAAAGCCCTGAAAAGCTAATATAGCCCCCCAAGATTTCTATTCTTTTTGCAAACGCTATATCTTCTGCAAAACAATGAATCAGAAAAGGAAATTTCCCCTTTCTTGTCTCATCATCCAAAATTGAAAGAACATCCTTCCCCGCCTGACGGCAATGGATGATGACAGGCATTCCTGTCTCTCTAGAGGCCTCAATATGACGTCTAAAATAGCTAAATTGTATTTCTTTTGTTGATTCACTACTTCGGAAATAATCCAAGCCCGTTTCACCAATCCCAATAATTCCATCACTCTCAAGCTCACGAAGCATCTCTTGGAGACTTGGCAGAGATTCACTCTCAACATTATTAGGATGGATACCGAGACTGCCCCAAACCTGAATGTCTGAACCACGAAAAGATTCAACCAGTTTTTTCTGTATCGCTCTTTCTGACCATTTTGTACCAATGGTATTCGCCCCATGAAGATGGTGCTCTTGTGAAGAGGCCAGAGCAATACTGGCATCTTCACATAAATCTAGGTGGCAATGGGAATCAATAATCTTCATATTTTTTCCAAAATCTCTATACGTGGAAATAAAGGAACGGGCTGCGGGAAAAGAATCTCTTCACGATTCAATGGTTCTTTTAAAAACTCAAATGTTCTCTTTTCAGGAGGAACCGCTAAAATATCCAAAAGCGTAGACATTTTTTCAGGCATATAAGGCTGTAAAAGTGTCGCAATATAACGCAAAGCCTCTACCAACACCCATAAAACCACAATCATTCTCTCTGTATCTACCTTACGAAGCTTCCAAGGCGCTTGATGATCAATATAAGCATTTGCCGCACGAATAACTTCCCAGATTTTTTCAATTCCCTGAGATAAGGCAACCCGGTCCATATATTCACTTAAAAGCTCTGGCAGAATGCGGGCTTGATTTAAAAGCGCTAAATCTTCTTGAGAAAGCTCCACCCTTCCCGGAAGTTTTCCTTCTTTATTTTTCGCAATAAAGCTCAAAACACGCTGGGCGAGATTACCAAGATCATTTGCAAGCTCTGTATTAATTCTTGTGATAAGAGAGGAGCGGCTAAAATTAGCATCTCCGCCAAAAGGAACCTCCCGCATTAGAAAATATCTCAGAGCATCCACACCAAACTCCTTTGATAATTCCAACGGATCCAGAACGTTGCCAATAGATTTACTCATTTTCTGGCCTTCCACAGTCCACCAACCATGGGCAAAAACTTTTTTAGGAAGTTCAAGATCTGCGGCCATAAGAAAGGCTGGCCAGTAAATACAATGGAATCTTGTAATTTCTTTCCCAACAAGATGCACTTCCGGCGGCCAAAATTTCTTAAATTTTTCACTTTCCGTATCTGGATAGCCAACTGCCGTGAGATAATTTGAAAGCGCATCAAACCAAACATACATGACATGCGCTTCATCTCCGGGGACAGGAATCCCCCATTTAAAGCTTGTACGGCTTACGGATAAATCACGAAGGCCTTGTTTTACAAAGCTTTCGATTTCATTGCGTGCGCCATAAGGGGCAATAAAATCTGGATTTTCCTTATAAAAATCTAACAATTTTTCTGTAAAGGCAGAGAGTTTAAAAAAGTAAGAAGGCTCCTTAATATATTCGACAGGGGCTCCTTCTAATGTTGTTTTTTCTCCATTCTCAAGTGTTTTTAGCTCATCTTCACCAATAAAAGCTTCATCTCTGGCAGAATACCAACCCTCATAAAAACCTAGGTAAATATATCCTTTTTCTGCAATTTTTTTCCATAAAGATTGCGCAACATGCTTATGAATTTCTGAAGTTGTTCTCACAAAAAAATCAGATTGCACATTCAAGGAATCCTGCATTTTTTTAAATTCTGCAGACACCTGATCCGTAAATAATTTCGGCGTTATATTTTTGCTTTGTGCACTTCGTTCCACTTTTTGACCATACTCGTCTGTACCTGTTTCAAAAAGAACGTCTTTACCATCTAACCTTTTAAAACGTGCGAGAATGTCTGCGGCAATAGAGGTATAAGCATGGCCGATATGTGGATTGCCATTCACATAAAAAATAGGGGTCGTTACCATATAAGTATTTTTAGTCATAATTTTTACTTTCTTCTTTCTACTGCAATAAAGCTAAAGATTCCGTCAGAACTTGATCTTTTTCTAAAGAAAATCGTTCACTATCCAAAAGAAGCTCTTGCAGTTTAAAATATCTTTTGGCTAACTCTTGGGCTTGTATATAATTCTCATTTTGGACGGCTTGTCGAGATTTACAAGCAATCCCTTCTTTCAAAAGCAGGTAAAAGAGCGAAGTTCCTTCCCCTTGCTGAAGATGAGAAATTTTCTCTTTTATCGTATCTAAGGCCCCTCCCTCTATCAGAGCATCAATTAAGTTCGGCAAATGCGCATATTTTTCCTCCGAAAGCAAAAGAGCAATACGAGGAGAGCCCTTAGCATATTTTAAAACAGATTCTGAAATTTCTGGAATAAGTTTACGCATATCCCTATCCGATAACGGAAAGAGCTTTAAAAGACGACAACGGCTGCGAATAGTATCCTGAATAGATCCTAAACGTGAAGTGATAAGAAAAAAAACAGTCCGAGGCGGTGGTTCTTCAATAAGCTTTAGCAAAGCATTTGCCGCCGAAATACTAAGATTTTCTGCACCATCAATCACAGCGACACGCCAAGTATTATGCGTGGATGTCCGCTGAAAAAAATGATTTAAATGCCTAACTTCCTCGACAGGAATATCTCTTTTTTTAGGAAGTCCATGGTCATCTATTTCTCGCCGAAGTATGACAATCCCTTCATGTGTTCCTGCTAAAAGACGTTTTTCATCTAAAGAGTTAGGCGAAATTTTCAAAAGAAGCTTGATACAATGAAAAACAAATGTCTCTTTGCCAATCCCTGAAGGTCCTGAAATTAACCATGCATGCGATAAAGTTCCTTTTTGAAAGGCTTTTTCAAAAAGCGTTAATGCCGGCTCATGCCCAATAAGATTTGAAGCGTGAGAAGGTAAAGGAAGTGTCATGCAATGATCTTTTTATTCACAAATTTATAATGAAGATTTTGTAAAAAAACCTCTATTTTTTCTTGTAAATCAGCTTGTATATGCTCTGGCGGCAAAAGAGCATCTATCACCGAAATTCTTTCCGGATACTTATCGGCCTGGACTAAATACCCTTCTCTAACATTTTGATGAAACGCTTCTTTTTCCTGCTCGTAGCGATCTTGCTGATTTTGACGCCTTCTTGCTCTTTCCATTCCCCGCGGCACCGGAATATCTAACAGAAAAGTTGCCTGCGGTTTTATCGGTGCCAATCTATGAAGATTTTCAATAAAATCTAAAATCTCAGCATCGCCTTTCTTCATACCATAGCCTTGATAAGCCCAAGTTGAATCGTAAAACCGATCACATAGAACAATTTTTCCAGCAGCCAAGGCTGGCAAAATAATCTGTTCAATATGATCCAGTCTTGCTGCAAAATGAACGGCAATTTCTGCACGTACAGAAAAATTTGGCTGAGAGAAAAGAAGAAGCTTTCTTAATAATTCCGCCCCTTTTGTTCCGCCGGGTTCTCTCGTTAAACAAACTTCGTAACCTTTTGCAGTTAGCCAAGAGTTTAACAAGTGCGTTTGGGTGCTTTTGCCAGCACCCTCTCCCCCTTCAAAAGTTAAAAAAAGCCCTTTATTTTCCATAGTTACTCACACGACGCCAAATTTTAGAGGCCGCACCGAGTGGCTCTACATCCTGGGAAACAAGCAATGGGATTTTTTCCATTGGCTTTCCGGGGACTTTCAACTCTAATGTTCCAATTTCCGTGCCGGCTCTAAGCGGGGCTTTTAATGGAGAGCTATACACTACATTTTCCGAAATATGATGTGTATTACGGGAAACCGTCGCCACAACATCTCGAGAAGCCACAAGGGAAACCGTATCTTTTTTTCCCATCCAAACAGGAACGGCAGGAACAACGACTTGACCTTTTGTTAAAATTCTACGTTGCTCAAAATTAACAAATCCCCACTCCATAAGGCGCTCCCCTTCCGAGGCTCGACTGCTCATGCTAGGCAGACCATTTGCAACAACTAAAATTCTCTGTCCGCCTCGTTGCGCACTAGCACAAAGTCCATATCCTCCAGCATCTGTATGGCCAGTTTTCAAACCATCTGCGATCCCTTTGAGGACCAGAGAGTTTCTATTTTCCTGACGAATATGATTATAGGTAAAAACTTTTTCGCCAAAGAAATGATAATATTGTGGAAAATCTCTTAACAATGCCGTTGCTAATGTCGCAATATCCCGTGCCGTCATATAATGACCTGTCATGGGCCATCCTGTCGCATTAACAAAATGAGATCCTGTCATCCCTAAGCGGGCAGCCTCTTCATTCATCAGTTCAGCAAAGCGTGCCTCACTCCCGGCAATTCCCTCTGCAAGAACCACGCAAGCATCATTGCCTGATTGCACCAAAGCGCCTTGCAAAAGGTCAGAAACTGTAATTTGTTTTCCAACGGGGACAAACATACGTGAGCCACCCATATGCCACGCGGCTTCACTGACAGTGAAGGTTTGAGATAAACTAATTCTATCAGCAGATAAAAATAGGAAAACAATATAGGCCGTCATCATTTTTGTTAACGAAGATGGCGGCATATGTTCATCGGCATTTTTACTTAAAAGCTCTGTTCCTGTGATAGGATCTGAAACAAAAGCCCAACGAGCAGGTGTAAACGGCTGTGATGAAAGCATTTCATTCGAAGGACGAACATTCTTTGGCAAGGAAAGAGAAGCTTCCTCTCCAAAGCTCATCCGAGAAGACATGCACAGACTTCCCAACCCTAATGTTGTTGCGGCACCCGTTAAAAATCTGCGACGTTTCACCATAAAACCAAAATCCTCAAGCAGTGTTTGTTTTTGAATAAGCGAAAAAAATATCCATTTTACGGATCGCTTAAGTCCCCTAAAAGAGCTGCCGCCAAAGCATAAAATTCTGACGGATTATAACGCATTATTACTCTAAAATTCGGATAAAGCATAAAACTCTCTCCTTTTGAACCTTCAGGCTGAAATAATATACCTATCAAATCTGGAGATAAAAAATGATTTCCACTCACAGGATAAACACCTAAATTTTCCCATTCTGACAATTTATGTCTCGGTGCGGTACTATAATTCTCTGTCCCTGGAAATGTTTTTACTTCTCCAACATAAGAACTAATCTTAACAGGCTCTCCCCAACGGGTTTTGTGATCCCATCCTGACTTTTGCATATAATTTGCAATCGAATTGAGGACATCTTGTTTGTTTCTCCAAATATTTGGATAACGTGGATGAAAAAAACCTCTTACATGCCCGGTTGTTGCGAAATGCATATAGGCTGTTGGCATAAACTGAGCCTGTCCCATTGCGCCAGCATAGCTACTGGTCATTTTTGAAGGACTAATATCTCCTTTCCCTGCAATTTCCAAAGCCGCTAAAAGCTCTCTTCTAAAAAATTCAGATCGCCTGCCGTCAAAAGCTAATGTTGATAAGGCCGCAAAGACATTATGTTTTCCCTCGACATCTCCAAAATGAGATTCAATCCCCCAAATGCCTAAAATAATATGAGGATCAACACCACCATATAGCTCTGAAATTTTCTGTAGCGTTTTTTTATTTTTAGACCATTCCTCACAACCTTGCTTTAAACGCATTGGCGAAATAACATTGTCTCTATATGTTTTCCAGCTCCAATGAAATTCTGGCTGATTTCGGTCGTGACTGATAATGGTTTTATTAGGATAAGGCTGTTTTTTTGAAAAACTCAAAGCATAATCTACTGTCGATGATGAAGCGAGATGCTTAGCCAGAGCCTCCTTGCGAATCTCTTCTAAGAAATGTGCATAACTTTTATGAACTGCCTCTTTCTCAGATATTTCTATGGGAGATAGAGAGGATTTTACCTCATCTGCAGAGGCAATAGGAAAATAAACAACCTCAAAAAGCAAGAATAAAGCACAAAAAGGAAATTTTCTCTTTTTAAAAATTATGCTTAACACAAACCATCCCCCACCATTTTCTATACTCAATCAATAACGGTTATTTTGCCCATTTTCCAATTTCTTTTATCTCAAAAATTATATTTTATTCATTTATTAGAATCTTCATCCATCATGAAAGCCTTGGCGGTGATTGTTGGCACCTTTGTTCTTGAAGATTTAACGACTGTTTTAACGGCCTTAGCCGCACAACAAAATAAAATTTCAATCCTTTTAGCCATTATATCTCTTTGGATTGGGATAATGATTGGAGACATACTTCTCTATACACTTGGAATGGCAGGAACAAAACGAGAAAAACTACACCGTTTTTTAAAACTTTCTGAAGTAAATAGAGGTCAAAAATGGTTTTCTCAAAATATTATAAAAATTGTCATTATCTCCCGCTTTGTTCCTGGGCTACGCCTTCCCTTTTATACCGCCTGCGGTTTTTTCCGGACACCTTTTAAACCTTTCATTCAAATTGTTGCCCTTTCCACTTTTATTTGGACAATTTTTTTATTTTTTATTTCTTTTAAGGCTGGTGGCTGGATCCTTGAACATGCAGAAAAATGGCGTTGGATCGGTATTTGTGGTTTTTTCTTAGGCCTCTATCTTCTAAAGAAACTTATGAATCGCCTGAGAGTACTTTAACATTCTTTCTCTTTCTTGTTTGGAAACTTTTTATCAATGCTTCAGCGCCCCCTCATGAAATTTCCCCTAACGAAAGACAGCCCTCTCTCTCTCTTTGAATTTTGGCCAAATTCAATTTTTTATATCCCGGTTTTTTTCTTCTGGTTTTTAAAAGCCTTTGAGCATCGAGGGATTGCAACCTCCCTTCTCGCCAACCCCCGTATCGAAACTGGCGGCCTTTGCGGAGAGAGCAAGAGTGCCATCTTAAACATGGCAGGAGATACGGCAAAAACGGCAATTGCGCCCTATATCACTTTCCGAAATAGCCCTCATGCGCTAACACATCTCAAGAGGCGCTTGTCAGAACAAAATTTTTCATTTCCTCTCGTTATAAAACCTGATATCGGCTCTAACGGTACAGGGGTTCGAAAAATTAACTCTGAATCTGACTTAAAAAAAACGCTTTCTCTTTTTCCTTACGGAAACATGCTTATTGCACAGGAACTTATTGATTTTCCGCTAGAGGCAGGCATTTTTTTTATTCGTCATCCAAATGAAAAACACGGAAAAATAACCTCCATTACGTATAAAGAGGTTCCGGTTCTTATTGGGGATGGCCACTCATCTCTCTTAAGCCTGGCCCTGCAGAATAAAAGAATACGGAAACTTTTTCCGCTTTACCTGCCTTATTTACGCAAAAATGCCGGTAAGATTTTAGCCAAAAATGAAAAATATCCTCTTGTTTTTGCAGGGAATCATCGACGTGGCTCTATTTTTTGGAATGGCACTGCGGATTTAACATCAGAACTTGAAAAAGCCATCAACAAAATTCTTCTTGATATTCCACATTTTTTCTTTGGGCGCATTGATCTCAAAGTAAAATCTAAAAATGATCTTTTAAGAGGACAACATTTTAAAATTATTGAAATAAATGGCGTTGGTTCCGAAGCAACGCACATATGGGATCGAAAAACAAAACTCATTGATGCTTATCGAGATCAATTTTACCATTATGGTATGGCTTTTAAAATTGGGAATTATCTTAAAAATCAATCTTGGACGCACTGCTCTATCATACATTTTTTAAAATCTTGGCAAAAGCATAAAAAACTGACAGCTTTATACCCTAAAAATGATTAATTTTGAACACTCCCGCCAAATGCGTAATTACTAATTTTCTGTTCTAAAGAAGGTTGAGAAAATGTATTTTTCATCACAGATCCTGGTCGAAGAAAATACGTACTCCTCCCTGGTTCAATCTCTAAATGACTTTCCCCCGTCATTGATTTTACGAGGGTAAGAGAACTATCATCTGGCAGCATTAGCTGTGATTTTAAATCAAAGGTAATTTCTGCATTATCTTGATCTATATTAAGATTTACACTCTCTACCTTGCCAATTTCGACCCCTTTGGAAAAAATTGGCGAACCTCCCTTAAGGCCATCTACAGAGGTCAGGACAGCACGATAAGCAGTAAAATTCACGGATGAGACGGAATGATTTACTTTAAAACACCATACAAAAAAGAATATGGTCGCCAACAAAATACCGATGCTTAAAACAATTTGCCCATTATTTTTACTAATCATGGCGAATATTTTATGCTACCCCCCTCATTACTGCTTTTAAGTCTTTCTCAAAAGCATCTTCCAAAACAAAAACATTTAGGCGGAAAATCACGATGACTTGGGCCCAAAGTATTTTTCTTGCATTCCTTCAGGGACTAACAGAACCTTTTCCAATGAGTAGCCTAGGCCATGCTGTCATTGTTCCTGCTCTGATAGGATGGGATGTAAATCTCAAAGCTCCTGAATTTCTTCCTTTTATCACTTTTCTTCACTTAGGAACATTATTTGCTTTCAGCAGTGTCTTTTGGAGAGATTGGAAAGCCATCTTTTTTGGAATTTTCAATTCTAAAAATATCGAAACCCGTGCAAAAGCTTGGCGTATTCTTTTCCTTCTTGCTCTGGCCACGCTACCTGCTGTCATCATTGGTGGCATTTTTGAGCATAAAATCCGTGCAATTTTTGCCTCTCCGCTGCCCGTTTCTATTTTTCTTCTCTTAAACGGCTTGTTACTCTTGAGCGCATATAAATTTTGTAAAAACGCCTCTGATCCTATTACGGGATTAGAGAAAAAAAATATCTTAGAAGAAGATCTCACACATCTAAATTATAAAAATGTTCTTATTATTGGTCTCTGGCAATGTCTTGCCCTTCTACCTGGATTCTCAAGATCTGGCGCTGCAATGATCGGGGGACTCACACGAAAACTTTCTTATTATACAGCAGCACGCATTTCTCTGCTTTTAGCAGAACCTATTATTTTGGCAGCTACCTGTAAAGAATTACTGGAAATGAGGCATGTTCCCCACAAAACAAATCTTCTTTTACAAGTAGGCGCAGGGGCGCTTGTTGCCGGTGTCACTGCCTATATTGCTGCAATGCTTCTTCTTAAACTTTTCAAGAAAAATAATGCTATTCTTCTAAAATTATTCGGTATTTACTGCCTTACTTTTGGTTCTGGAAGCGCTTTATGGTTTTATTTTCAATAAAATATTTTTTGTAAGAAATTTTAAAGAATTTTCTGTTGACAGCCAGAGCGAAAAACCATAAAAGTCTCTGTATTCCGTATCTTTCGGAAAGTTGGCGGCGTAGCTCAGTGGTAGAGCAGGGGAATCATAATCCCTTGGTCGGCGGTTCAAATCCGTCCGCCGCTACCAATATTTAGAAGTGAGGAATATTATTCCTCACCCTTCCCCTCTTCATTATTGCTATGATCTTCACTTGGACGCCATTGACGGTTCTCCTCTTGAGGATTCTCATCTGTATTCTCATTAGAAGAATTCACATTGCCATGATGAGGCGTGCGCTCTCCTCTTTCTCTCCGAGGACGTCTCTCGCCAGTATTTGAAGAACGTTGCTCATAGCTGCCAGTACGTTGTTGACGTTGCTCTGCACGTTCTTGTTGCACCGCTTGCATATTCTGATTGATTAAAGAGAGTGTACGTGAATAATGTTCGGCATATTGATATAAAGCCTGCGCATGAACACGATCACCATTCGCTTTTGAATCCCGTGCTAATTGCTGATATTTCTCACTTAACTGCTGCGCTGTCCCTCTCAGGCGACCATTAGGGCCATTACTATCAAAAACATAATTCCGATGTAGGGGAACTTGTCCATTGGAAGTGCGTATATTTCCGCCACGAGGACGGCGATGACGTGTTTGTGATTTCATAAAATGGTCCAAAAATCCTATGATGATTTATTAAAAACTTTAGGCTGATTTAATATCATACACCTAAATAAACGACAGTTTCGATAAGAAGAGACATCTTAAAGTCCTCTTATCGTGAAAAGGCAACTGCTCTTTCTTTTCCTGCAAGGTCACATTTGTAACCTAAGAACAAAAAACCAAGTGTCTCCGCAATCCTGCGAACGTCCTGCCCTTGCCCTTCTCCAATTTCAAAGAAAATTTTTCCACCTAAAGAAAGCTTTTCTTTTGCTTTATTCAAGATGACTTTATAACAGTCCAAACCGTCTTGGCCACCATCTAATGCTGAACGGGGTTCGAATATAGAAACTTCTGGCATTAAATCACCAATCTCATCTGATTTGATGTAAGGCGGATTAGAAATAATAAAATCAAATGTTTCTTCTATTCCCTCTCCCCAGCTTGAAACAACAAAATGACTTCTATCTAAAAGCTTTAAATCTGTTGCATTTTCTTTTGCAAGAAATACCGCTTCCGGCACGATATCCGTACCCACACCAAAAAAATTCGGATATTCTCTCAGAAGTGTTAAAAGCAAGCACCCTGTACCGGTTCCTAAATCAAGGAGGCGTGCGGACATCTTTTTTTCCGGCACAAGATCTAAAAATAATTCAATAAGCGCTTCGCTATCTGCTCTTGGAATTAATGTAGAAGCATTTACTTTAAAATCATCTAACCAAAAGCCTTTTTCTCCTAAAATATAGGCCAAAGGCTCTCTTTTTAAACGTCTGCCTAAAGCGGATTGAAGTTTTTCCTGATCCTTCAACGAAAGAATTTTATCGTTCCCTGAAATCCCATTCCAATCTGTCAAAATTTCCCTAAATAGCCACCATGCCTCTACTTTAGGGGATTCCATTCCAATTTTTGAAAATAATTTTTCAGCTTCCTTTAAAAGATCCTCTAGCTTGGTATGGCCAAAATCCAGCATCACAATTACCCTAAACTTCCAAGCGCTTCTACCTGTGCCTGTTGGGCTAAGCCATCAACGATTTCATCCAGCTCACCCGACATAATTTGAGGAAGTTTATAAAGAGTTAAATTAATTCTGTGATCTGTCACACGTCCTTGCGGAAAATTATATGTCCGAATACGCTCTGAACGGTCACCTGTTCCTAGCTGAGATTTTCTATCTGCAGCGCGAGCGTTATGAAGCTCTAAACGCTGCTGTTCATAAAGACGTGCACGTAAAATTTGCATTGCCCTTAAACGATTCCGATGCTGACTCTTTTCCTCTTGAATAGAAACAACAATATTGGTCGGTAAATGGGTAATTCGTACAGCACTTTCCGTTTTATTGACGTGCTGACCGCCGGCACCAGAAGCTCTAAAGACATCAATACGTAGATCTTCATCCTTGATATTAACATCTACTTCTTCCGCTTTTGGAAGGACAGCCACTGTAATCGTTGAAGTGTGAATACGTCCCTGACTTTCCGTAGCAGGAACACGTTGCACACGATGAACACCTGATTCATACTTTAAAAAGGAAAAGACAGATTTTCCTGTTATCTCTGCAACCCCCTCCCTAAATCCGGAAAGCTCTGTCTGACTGATGGAAACAATTTCAAATTTCCAACCTTTCTTTTCAGAAAATCTTTTATAAAGATCAAACATTTCGCCAGCAAAAAGGGCTGCTTCATCTCCACCTGCTGCGGGACGTATTTCTAAAATGGCACTTCGTTCATCCATTTCATCCTTGGGAAGCAAAGCTAATTTTGCTTCTTTCTCCAAGTTTGGAAGCTGTGCCTCAACCTCATCTAAATCGTTCTGTGCAAGCTCCTTAAAATCAGGATCAGAAAGAAGCTCCAATGCCTCTTCTTTCCGTTTTAATAGATTTTTCCAAGCCTTAATCGCAACAACAGGCTCTTCTAGAGTTGCATATTCACGTGCAAGCTCCACATATTCATCGCCTTGCACAGATAAAAGAAGATGCTGAACCTCATCAAATCTTGCTAGAATTTTCTCTAGCTTTTCATCCATTTTCATTATCGAGGCTCTCTCAATCTTTCGAGGATAACTTTTCTAAATGCTCTGGCAGCATCTCTTGTGAAAGTAAAATTTCTTCTCTTGTTTTTAGATCTCGCAATCTAATTTTTTGTTCTGAAATTTCTTCCTCACCTAAGAAAATAACAAAGCGACAATGATCACTAAGAACCCGAGAAAGCCGCTTTTTAATGCGACCTTTTGCGTCAATTTTTACAGCCCAACCAGAATCTCTTAAAAGAGAAGCAACCCTTGCACTCTCTGGCAATTCTTTTTCCGTTGTTGGTAAAACGGCAATATAAGGTTTGGGTTTGACAGCCTGACGCTCTTTTAAAATTTCAACCAAACGCTCAACACCTGCAGCCCAACCAATGGCCGGAATAGAAGGGCCGCCTAATTCTTCAATAAGCCCTTCATAGCGTCCACCGCCCAAAACAGTATTCTGTGCCCCTAATGCGTCCGTTACAAACTCAAATGCTGTATGAGAATAATAGTCTAGACCTCTTACAATTGAAGGATTTACACGATATTCAACCCCAAAATAATCTAAAGCCTCACAAAGTTCAGACCAGAACTTTTTTGAATCTTCATTTAAATATTCGTGTGCTGAAGGCGCATCTGCCAAAAGCAGTTTATCTTTCTCAGATTTACTATCTAAAATTCTTAAAGGATTAACCAAAAGTCTATTTTGACTATCCTCAGAAAGCGCATCCTTAAATTCCGTAAAATATTCTACAAGTGCCTTTCGCCAGTTTTGACGACTTTCCAGATCACCCAAAGTATTAATTTCTAAAGAAACAATATCAAGTAAACCGAGAGATTTTAAGAAATCAGAGGCCATTTTAATGATCTCAGCATCACGCCAAGGCCCTTCAACCCCAATAAACTCAGCCCCAAACTGCCGAAATTCACGAAAACGTCCTTTTTGTGGACGTTCATAGCGAAACATTGAACCATGATAGAAAACACGTTGCGGCAAAGCCTGCGTTAGCCCCTGCTCCAAAAAAGAGCGGCAAATAGGTGCCGTCCCTTCTGGCCGTAGTGTTAATGTATCACCACCCTTATCTTCGAAAAGATACATTTCCTTAGAAACAATATCAGAACTATCTCCGAGGGTTCTTAAAAAAAGAGCACTATCTTCGAAAATAGGTGTTTGCCATTCTTCAAACCCATAATTTTGAAGCGTTTTTCTCCCCTTATTTAGCACCTCTTGATGCAAGAGCTGATCCATGCCTGCAAGATCATGGGTTCCTCTAGGGGTTCTGATAAGTTTCTTACTCATAAAATATTTTAAGCCAATTATAAAAATTTAAGATTTTTTAGAAGATTTCTCTTTTTCTAAAAGGGCTGCACGCTCTTCCACCAACGAGACAATCTCATCTATCATATTCTTACCCTCAAGGGTATGATCCTGCTTACCCGCACGGTAAAGCATATGTTTTCCTGAGCCTCCCCCTGTCACGCCGAGGTCTGTCATTAGCGCTTCTCCAGGGCCATTCACGACACATCCAATAATGGATAAAGTCATTGGCGTTATGATATGTTCAAGTCTCTGCTCTAAGGTTTGAACCGTTTCAACAACATTAAATCCCTGCCTTGCGCATGAAGGGCATGAAATAATTTTTACACCTCTATGGCGCAATCCCATAGATTTCAAAATATCCCATCCGACACGTACTTCTTCTGATGGCGGTGCTGAAAGAGAAACCCTCATTGTATCACCAATACCGGCCCACAATAAATGCCCTAAACCGATAGAAGATTTTACAGTCCCTGCTCTACGTGAACCTGCCTCTGTAATCCCAATATGCAAGGGATAATCACATTTATTTGCGAGATCTTTGTAGGCTTCAACAGCCATAAAAATATCGGAAGCCTTCACGCTAATTTTAAAGTCACGAAAATCTAAATCTTCGAAAATTTTTGCATGTTCCAAAGCGCTCTCAACCAATGCCTCAGCATTTGGCTCGCCATATTTTTCCAATAAATGACGTTCCAATGAACCTGCATTAACCCCAATACGCATCGAACAGCCGTAATCTTTAGCCGCTTGAACAACTTCTTTTACACGGGAAACATTTCCGATATTCCCCGGATTAAGGCGTAAACATGCAGCACCTGCTTTTGCTGCCTCAATTGCCCGCTGATAATGGAAGTGAATATCAGCAACAAGAGGAACATTTGCTGCTTTGACAATATCTTTTAATGCTTCTGTACTTTCCTTATCTGGACAAGAAACACGAACAATATCAACGCCGGCCTTTTCGGCCTCATGAATCTGGGCAATCGTTGCTTGCCGGTCTGAAGTCAGACTATTTGTCATTGTCTGAACTGAAATTGGGGCATTTCCACCAACCTCAACGTTCCCCACACGAATCATTCTTGATTTTCGTCTTGGAAAGGTGCCACTCAAATGCATACGATTAACCCACTTATTCTCTAAAAAACCAAACAAGGAAATCAAATATCTTTTTAATTTCCATTCAATCGTGAAAGATCAAAATTCCTCAACATTTCTCCCCTTTTCCCTAAGGCATGATATTTACCACTCTTGGTTTTTATACCAATAGCAGAGGCATCATTAACAGAAATAAAGTATTTTCCATCTTTATGGGGAGAAACCCATTCCCTATTTTTTTCTAAACTATCTGAAAAAACGGACTTTCCCTGCTTATCTATAATTTCAACGGGCGTTTCTTCCTTCAAGGCAATAAGTGTTATTTGCCGTTCATTTTGTAAGGTAGCCTCTGATATGTTTTGAGACTCCGAAGTCTTTTTTTCCGATAAAATTTTCATCCCCTTATCAGGAGGAAGAACAGGAGGAGCAAGATCTGTAGATAAAGACTCTTTTTCTCTCTCATCTTTTTTTTCAACGGCAATCGGCGGAATGGTGGTCTCCAAACTTTCTTCCGTTGCCTGATCAGAAATCGGAATCTGATGCGGAGGGCGTGTCACTTGATACCAGCCAAGATAAGCCATAACAGTCAACCCAACACCGACCATAAGAAAAATGCCAAAAGGGATAGATCTTTTCGA
Organism: Acetobacteraceae bacterium; assembly: GCA_004843165.1. Lineage (NCBI taxonomy): Bacteria > Pseudomonadati > Pseudomonadota > Alphaproteobacteria > Acetobacterales > Acetobacteraceae > Acetobacteraceae bacterium. The sequence goes on from CP039459.1 coordinate 86,690, forward strand.
ATTTCCTGGAAGCGGGCGAAGTTCTGGCAAATGTGCCCTGCTCTCTCCAGGAGAGGCAGAGCGCAGAACAGATTCTTTTTTTTCAACAGGCTCAAGAAGAGGTAAAGTCTTAAAATCCATTCCCAAAAACTCGGCATAAGATTTTAAAAATCCTAAATAGTAAGGCCTTCCGGGAAAAAAATTACGATTATCCGTCTCCAATGCTTCAAGTTGCGATACTCTCAACTTTAACTTTGAAGCAACAAAACTAATATCATACCCAAGATCCTGACGACGTTTAGAAAGCGCATGACCAACACTTGTCATCACTTCTAAATCTATATCGTCGCTAGTCTCTGTTTTGACCATACTACTCCACACCCCACATCTATTCAGATCACCTTACCCTAAAACGCAAGGTAGAATTACTTAATATTTCTTCTTTTGGATGGCTTCCAAAGCCTGTCCCCATAATGTGTTAATAATGTCTTGAACAGGAAAAATTTCTTTAACAAGTCCAACAGATTGCCCTGCCATCAAAGAGCCATTTTCAACATCCCCATCAATAACGGCTTTTTTCAAAGCACCTGCCCAGAAATGTTCAATTTCAAGTTGAGCTTCTTTAAGAGAGACATTGCCTGCCTGATAAGATTCGATGACCTTAGCTTGATGCTTCATAAACTTCTTAGAGGCATCATTCTCAATGGCTCTCACCGGAATAACTGGGAAACGCTCATCTAACTGCGTTGTAACAGCCGCATCTCTTGCATTGGCATGTAAAAAGGACTTTTTAAAATTCTCATGGGCAATGCTTTCCTTACTTGCCGCAAAAAGTGTTCCCAGCTGCACACCGGCCGCACCCTGTTCCAAATAAGAAAGCATCGCTTCGCCCCGGCCTATGCCGCCGGCAACAAAAACAGGCACATCTTTCAAATGCGGTAAAATTTCCTGTACCAAAACATTTAAAGAAACGGGACCGACATGACCGCCGGCTTCAGAGCCTTCGATGACGACAGCCTGCGCCCCTGAACGGACAAGACGTTTTGCTAAAGCGAGCGTTGGCGCAAAAACCATCACTTTTACATTAGAATCTTTAATCCGTTTAATGACTTTTTCTCTTGGAAGTCCACCTGCAAGAACAATATGAGAGACCTTATTGTCAAGACAAATATCAATTAACTCATCCAACTTAGGGTGCATCGTAATGAGATTTACACCAAAAGGAAATTTTGTTAATTCCCGTGTTGCCTTAATTTCTTCATCTAGCCGTTCCGGTTCCATGGCGCCACATGCCAAAACACCGAACCCCCCCGCATTAGAAATGGCAGAAACCAACTGACGTTCACTCACCCACGACATAGCACCACCTAAGATGCTGTAACGGGTACCTAAAAAATTACAGCCTTTTTGGCAGAGTGCCTGTAAGCGCTCTTCTGACGTCACCTTATCTACCATTTTTTATCCTTTTTATATACTCTTTCGAGTGAATGTTACTGTTCTAACAGCCGAACTATTCCTGTTTATCCAGCCCATATGCATAATGTAAGCAACATAGTAGCTCACGCGTGATTTCTTGTGGCGTAAACGCAAAAATCTTTAAATCGTCACGCAACAACGTAAAAGAAGTAATCTGATTGTCTTTCAAAGCTTCCACAAAAGGATCTAAAAAATTTTTATCTTCCAAAATTCCATGGCCGATAACCGCTACTTTTGAAAGACCCGTCGATATTTCCATTGTTCTATAAGATAATGCTTCTGAAGCGTGGCAGATCACCTCTCCAGCCGTAAAAGCATCTTCTTTTTTTACAAAAAGATTCCACGCATTTTCGTCTTCTTTTTCAACAACTTCTACAAGAGAGGCTTCTACTTCGATCCCCTGCGCCTTCAACCCCATTAAAACAGCCTTTTCTTCCTCGCGAGAAGGCGAACAGCCACTTAAAGTAATCACAGCCTTATCTATAGCAGAAGAAACGCCCACAACTCTAGCTAAGACCTCTTTTTTCTGAATGATTTTTGTACCAGCCTCAAGAGATGGTGGAACAAAGGCAGAAAGAACACGTACTGGAACATTTTCCTGCATCGCCATACTGACACTTAAAGGCTGAAGCACTTTGGCACCATTAAGCGAAAATTCAAGCATTTCTTCAAAAGTAATTTGAGGGAGTAATTTTGCTTTTTCAATAAGTCTGGGATCTCCAGAATAAACCCCCTCAACATCCGTATAAATATCACATTGGTCTGCCCCTAAGGCTGAGGCTACTGCCACAGCCGTTGCATCAGACCCCCCTCGCCCTAATGTTGTAATTCGTCCTTTAGAATCAACCCCTTGGAAGCCAGCAATCACAGGAATATAACCTGATGCCATGATTTTTTTTAAAGGTACGGGATCAACCGTAAAAGATATCCCATGCGTATTATCTTGCGCATGCTGAACGGTAATAGGTATCTGCCAACCTTGAAACGAGCGGGCTTTAAGGCCTTGATTTTGAAGCGCCAAAGCCAATAAACCGCTTGAAATCTGCTCTCCAGCAGAAATAACCGCATCATATTCTTGCGTATCTGGTTCTTCCGAAAGCTCTAAACAATGTCGAATAAGCTCATTTGTCTTTCCTGCCATTGCAGAAACAACAACCGCAACTTTATTGCCCAAAGCAACTTCTCGCTTTATCAGTGCGGCAGAAGCACGTAATCTATCAATATTCCCAACGGATGTTCCTCCGAATTTCATAACGATTGTTTTGGAACTCTTCTCAACAGAAGAATTTTCCAAATGCGATGCCTGATAACGAGCGGACATAAAATTACCCAAAAGACCTAAGAACCAATTTCGTTCCTAATATTCCCATTTTATTTTACAACGTCTACTCTTATTTCGTATTAAATGAATTGAAATATTTTTTTAATAGCCTTTAGAAAAGCATATGACCTCTTCATCCACCCTTCCTCATGAGATTTCCCAGTTTAGCGCACTTGCCGATAAATGGTGGGATACCAAAGGCCCTATGGCGCCTTTACATGCAATGAACCCCGCAAGAGTAGAATGGGTTACACAACAGATAGATACGCGTTTCCGCATCCCTCATACAAATATTAAGCTGCTGGATCTAGGGTGTGGAGCCGGTATTGCAACAGAGGCATTCGGAAAATTAGGATTTTCAGTAATCGGCGCAGATGCCAGTGCCGAAGTCTTGAAAGTGGCGAACGCACGCTTACAAGCAAACAATACGCTAAGCAAGAATATTACTTACATAAATGCAAGCGGTGAAGAGCTCGTTAATAAACAATATTTATTTGACGTTGTTTGTGCTTTTGAAATCATTGAACATGTCAGAGATCCTCAAGATTTTTTAAAAACTTTATCGGATCTAACATCCCCAGGAGGTATTGTTGCGGTCTCTACGCTTAATAAAACCTATCGTTCTTTTCTAGAATCAAAATTATTTGCAGAATATTTCCTCCACCTCCTGCCTATTGGCACGCACGATTGGAAAAAATTTCTACGCCCTTCCGATCTTGCACGAATGGGGCGCTTGGCTGGATTAAATCCAGAAAATATCTCTGGTCTGCAGTTTAGTTACCCATACTGGACAACAAAGAAAAATCCTGGATCAAACTACATTTTACTTTTTCAAAAACCAGCTTAAAAAATAAAATTATTTATGTATGAGGAAGTCCATTAGGACTTCCCTTTCATGAAAGCGAGAACCGTTGGGCTGCCAACAGGTGTGAAATTATGCGTAAAAACAATATCACCACTTTTTTGATTGGTTCTAAAAGACGTAATCGAATCTGATCTCTGATTGGCACTAAATAGGAAAGTCGCCGTCGGATCTAACATCATTGCTCTACCGTAGTCTGCATGAGACCAAATCTCATCTTGCAATGTGAGTGTCCCATCTGCCCCAACAGAGAATACGGCAATAGAATTACCAAGACGGTTAGATACATAAATAAAACCGCCACTAGGTGCCATCACAATTTCAGCGGCTAATGTTGAACCGTGAAACTCTGATGATAAGGTACTCACTGTCTGTATTGCAACGGCTCTACCTTCTTTATCATCAAATTGGAAAACCGTTACTTTTGAATCCTGCTCACAAAGATTGTAGAGCATCGTCCCTTCGTTATTAAAAACAAAATGGCGTGGCGCAGCCCCCGGCTCTAAGTCTAAAAAAGGTACTGGTGCAGGAAGTAATTTTCCTCTTTTTTCATCAAGACGCCAAAAGTAAATTCGATCTAATCCGGCATCATCCACAACAACCCATTTTCCTGATGGCGAGGTTGAAATCATATGTGGGTGCGAACCCGAATGGTCAGAAATTGCATAATTACCTGGAGGATTATCCATCGCTCTTTCAGGACGTCTTGGGCCTGTTGGATGAACAACATGGGTTGGTTTACTTAGAAAACCATTATTAACAGGAACAACGGAGACGCATCCCCCGACATAGTTCGCAATCAAAAGATATTTACCAGAAGGATGCATACTTAAATGACATGGCACAGCACCACCAGAGGAGACTGTATTAATTTTTGTAAGCAATCCTGTTTTCTGATCAACGGAATAGCTGGTCACACATCCTGTTTTACCTACGCCATAATTGTCAATTTCGCTAATGGCAAATAAATAGTCATTTTTAGGTGAAAGGATCAAAAATGAAGGACTTGCAATCCCCATGAAGACTGTTTTTAAGCTTAAACTCCCTGTAATAGGGTTCATCTCGAAAAGATAAATACCCGCACCATTTCCCTCTACCCCCTTTGGACATTCCTTGGTGTAGCAGCCAACATAACAAAAGATTTTTTCCTCTGCTTTTGCAGGCAAAGCCGTGTTGATTTTGGAGTTGACAATGCTATCTGCATTTCCTGTGTTTTCTGCGTTAGCAAAAACAGGTGCTACGGCACTAATGGCAACACCACCACCTAGAATACGAGAAAAATTTCGTCGTGAAAGAAGAGAAGATAAATGATTTTCTTTTTGCTTAGTCATGCTTATCAAGCCACCAAAATAAAACTTTAAAACACAGATGAAAATAAACGTATTTTTTAAATACCTTTTGCCATCTGACAATGAGGACCTATAGGTGGCCCCTTATAACGAGACCACGTAACAGTTCTTCCTAAGAGTGGAATGCCTAAATATCCACGAAGCTTAAGCGTATCCAAACGATCCATCCATAAAGATGCATGGTAATAAGCACCGCTTCTCGGGTCTAAAACCATTCCCTGTAAAGGCGCATTTAAGTTCTTATCCATTATAAAATTTCGAAGAATCTCTAATCCACATTCAGAACGTCCAGAAAAATCCTTCGGAGGTCCGTCCGACGTATTATAATCAAGACCAACAAGCCACCCGCACAAAGCTTTTGCTTGAGGAGCGCCTCCTTCACATGGAGCTATCCGAAAAATAGCATCTCTATCTTTTTGAGGTCGCCAAAGCCCCTCCTCAGGAAAGGAGACGTCACAGATGGCGACCGTTGGGAAAGCCAATAAAAAAATAAAGATTATTTTCCTAAAAACTTTATTTTACCTCTAAAATGCTATCCAATTTTCCTTCTTTTTCAAGCGCAAGAAGCTCAGAACATCCGCCAATAAGCTTATCATTAATAAAAATTACAGGAACAGTTGTTTGTCCCCCTGAACGCTGAATAACTTCTTCACGTTCAGCGCTACCGCGAGGTGCATTAATATGTTCAAATGCAATATCTTTACGCTGCAACAAAATAAGTGCTTTTTGGCAATAAGGACACCCTGGTTGCGTATAAATTTCCACTTTAGACATTTTCTATCCTCTCTTATAAATTTATCTATATTTATCATTTATAAGGTTTAGAGCAAAGAATCTTTCTTAAAACGTCCCCTCAAAGCTACCACAGTCATAACAGATGAACATTCTAGTGGCGCCAAAGCTTTTACACAGGCCTCAGCAGTTGCACCGCTGGTCATCACATCATCAATGAGAATAGCACGCCTGCCGAAAAAAGATTTTTTAGAATATTTCTTCCTTAAACGAATAGCGTCTTCCAAAATATGACGCCGCTCCATAGGAGAGGATTTTCCTAAAAATTCAGTTTGAACATGCCGCTCTAAAAGATCTGGAAAAAAATCCAGACCAGCCTGCTTTGCAAATAATCTACCGAGTAATACGGCTTGGTTATATCCTCTTTTTCTCAATTTTTTAACATGCAAAGGAACGGGCACCACAAAATCGGTTTCTTTCAAATCTCCCAATGTATTTAAAAGCATAAATTTTACAAAGAGAGGCGCAATATTTTCTTTACCCGAATATTTCAGCCCTAAAACCAAATCTCTTGAAAATGGATTATAAACCAATCCTGCACGCCCCTCTTCCCAATTTGGCTGAAAAGAAATACACGAAAGACATAAAACTGAAGATTCAATTTTTGAAATAAAGGGCGCTCCGCATTGAGAACAAAACGGATGCGCTATAGGTTCTAATTTTTTAAAACATTCGACACAAAGCGTGTCTTTTTGCACGACTGGTCGACGACAAGAAACACATAAAGGGGGAAATAGGAAATCTAATCCTGCCGCCCCCCATTTTATAAGAAGATTAGACCGTTTCAAGAATCTTTAAAGATTCTTCAGGAAAATGTACTTTTTTTAATTGATTTTCCATATCTTTTTTCAATTTCTCTTTTCCCTCTAGAGAAAAGGATTCAACCCTTGCAATAATGGCAGGCTCCGTATTGGAACATCTCAGTAGCCACCATCCTTCTGGAAAAGAGGCCCTAATACCATCAATATCACAAAATTTTTGCCCCTCTTTCTCTAAAATTTGAGATAATTCTTTAATAACCGTGAATTTTCTTTCATCTGAAATATGCAGACGAATTTCAGGCGTCGAAAATGTCTCCGGCATTTCTGAGCGTAGCTCAGACAAAGGTTTTTCATGGCGGGAAAGCAGGTCAATAATGCGAACAGCACTATAAATACCGTCATCAAAACCATACCATTTATCCGCAAAGAATAAATGTCCTGACATTTCCCCTGCTAAAAGAGCATTTACTTCTGCCATTTTGGCTTTGATAAAGGAATGCCCGCATTTCCACATTAAAGGCGTACCACCAGCCGCTGCAATCGCATCATAAGTGTTTTGACTACACTTCACTTCACCAATAATTGTTGCACCTGGGGAAGTTTTAAGAATATCGGCCGCTAAAAAAGCTAAAATTTGGTCGCCCCACATGACATTACCAAGATTGTCAATAACACCGACACGATCGGCATCTCCATCAAAAGCAACCCCAATATCCGCACCGGATGAAATGACTGCCTCTTTTAAAAAAGCGAGATTTTTTTCAACTGTTGGATCAGGATGATGATTTGGAAAATGACCATCTACCTCAGGAAACAAAATTGTATGCTCTCCTGGCAAAATCTCGGTCAATGCCTGTAATACGGGGCCCGCAACAGAATTCCCGCTATCCCAAACAACTTTTAAAGGCTTCTTCCCTTGATAATCTTTTGCAATTCTTTTGACATAAAGCGCATTGAAACTTTTATTTTCAATATTACCGGACTTTTTTGCCGTTAGGTCAATGCCATCTTTTACAAGTTTTGCAAGATCCTGAATAGAATCCCCATAAAATGGCTTTCCATTCAACGTAAACTTAAAACCATTATATGTACCAGGATTATGACTGCCCGTAATCATGATAGAAGCATCAACATCACTTTCCGCAGCTGCGAAATAGACCATTGGCGTAGGTCCTAGCCCAATACGCAACACATCCAATCCGGCATCAACAATACCGGAAACAAGATTTTTTTCTAATTCTGTGCTTGAGAGGCGCCCATCATAGCCGACAACAATCTTTTTCCCACCTGAAAGATGTACTTTTTCAGCAAAGGCACAGCCAACTGCATAAGCATCAACAGGATTCAATTCCTCGCCAATAACTCCACGAATATCATAGGCGCGTAAAATATTAGGATTAAAATGATGTGAGAAAATAGTATTGCCGGACATTGCCTATCCTTTTATAAAAATCGGGAAAACAGAAGGAGCATCTTAAATATATTTTTTAAGAAACTCTCTAACACCTGACGCAAGATCTTCTCTCATTAAAGAACATGCGAGTTGCGCTTCTAAGAAACCAAGCTTATTGCCGCAGTCAAAACGCTGTCCTTCATATTTTAGGCCATAAAATGGTTGAGACTTTAAAAGCCGATCCATTGCATCTGTCAACTGTATTTCTCCCCCTTCTCCTGGGGAAGCACCCGCCAGCTCATCCATAATATTTGCTTCAAAAATATAACGGCCAATAATAGCAAGGTTTGAGGGTGCGTTTTCTGGCGCTGGTTTTTCAACAAAACCCTTTACCTTCACCAATTTTCCTTCGGTACTCTCAATATCAAGCACACCATATCTATTGGTTAATGAAGGATCTACTTCTTCAACCGCAACAATATTTCCACCTGTTTTATGATACGTATCAACCAACTGCTTCAAACAGCCCGGTTTTCCCAAAACAATATCATCTGGCAAAAGAACTGCAAAAGGATCTGATCCAACAAAACTTCTTGCACACCAAATGGCATGTCCTAATCCAAGAGGATTTTGCTGACGAACAGCGACAAGAGATCCAGCAGCTACAGAACTTTCTTCCAAGACTTTCAAAGCAACCTTTTTATGACGTTTCTTAAGCATGCTTTCCAGCTCATAAGCAACATCAAAATAATCAATAAGATTATCTTTACCACGTGCTGTTATCAGACAAAACTCTTCGATTCCGGCTTCCCGAGCTTCATCAATAGCATATTGTATTAAAGGCTTATCTACGACAGGCAACATCTCTTTCGGCGTTGCTTTTGTTGCAGGAAGAAAACGCGTCCCAAGTCCAGCCACAGGAAGAACAGCTTTGCGTAGCGGCTTTGTCATATCGTATTCCAGAGTCTTTATAGAAATATAAAAATTACTTCTCTCTATTATCAGCTAATAGGCCTTTAATCTAGGCTTAGAAGTAAAAAATAATGGTGCGGCCGAGAAGACTTGAACTTCCACGGGGTTGCCCCCACAACCACCTCAAGGTTGCGCGTCTACCATTCCGCCACGGCCGCTTAACACCATAATCTTATCATTCAAACAAGTTATTTACTTGGAACTTGTCAGAAGTCACGCTATGTAAACCTCTTCTTATGTCTATGGCAAGAGCTTTATGTCTATTTTTCAAAAAAAAATTTGGTTTGAAACAAAAAATCTCATTCCCTACCCCCTCGCAATGAATCTGATGCAGGATTATGTCCAGAAAATTTTGGAGGGAAAAACAGGATCTCTTTTCTGGTTGCTGGAGCATCCTGCCCTTCTTACAGCAGGGGTTCGTGCAAAAGAAGAAGATCTTGTTTCTCCTGATTCTCTACCAATTTTCAAAACAAACAGAGGCGGTCAGTGGACCTATCATGGGCCTGGACAGCAAATCATTTATACGATGTTAGATTTAAGAGAGAACCAGGGGTGCTTAAAACCTTATGATTTGAGGGAATTTGTTTTTTTACTTGAATCCTGGATTATTTCCACTCTCCTAGAGCTTGGCTTAGAATCCTTTCGGCGTGAAGGCCTAACAGGTGTTTGGATTCGAACACGAGAAGGAAATTTTGCAAAAATTGCAGCCATAGGACTCAGAGCAACCAAATGGATTTCTTGGCACGGCGTTAGCCTCAACCTAAATCCACTTCTCTCTCATTATGATGCAATCGTTCCTTGTGGGATCAAAGAGGATGATGTCACAAGTTTAGAGGCCCAAGGCTTTCATTTACATATGTCCGAATTGAGGCAAAGACTCTTCGAACAATGTCATAAATTTTTTGGGGAATTTACGAAGGCGGAAAACATAAGGGATTCGAACCAATTTTCTGTTTCTGAATATTTTGAAAAAGCGCTTGCAAATAATATCCTGCAATCGAAGCTTTAAGCCCTGAAAAATTAGCTTGTCCTTCGTTTCTTGAGAAGAAAAGGGTTACAACACATTTCTTCATTCGATATGTTTTTGAAAGCGTAATCTCATATCCCTGAGATGTTTCGACAACATCTTCGATACGCGTTGATTGAGAAGTAAAATGTATAGGTGGTTGTAAAAATCTCACAAAAGGCGTGTCTTCAATTTTAAAAGAAGTCCTAGCGCCGCTATTGTCATCCACCTCAATCAGATGTTTTGAATCAATAAACAGTGAACCACTTTTGGGGGAGTGATAATAAAGGCACAAATGCCCCGGCTCTAAAATAAAGTTCCCAGAACCACGACGGAAATTTCCAGTTTGGACAAAATTTCCTTTTTCTGAAGGCTTTTCATTAAAATAGGATTCTGCTTCATGCACCAAATCCCATTGATGCTCTGAAAGATTTCTTTGATGTGAAAAACATCCTGACAACAAAATAGGAAGACTGAGCGAAATAAAAAATTTTCTTATTTTGAATTTAAACAAGGATATTTTTCCACATACAGATGAAAGGAAGAATTTAAATTTCTTTTAAAGAGAGTTTTAAAGAATGAAGGCCAGTTTCAAACTCTTCTTTTAAAAGATCATGTATCATTCGCTGACGATCGATACGAGAAAGATCCTTAAATTTTTCACTCGCAATTTCAATCGCGAAATGTGTTTCCTCTGCCCCTTCCGCAGTACCTTTTTTTTCAATTCGTCCAACATGCTTTGCATGTCGGTGGCTTTCATCCACGATCTTAATAGAATCTCCAGGAAAAAATTCTGTTAAAATTCTTGAAACCCTCTTAAATCTAGGTTTAGAATCTACTAATTGTTCACTTTCCGGCATTTTTGCTCCTAAATTTACTTTTTTATCACGGAACGGTTAGACATTTCTCACTCCAAACACCACCCTAGACATTGGAAAATGTCCTCTCCAGATCCGCAGGCTCCCGATGCTTTGTGTGATGCGTCCAATTGCACGGAACCTGCTGGCTATAAAGCACCAAAAAGCCAAACTTCTCAAGAAGGCTATTATTGGTTCTGCCTAAAACACATCCGCCAATATAATTCAAAATGGAATTTCTTTAAGGGAATGGACCCCGAAGAGATCCAAAAAGAAGAGCATGCTTCTTTTTATTGGAATCGACCAACTTGGAAACCGTCTCTTAATGCCAAAGTTTTTTCTAATCCACATTTTAAAGAGGATATTTTAAACTTTAAAACAGACTTTACGGCACCAAAAGAAGCTCCACCCCAAATTATTTCCAATGACCTTAAAAAACTAAACCTCCATTGGCCACTCACCAAATCTGAATTGCAAAAACAATATCGTCTTTTGGCTAAAAAATATCATCCAGACGTTAATCCAAACGATAAGATCGCAGAAAAATATTTTAAAGAAATCAATGAAGCTTATCAGAAAATAAAAAATTTTTTAGAAAAAAATTAAAATATTTCCCTCTTATCCCTATACTAAACCCTCCTCTTCTCTTTGTATCGAAAATACTGGCTCTAAAATGAAATTTTCTTCCTACTGCCTTTTGGGTACTTCTTTTTTATTTCTTTTTACGGCTTCATTTTCGGCACATGCTGCTTCTGAAATTATTCCTTCTCTTGGCCGTAAATGTTTTATTTTTGAATCAAAATCGAAACAGATACCTGAAGACTATCATTTAGAGGAATCTCAATTTTCCGCCACTCTTGTGGGAACAGGTCTCTCTTTAACCGTTGAGAAGCTTCATCTTTCCGATTCTGAAAAAAAGATGACAACAAACGATCTTTCTCAAATAAATGCACTTTCCGCTTATTTAGCGCTGAGTGGCTATTACCACGGTATTAGTCCAAACTGCCCAGGCCTTCCCTATAAGGAGCTTATGACAATCTCAGGAACGTCTCCTGCTGCCGAATGGGAAAATATTAAAATGGATCGTCCAATAGATCTCATGACGAAAAACGGACTTCATCAAAAGATCTTCATTAAACATTTGGATATCCATGCTCTACAAGATCCTAAAGAGGGTATTCGGGGTATTTTTGAGGCAAAGGGTATCACTGGAGATAATGCCCCTCTAACCCCCAAAAAGGCGTCTGGGGACTTCACCTTTACACCGAATGTCAGTCCGCCCTACAAAATTATTGTACGTAAAATGGAAGGACTTGTTGGCGAAAGCCAAGTCTCTGGGCAAGGATATGTTTTGGCGGGAGAAGATATTGCCCACTCAAAAAGTAAAGCGCATCTTTCCATTGGGAAAATAGGAAGCCTTATCGAGCAAGCCTCTTCGAGCCTAGGCCCACGTGCGACAGCAGCCCTTTTAGTGGCTCGCCTCATGTCTCATCGAGAGAATGACGAAAAAATAAGCTGGGATATCGAACTGGATAATGGTGCTAGTAAAGTAAACGGCATTAATATTCCCTATTTTGTTCACTAAACATCAATCTTCTTTGATTTTAGCGTCAATCTCAGGAAGAATTTTTATTTGCTCAAGAAGTTTCGGTGTCGTTCGATAAAAACCCGGCAACTCTAAAATAAATTGATCGTTTTGCTTTTTAAAAAGAAGAGCGATTCGACCTGCACCACCTTGAAACATATCTAGCTTCTCTTTTAAGCCCTGAATCCCTGCCTCACCTGAAACAAAAACAAGCATTTTTGTTTTTCCCTTTTGCATCTCCATTTCCAGTGAGGTTACACGCCGTGCTGTCAGCCGTAATGCTTCCTCCTCTTTTCGAACAGAAATGCTTGCAAAAACTTCTTCGCCTTCTTTGATAAAGGGCCTCGCCTCTTCCAAAGTCTCCGAAAACATCACAAATTCGCAGATTCCTTGACTATCGCTTAAAGTTAACCAAGCCATTTTTTTGCCACTTCTTGTGGGGCGCTCTTTTTTTTGAACAACAATCCCAGCAATCGACAGAATGCGCTCTTCAGAACCTATGTCCAAATTTTCTATCTCTGAAATAGGTGTGACATGCATTTTCTTTAGAAAATTTTCATAGCTCTCCAGAGGATGTTCCGTGAGATAAAATCCAATTGCAAGAGCCTCCTCTTGTAAGCGTTGGGAGTTCTTCCACATAACAGGCGGTGTTTTTAGAGATAGTTCACTAAATTCTATCGTCTCTTCAAAACTGCCAAAAAGTCCAGTTTGACCAGAGGCCTTATCTGCAGCCTGTGCCTGTGCACGAGCAAGAACAAGATCAATATTTTCGCAAACGACTTCTCGTTCAATTGAAAAACAATCAAAGGCTCCTGCTTTAGCTAAGTTTTCCAATTGTATTTTATTGAGAAACCCTCCACTGCATCTTTGTGAAAAATCTGTGAGGGTTGAAAATTTCGTTTTTCCTCTTGCCGCGCATAAGGCTTCCATTGCGGTGAGACCAACTCTTTTAACTGCGGCAAGCGCATATCGAATGATATATTCACCCTCTTCTGTCTTTTCGACAGAAAAATCGGCTTTTGAATGATTAATATCCGGCGGCATGACCTTAATATTCATCCGCTCCGCTTCTTGGCAAAAAATTGAAAGCTTTTCTGTTTTTTCACGGGAAAGAGACATGCATGCCGCTAAAAAGGCAACTGGATGATGTGCTTTCATCCAAGCTGTTTGATAAGAAACAAGCGCATAAGCAGCAGCATGGGATTTATTAAACCCATAATCTGCAAATTTAGCCATCAAATCAAAGACAGAATTTGCATCTGATTCTGAAATTCCTTTTGCAACTGCGCCTTTAATAAAAATCTGACGCTGTTGCTCCATTTCTGCCGCAATTTTTTTCCCCATCGCACGGCGCAAAATATCAGCTTCTCCTAAGCTGTATCCTGCCATTTCCTGGGCAATCTGCATGACCTGCTCTTGGTACACCATAATCCCATATGTTTCTTCTAGGATTGGGCGAATAGATTCATGCGGTGCAATCCATTCCTCACCGTGCTTGCGACGACAATAAGAAGGGATATTTTCCATCGGGCCCGGACGATACAACGCCACCCCTGCAATCAAATCCTCAAATCTATTTGACTGCATTTGTTTTAGCATGTCACGCATGCCAGGACTTTCAAATTGAAAGATCCCAACTGTATCGCCTTTTGCCATCATCTCAAAAGTTTTAGGATCATCTAAAGGAATTTGAGACAAATCCACATCAATGCCTAATTCTTTTAAGAAATCCATTCCTCGTTTAAGGAGTGTAAGTGTGGCCAATCCCAGAAAGTCAAATTTAACAAGTCCCGCTTTTTCAACATTTTTCATTGAAAACTGCGTAACAAGCATGCCACTTTCATCCCGTGGGTCACGATAAAGTGGGACAAGTTCAACCAAATCACGGTCACCAATCACCACACCCGCCGCATGGGTGGATGCGTGACGAAATAGCCCTTCCAATTGTAAAGCCGTTTCAAGTAAAACCGCCTCGTCCTCATCTTGCTTTTCACCAATTTTTTGAAGCTCAGGCTCCTCCGCAATTGCCTGTCTTAAAGGAATAGGTTTTGCTGGATTGTTGGGAATAAGTTCCGCAATACGATTCACAGCGCCATAAGAAAGGCCCAGAACACGTCCAACATCTCGAACCGCAGCTTTCGCTTGAAGCTTTCCAAACGTAATAATCTGCGCCACACGATTTGCGCCATATTCATCACGAACATAACGAATAACTTCATCTCGACGATGTTGGCAAAAATCAATATCAAAGTCAGGCATTGAAACACGTTCAGGATTCAAAAAACGCTCAAAAAGAAGACTGAAACGAATAGGATCAATATCTGTAATGGTTAAGGCATACGCCACAAGAGAACCTGCCCCTGAACCACGCCCAGGCCCAACAGGAATATCATGCGCTTTTGCCCATTGAATAAAATCAGCAACAATTAAAAAATATCCTGGGAATCCCATCCCAATAATAATATTAATTTCATGCTCTAAACGTTCTTCGTAAACCTTACGCAGATCCTCTGCGATTTTCATAACCTCAAGACGCTTTTTTAAACCGTCCCTAGCCATTTTACTGAGAAAAGCACCAGAATCTTGATGATTACCAACTTTTTTAGAAATTGGCAGCAAAGGTTTCCGAGAAGAAACCTCCACATGACAGCGCCGTGCAATCATTAAGCTATTGTCACAGGCTTCCGGTATATCTTTAAAAAGCTCTCGCATTTCCTGAGGTGATTTAAACCAGCCACCCTCGAAAGCTTTTTTTCTATCCTCTTCTGCGGCGACTTGTCCTTCTCCAATACATAAAAGGACATCTTGTGCCATCCGCATGCGTGGACTGGAAAAGAAACAATCATTTGTTGCAACAAGAGGGAGAGAAAATTGATCTGCCAAATCAACAAGATCGCTCTCTACGATTTTCTCACCGAATACACCAACTCTTGTAAGCTCTACAGCGAGATTATCTCGAAAACTTTCTGAGAGACGTCCTAAAAGATTTTTTGCGCCGGATTCATCCTGATGGAGTAAAAAATGCCCTAAAGGCCCTTGTACACCACCGGTTAAAAGGAAAATCCCCTCTGCATGATCACATAAAAAATCAAGAGAGCTAAAAGGCCTAGAAGGGCTTCCAACCAAATATCCCTCTGTTGAGAGCTTCCTTAAATTTAAAAGCCCCTTTTCATTTCTTGCCAACGCCACAACAGGAAAAGATTCTTCTTCGCTGACAGACAATCCGAGCTGACATCCGATAATCGGCTGAATGCCTCTTTGGCGACAGGCCGAAGAAAATTCCAGCGTTCCAAACATATTCCCACTATCTGTCAAGGCAACTGCGGGTGTCCGATAACGCTGCGCCATTTCCGCCAAATCATTTACACTCATCGCCCCTTCACTAAGAGAGTAGGCAGAATGTGTCCGTAAATGAACAAAGTCGGAATAGCTCATAATGATCTTATCATCTCAAAATCGTTAGATAAAATTATCCCTGATCCTTTTTCTGGATTAAACGAGAACTAATTTTCCGTGACATAAAGAAAAATTCTTATCCATACGCTGTGCAATTTCTAAATTATGCGTCACGATTAATGCGCCTGCATTTTCTTTCCGCACAATATCAGAAATCGAATCAAGAACTTGCGTTGCGGTATGAACATCCAAATTTCCTGTTGGCTCATCTGCCAATAAGAGAGATGGCTTATTCACCAAGGCTCGTGCAATGGCCACTCGCTGACGTTCTCCACCAGACATTTTTCCAGGAAAACTTTCCATCCGGTGAGAAACATGAAGCATGTCTAATAAATAGGCGGCCCGTTCTTTTACCTCTTTATATTTCGCTCCCGCTGTTAAAGCCGGCAACATAACATTTTCAATCGCCGTAAATTCAGGTAGCAAATGATGAAACTGGAAGACGAACCCGATCGAATCTCTCCTAAGGATCGTGCGTTCATAATCAGATTTATCTGCCTTTTTCCCGGCAATGCTGATTTCACCACTATTTGGATATTCCAAAAGCCCCGCAATATGAAGCAATGTCGATTTCCCAATACCGCTAGGACCGACAAGCCCAATCAATTTTCCAGGGTGGATTTCTAAATCGGCTTCTTTCAAAACTTCCAATTTTTCATCACCAGAATAAAAAAAGCGATTTATTTTTTTTAAACTTAAAACAGGATTACCCTTCACGACGTAGCATCTCCACAGGATCAGTATGTGCAGCACGCCAAGAAGGATACAAGGTCGCTAAGAGCGCTAAGCTCAATGCCAGCAAAACCACTTCCGTCACTTGTCCCCAATCAATTTTTACGGGAAGCTGCGCAAGAAAATATACCTCAGGATTAAATAAATTTGTTCCGGTAACCATTTCTAAAACATGACGAATATGCTCAATATTTAAAGCGAAGCCAATCCCTAACAATGCGCCTGCGGCTGTTCCCATTGTCCCTATCGCGGCACCACACATAATAAAAATACGTAAAATACCCCCTTGGCTAACGCCAAAACTTCTCATAATGGCAATATCACTGCCCTTATCTTTTACCATCATGATGAGAGACGAAATAATATTGAAAGCAGCAACCAAAATGATGAGGCTTAAAATGAGAAACATGACATTTCTCTCAACTGTCACAGCATTTAAAAAGCCATTTGCACTTTGTGTCCAATCCGAAACATGCAAAGTTGGATTCTCTAAAGAGGATTTAATTTTAGCACCGACTTGTCGTGCATGCATTGGGTCATCTATCCCAACCTGAATCAAGGAAACCTCATTAGATTCCAACAAAAGGAAATTTTGCGCCTGAGAGAGAGACATCATCACGACACCGCTATTATAATCATTCCAATCCGCATCAAAAATAGCTGTGACTTGTAACTTAATAGCACGCGGCATCGTTCCAAAAGGAGTAGAACGTCCTGTTGGTGAGAGGAGGTTAATCTCAGATCCGATCCCCAAACCAGCACGCCTTGCCATGCCAATGCCAATCGCAGCACTATTCGGTTTTTCTAAATCCTGCCATGAACCTTCAACAAGACCACCACTAAGAGCTTTCCAGTTTTTAAGATCCTTTGTTGAAATACCTTCCAAAGCAGCTCCCGTTGTGTAAGAGCCACTTTGAAACAAAACAGTTCCCTCTACTAAAGGTGTCGTTCTAGCAACGCTCGGCACGATCTCTGTCTTTGAAACGACATTTTCATAATCTTTAATCGGCGCTGCTCCTGCCGCATAAATATTAAGATCGCCATGAAGACCAAGAACTCGTCCCATCAGGTCAGCTTTAAAGCCATTCATCACGCCCATCACAACAATCAAAGTTGCAACACCAAGCATGATGCCGAGAAAGGAAAAAATGGCAATTAGAGAAACAAAACGATCCCCCCGCCGTGCGCGTAAATAGCGCCATGCCACCATACGTTCGAATTTACCAAACATTATGCAAAAAGAGCCTCTAACCCACAGGATTTCATATGCTGATGATCCCTCTCTGTTGGTGTTTCAGTATTAACGGTAAATGTCTCTGTGCCTGCACGAGATGAAAGTTCAATTTCGCCTCTAGCAGCGCCTTTTGGCCCCACAACAATTTTCCAAGGTGCCCCCATCAAATCGGCATCATTAAACTTAACACCTGCACGTTCTTTACGATCATCATAGAGAATTTCGTCAGGAAGAATCTTATAAATTTCTTCACAAAGTCGATCGCAATTTTCATCACCGGGACGCAAATTAATTAAAGAAATTTGATAAGGTGCAATTGCTTTCGGCCAAATAATGCCTTTTTCATCATGTGAAGCCTCAATAATTGCGCCAACAAGACGTGAAACGCCAATACCATAAGAGCCCATATGTGGATAAATTTTATCGCCATTTGGTCCTGCGACAGAGATGCCCATTGTCTCTGTATATTTCGTACCGAAGGAGAAAATATGCCCCACTTCGATTGCACGTCCACTAACTTGAAACGCTTCAGGAATTTTATCCCATGCCTCAATATCATGCTTTTCCGAAGTCGCAGCATAGGTATCCTGCATAAGCGCTTTTAAGAAGTTTTTGGGATCTGCATTGTCAACATTTTCTGCCTGTCCGATTTCACGGCGCTTATCATAAAATACCTCACTCTCACCTGTTGGGGCAAGCACGAGAAATTCATGGCTCAATGCGCCACCAATAGGCCCTGTATCTGCTGCCATCGGAATAGCTGTCACACCTAGACGCTCAAATGTGCGCAAATAAGAATGCATAATTTGGAAATAAATTTCCTCAGCATTTTCTGCAGAAAGATCAAAGGAATAACCATCTTTCATAAGAAATTCACGGCCACGCATGACCCCAAAACGTGGTCGAATTTCATCACGAAATTTCCACTGGATTTGGTAAAGATATTTAGGAAGCGTTTTATAAGAGGTTTCTGTTGCCCCAAAAATTTCCGTAATCATCTCTTCATTTGTTGGCCCGTAGAGCAACTCACGATCGTGACGATCCTTAAAACGCAACATCTCAGGCCCATAAGAATCATGACGACCTGATTTTTTCCACAATTCTGCAGGTTGTAAGGTCGGCATCAAAAGCTCTTGCCCACCAATACGGTCTTGCTCTTCTTGTATGATCGTAGAAATTTTTCGCAAAACCCGCAATCCTGCAGGCAACCAAACATAAATTCCAGACGCAATCTGACGGATCAAGCCAGCACGCAACATTAATTGGTGAGAAACAATTTTTGCCTCTACAGGTGTCTCACGTAGAGTCGGCTGGAATGCCTGACTAAGCCGCATATAATTTATTCCTTAAATTCTTTTTTAAAAATCAAACTCTTAAAAGATGCACATCAACATGTGGACGTTTCCGTAATTTACGTCCTAATGCACGCCTTAAAGCTGTCCGTGCTGCATTTTGAAATGTTTGATCATCTTTTCTTAACTCATCAGGGATTTGATCCAAAGCTGCTGCAAACTGTTGCTGTATTTGCGAAGTTTCTGGAGCTTCCTCCTCTAACAATCCTGGAGCTGTAATTCTAGGATCGCCAATAACATATCCTTCGTCATCCACCGCAAAACTTGCAAGAACCGTGCCATTATAAAGCATACGACGGCGTTCTGCGAGAACCTTCCCAGTCATCGGAAGCAAGCGCCCAGCATCAAGTGCCATCCGGCCTGTTGGAACTGTATCCACAACCTCAATTTTTCCAGGACCTAAGCCTAAAACATCTCCATCTTCCAAAAGGAGAACTTCCGATCCCTGCGCATGTGCAATAGCGGCATGTGCATTCATATGACGCCACTCACCATGTGTTGGCACACTATATTTCGGACGCACAAGAGAATAAAGATGCCTTATATCCTCACTTGTTGCATGTCCTGAAGTATGAACAACAGCGTCACGATCCGTAATGACATTAATACCTCTTCGGCGGAATTGATCCTGAACAGCAGCAACTGCACGCTCGTTGCCCGGGATAATACGAGAGCTATAAATTACGGTATCATTTTCATGAAGACTGACAGAATTATGCGTTTCCGCTGCAACACGAGAAAGCGCAGCTCTTGCCTCACCTTGAGAGCCTGTAATCATCATAACGACTTTATTCAGGTCTGTTTTATCGGCATCATCTTCTGTTAAAAATGCTGGAATATCCTGAAGGTAGCCGCACTCTCTCGCTGCATTGTCCAAGTTTTTTAATGAACGGCCAACAATCATAACATCACGTCCAGCTGCCTCTGCCGCCTTTGCAATACTTTCAACACGTGCAACGTTACTCGCAAAACACGTAACAGCAACACGGCCTTCCAGATTCTTAATGGCTTCTATCAGCCCTTCTCTAACTTTAGATTCAGAGATTGAGCCCCCTTCTTTCAAAGCGTTTGTGCTATCGCCAATCATGGCAAGCACACCCTCATCCCCTAGCTTTTTAAAAGCTTCTAAATCCGTCACCGGCCCAACTAACGGATTGGGATCTAGTTTCCAATCTCCTGTATGTAAAACAATTCCTTGCGGTGTTCTTAGTACCAAGGCCTGAGCTTCAGGAATGGAATGGGTTACAGGAATAAATTGAAGATCAAAAGGACCCACTTTAAATTTGCTCGCAGGTGCAACGACATTAATTTCAACCTGAGACTGTAAATTAGCCTCACCGAGCTTACGGCGCAAAACAGTTGCTGCAAACGGTGTGGCATAAATAGGACATTTCAAAGATGGCCAAAGATGAACAATCGCCCCTAAATGATCTTCGTGAGCATGTGTTAAGACAATTGCTTCTAAAAGTTCAGACCTATCTGAAATGAAAGTCGGATCTGCTACCAATAACTCAGCTTCTGGCGTATCATTTCCTGAGAAACCGATACCACAATCGACAGCGAGCCAACTTTCCTTCCCCCCTGTTTTTAACCCGTAAAGGTTAAAATTCATTCCAATTTCCCCGGTTCCACCTAAAGGAAGGAATACCAGTCCCTCTGTACTGTCCTGCCCTTGCTTTACTTGTTTTTCCGTCATCAACAAACCTTTCCATTCCTACAATTTTTCTACAAATAATTCTTATGCCCTCTTCTCTTGGAAGAAGCGTGTCCTTAATCCCTGCGCATTGCCTTTTTTTTCGGCAAAAAGTCTTTTACAAATAAAATGATGTGATATTTCTACTCGCCAATATTCTTAAGCCATCGAGTGTCAAATCAGGAGCATGTGCATCAAAAATAACCTCAGAGCCAAATGTCCTGCCAAGTCCACCTGTTGAAATGACAAAAGGCACTATTTCTAATTCATCGCTTAAGCGAGTTAAAATCCCCTGAACCAAAGAAGCATAACCGTAAAAAAGTCCTGATTGCATCGCCCCAATAGTATCCACGCCCAGAACCTTTTCTGGTTTTTTTATTTCAACACGTGGCAACAGAGCCGCTGCATCTTCGAGTGCACGACTTGCAAGATTAACGCCCGGTGCAATCACACCACCTATATAATTCCCATCTACATCTATAACATCAAAGGTTGTTGCCGTTCCAAAATCAACAACAATAATAGGCTTCTTCTTTTTGCTCTCTGTGAAAAATTGAACAGCAGCAATTGCATTTAAGCGGCGATCCGCACCTAATGTTTCTGGATTCGGTAGTAAAACTTTATTTCCCCAGACCAAAGAAGGGTTCGCAACAAGAGGCTCCCCTGGAAAACGTTTTTTGATAAAGCGTAATAATTCTCTAAGCGCATCAGGAACAACAGAAGAAACAGCAATATTCTCTATTTCTGAGAAAGATACTCCCTCATTTAAAAACCAAATGGAAAGATATATTTCATACTCATCAGCCATTCTATGACTATCGGTGCTTAAGCGCCATCTCTTCGACCATTTTTCGCCATCATAAAGCGCAAAAACAGTGTTTGTATTTCCCATATCAATGGCAAGAATTTTTGAAGAGCGCATCAAATTTCTTTTTTCATTAACGCATTTCCGTTGTCACTAAACACTTCATTTTTCCATTCTGGTCTTCAATCATTAAATGACCTAAATCCGTAATGCCAACAAAACGCCCTTTTATAGCTGTTTCTCCTGCCCCTACCTCAAGAATCGTTCCTTTAGGACATGTTCTCAAAAGCCATTCTCTACGAATAGCTGGAAAACGCCCTATTTTCCAGCAGGAAAACCATTTTTTAGATTCTATTAAAATCTCTTTTGCAAGTTCTTCTGGGCGTATCACAGGCGATCCTGTTTCTTTTATCGACGTTAAAAGCCTTCCTGGTATATTCGGCGATTGCGCAATATTCAAACCAATCCCAACAATAATATTTGCAACCTCCCCCTCAAAAACGCTTTCTATCAGAATACCTGATATTTTACGTCCTTTCCACAAGAGATCATTCGGCCATTTTAAAGAAAGAAACGATGCCGCTTCCGGTAATAAAATTCTTTTTAGGACTTCATAAACAGAAATCCCTATCAGATAGGGCGCAGCTTGAATAAAAGACTGAAACTCTGAGAAAGAAAAATTTAAATTTTCAGAAGGAAAGTTAGACTTAAGCGTAAATGAAAAGGCTAAATTGCCCGATGGTGTATGCCATTTACGTTGATGTGTTCCCCGTCCCGCAGTCTGCGAATACGCAACAACGGCAAGAACACCTTCCGCTCCGCTAGAAATATAATCGAAACATCTATCCGAAGTGGATGGAATTGTATTATGGATCTCAAAGATCCATTCTTCATAAGTCATTTTTTTATATGGTGGGCGATGACGGGATCGAACCGCCGACCCTCTCGGTGTAAACGAGATGCTCTACCTCTAAGCTAATCGCCCGCTGATGACAATGCAAAATTTTTAATGTTTTGGCAAGGGGAAAATTTAAAAAATTTTCCATACCTTGCCGTTTTTTTCTGATTAAATCAGTTAACCGCTTCTTTTAACGATTTTCCTGGTTTAAAGCGCACAGAGTTAGAGGCTGGAATATCAATCTCTTCTTTTGTTTGAGGATTGCGTCCTTTGGTAGCCTTTCTGTGAACTCTCACAAAACTTCCAAAACCAACTAGACGAACCTCCCCCTGCGCCGCCAATGTTTCGGCGATTGTCTTAAACAGAGCATCAACAGCTTCTCCAGCTTTTGCCTTTGGAAGATCCACGGCATCAGCGACAGCTGCAATTAATTCCTGCTTATTAAGCGGTTTTTTCATTTTATTAGGCCTTTCAATGCTGTAATCCGGAAGTGACCAAAAAAGTGTCCGGACATTATGTGCCTTCTGGAAAAATAGAAAGAGCCATCAACTAAAGTCAACCATTCTTTTATTTCTCCACAAGACTTACTGAGATAGAGACTGAGAAAGCACACTTTTCTGCACTTTCTCTGTCGAAAAAGAAGACTCCAACAAAGTTAAAGAAGTTTGATCTCCGACAAGCGCCTCACGAAGCACTTCCTTTACATCTGTAATCGGAATAATTTCAAGAGTCTGAAGCACTTCTTGTGCCATATCCTTGAGATCTTTTTCATTTTCTTTGGGAATTAGAACCTTTTTGATACCGGCCCTTAAAGCTGCAAGAAGTTTTTCCTTTAAACCGCCAATCGCCAAAACACGTCCCTGAAGCGTAACCTCACCTGTCATGGCAATATCCTGACGAACCTGCAAGCCTGTAAAAATACTGGTTAAAGCAAGTACTAAAGCAATCCCTGCTGAGGGACCATCTTTTGGCACGGCTCCCTCTGGTAAATGTACATGAACATCTCTTTCCTCTAAAAGAAACTTCTGGATACCCATTTCCGGTGCATGTGACTTTACCCAAGAAAAAGCCGTTGCAAGACTTTCCTGCATCACATCACCTAGCTTCCCTGTGCTTTGAATTTTTCCTTTTCCTGCCATAAGAAGCGCTTCAATTGTTAGCAACTCACCGCCAACTTGCGTCCATGCAAGGCCATTGACGACGCCAATGCGATTTTCTTCAAAAGCCACAGAATGATGATAATGGGGAACGCCAAGATAATCAGAAAGGTTTTCAGGCGTCACCTCAACTGTTTCTTTTTTACCGGAAAGAACATGCGCCTTTACAATCTTACGTGCGATTTTTCCAAGCTCTCGCTCCAGAGAACGAACACCCGATTCACGTGTATAATGTCGAATAATCTCTAAAATCGTTGCTTCTGAAAGCAACCATTCTTTTTTCTGAAGATTATTTTCTTTGGTCTGCTTCTCAACAAGATGCTGACGCGCAATCTCTAACTTCTCTTTTTCAGAATAACCAGAAAGATGAATAATTTCCATCCGATCCAAGAGCGGCGCCGGCATTTCCAATGAATTTGCCGTTGCAATAAACATAACCTTGGAAAGATCATATCCGACTTCTAGATAATGATCTGAAAACGCATTATTTTGCTCAGGATCTAAAACCTCTAAAAGAGCTGAAGAAGGGTCTCCCCGCCAGTCGTTGCCCATTTTATCAATTTCATCTAAAAGCATCAACGGATTTGAGCTTTCTGCTTTTTTTAGTCCTTGAATAATTCTTCCGGGCATTGCGCCAATATAAGTGCGGCGATGCCCTCTTATTTCAGATTCATCTTTTACGCCCCCTAAAGAAATCCGTGACAAGCGCCGCCCCGTTGCCTCAGCAATTGAACGTGCCAAAGATGTCTTTCCAACGCCTGGCGGCCCTACCAAGCATAGGATAGGCCCTTTTAATTTCTTAGAACGGCTTTGCACGGCCAAATATTCAAGAATGCGATCTTTAACCTTCTCCAAAGCATAATGACGTTTGTCTAAAACTTTTTCTGCCTTTGCTAAGGAAGTCGACAAAGTGGAAAATTTATTCCAAGGCAGAGAAACAACACAATCCAAATAATTCCTAAGAATAGTATTCTCCGGAGACATCGGATTCATATTTCTAAGTTTTTTTAAGTCCTGAAGTGACTTTGTTTTAGCCTCCTCAGGCATTTTCATACGCTTGATTTTACGCTCTAATTCACCGAGCTCATCTTCATCGCTCTCAACATCTTCCAATTCTTTTTGGATGGCCTTCATCTGTTCGCTTAAAAAATACTCTTTCTGCGACTTCTCCATTTGCTTTTTTACACGCTCTTGGAGTCGATCATCCATCTTTAAAACTTCCAGCTCTGCCTCTAGATGAGCTGAAACCTTCTTTATGCGCACAGCAAGATCCAACTGCTCTAAAAGAGCTTGCTTGTCAGAAATTTTCAGACTTATATAGCCTGCGATCGTATCTGCCATCTGAGAGAAATTTTTAAGCTCAGAAACACTATTCAAAACCTCTGGCGCAATCTTTTTATTGAGCTGAGAGAATAACTCAAACTTTAAGGAAAGTGTTTTTCCTAAGGAGGAGAAGTCCTGATCCGATTTTTTTTCTGATAAAATTGTCGGACGCGCTGAAAAATATCCCTCTTTATCTGAAAGAGCTGTAAGACGCGCACGTGACTGCCCTTCCACTAAAATTTTTACGGTGCCATCTGGCAAAGTCAAAATCTGTAGAATCTTAGCAAGAACGCCAACCTTATACAGATCTTTCACTTTTGGATCATCTTGATCCTTATCTTTTTGTGCAACCAAAAGAATATGATGCTCATGACTTTCAAGAGCCCTCAAAGATCTTAAAGATTTTTCTCGTGCAACAAAGAGCGGAACAACCACACGGGGAAATACAACAATATTTCTCAGCGGCAAAACCGGCAGAACTGATTTTTCAGGTTTTCTTTTCAAGGAATCCTGAGGCTCATCAGAAAAATCATGTCCGGCAGCAAAGCCACCGGACACAGCATCATTTTTAAAATTTATCATACAGAACAAATCAATATTTTATTGCACACTGCTTTTTCCTAAAAGGAACTAGGCAGCTTCATTTGAAGAAATCTTTTCTGCCTGAATATATTGTGGAGAAGCAGATCCTTGAATAACGTCTTTTGTAATTTTAACTTCAGCGATGTCTCTTCGACTTGGCAAGTCAAACATCGTATCAAGCAAAACTTCCTCTAGAATAGAGCGTAAACCCCTTGCCCCTGTTTTTCTTTTAATGGCACGTTCTGCAATTTCGTCTAAAGCCTCAGAATTAAAAGTAAGCTTTGTATTCTCCATCTCAAAAAGACGTGCATATTGCTTCACCAAAGCATTTTTAGGCTCTGCCAAGATACGTACAAGCGCTTTTTTATCGAGATCATCTAACGTTGCAATGACAGGTAAGCGGCCAATAAATTCAGGAATTAAGCCATATTTCATCAAGTCTTCAGGCTCAAGATCTCTCAGAAGATCCCCTAACTTTTGCTCATCCGCAGATCGCACATCTGCACCAAAGCCCATAACCGTACCACGACCTCGCGCTTCAATAATTTTACTCAACCCCGCGAACGCCCCTCCGCAAATGAATAAAACATTCGTCGTATCAACTTGTACAAATTCTTGTTGAGGATGTTTTCTGCCGCCATTTTTAGGAACAGAGGCAACCGTCCCCTCCATCAATTTTAGAAGCGCTTGCTGAACGCCTTCTCCAGAAACATCACGGGTGATCGAAGGATTATCAGATTTGCGTGTAATCTTATCAATCTCATCAATATAGATAATTCCACGTTGCGCTTTTTCGACATCATAATCTGCCGCTTGCAACAACTTCAAGACAATAGTTTCGACATCCTCGCCAACATAACCAGCCTCAGTCAATGTGGTTGCATCCGCCATTGCAAAAGGAACGTTTAGAATTCTAGCGAGTGTTTGCGCTAAAAGTGTCTTACCTGATCCTGTTGGGCCCACCAGAAGAATATTAGATTTCGAAATTTCAACATCATCGTCTATCTGAAGAGATTCTAAACGTTTATAATGATTATAAACCGCAACAGAAAGCGCCTTCTTTGCATGATTTTGGTCAATCACATAATCATTTAAGATTTTAAATATTTCCTGTGGAACTGGAATTTCATCTGTGTCGGTCGCAATTTTCCCGTCTTTGCGTTCTTGACGGATAATATCCCCACACAATTCCACACATTCATTACAGATAAATACCGTAGGTCCTGCAATAAGTTTCTTAACCGCTGTCTGAGACTTTCCACAGAAAGAGCAATACAAAACCTTATCAGATGAAGATGATTTCTCGTTCATTCAAATTCTTTCGCCAACTTATCAATCTCTTCAAATAATCTTTGAAGAAAATTGTAACAGTAAATTTTATAAAAATTTACAAATTATTTCTCTTCCCCATCCTGTATGTGGCGCTTAACCACTTCATCTACAAGACCAAAGGACTTCGCTTCTTCTGCAGAAAGATAACGATCCCGCTCCAACGCCTCTTCAATTTCAGCAACAGAACGCCCTGTATGGAAGTGATAAATATCATTGAGACGGCGTCTAATTTCTAAAATTTCTTGCGCCTGAATCTCAATATCAGAAGCCTGCCCCTGAGCGCCGCCAGAAGGTTGATGCACCATAACACGAGAATTAGGGAGGCAGAAACGACGTCCCGCTTCACCTGCGGCAAGTAGCAAGGACCCCATAGAGGCAGCCTGCCCTATGCAAACGGTACTAACAGGCGCACGAATATACTGCATTGTATCATAAATTGCCAAGCCGGCGCTTACAACACCACCTGGGCTATTAATATAAAAAGAAATCTCTTTTTTAGGATTTACACTTTCTAGGTACAAAAGCTGCGCACACAAGACAGAGGCAACCTGATCGTAAACAGGCCCTGTCAGAAAAATAATACGCTCTTGTAATAGACGTGAATAAATATCAAACGCACGCTCTCCACGTGGCGTTTGCTCAACAACCATCGGTATTAAAGAACTTGCCGATATATCTTTTCCAAATTGTGAAGAAAACACCCTACACCTCCCCCGCTTTACTTAAAAACTTAACTTTTGGGAAATCTCTCTCCCAAAAGTTAAGAAAACAGTTCTTAATCCAACAAGCGGACAAAAGTTGGACTTAATTAACGTTTAAAATTACTCCGCTCTAATGCCAAATTGCTGGGTTTCACCTTCGCTAACCAGCTTTGCAAGCGCTTCCATCTCAATTTCATCTTCAGAAATTTCCACTTTCTCCAAAAGGAAGTCCATGACTTTTCCTTCAAGGATTGGGCCTTTCAAAGCATTCATAGAACCTTCATTGCCTAAGAAATACTGTAGAACTTTTTGTTCTTGCCCCGGAAAACGTGCGATCTCTGCTTGAAGTGCACCCATCAATTCCTCTTGGGAGACTTCCATCTTTTCTTTTTGAGCAATTTCAGAAAGCAATAGACCTAAGCTGACACGTCGCTTTGCAATGGCACGATATTCTGTCTTGAGAGTATCTTCATCTTTTAGTGCCTCAGAAGGATCAATGCGTCCAGCAGATCTCTCTTGCTGCAAATGGCTCCAAATTTGATTGAATTCAGATTCAACCATTTCATCTGAAATTTCGAAATCCACTTTACCAATAAGCGCATCAAGCATGTCACGCTTAAGAGAAAGATTAGAAAGCTCCTTAGCTTCTGCCTCTAGACGTGTACGAATATCTTCTTTGAGCTTATCTAGATTTTCAAAACCGGCAGCCTTAGCAAGCTCCTCACCGACAGGATAAGTCGTTGGCACCATGATTGCGAGAAGATCAATATCAAAAGTAACTTCTTTCCCTGCAAGCTCTTCTGCCTGATAATCTTTGGGGAAAGTAACATTAATAACTTTCTTCTCTCCGGCAGACATACCGACCATTTGTTCAGCAAACCCTGGGATAAAACCTGCACCGCCGAGTTCAACATCAACGCCTTTACCTGCTCCGCCCTCAAAAGGGGTACCATCCTTTTTGCCTAAGAAATCGACACGAACAATATCCCCCTCTTCTGAAGGGCGTTTTTCTTCAAGTTCTTTTGGGAAACGAGATTGCTCAGAAACTTCTTTAAGTGCTTTCTCAACAGAATCATCAGAAATTTTACTGACATGACGTGTTAATTTAATGTCTGAAACATCTGGAATTTTAATTTCAGGCAAAACACTGACTTCAATCTCAAAAGAAAGTTCTTTCGAAGCGTCTGCTTCCTCACCTTCTCCGGCGAAAGGAAAAGAAATTAACTTCACTTTTGGCTGTCCTGCAGGACGGAAATCATTCTCTTTAAGAATTTCTTCCCACGCTTTTTGAATTAAAGCATCAACAGCCTCATGCTGTGCAGACTGACCAAAACGTTGCTTAACAATAGAAAGAGGAACCTTACCTGGACGAAACCCTGGAAGCTTTAGGTCCGCGCCATATTTCTGAAGAGATTCTTTAACTCTAACTTCACAATCTTCATTTGAAATAGTAACCGTAAATTTCTCAATCAGATTCTCTTTTTCAGCTACAGGTGTAATTTTCATATCCAATAAAATTCCTTCTGGACCCTTTTAAAATTTATCACGGAAACATAGCAGAGCGTAATAATTCCCGCTAGCCATAGATAAGATGAAAGAAATAAATTAAAAGCCATCACAGCACAAAAAGATCAAAAGACATAAAAATCTTTTGATTTTCCAAAGAAAATATTTTTTTCTTGAAGAGAATGGTGCGGATGGAGGGACTTGAACCCCCACAGCTTGCGCCACCAGAACCTAAATCTGGCGTGTCTACCAATTTCACCACATCCGCTGATGTGTACTGAAGTACTGAACAAGGCAATCAATAGCCTTCCCTAAAAAAAAAGACAAGCCCTTATTTTTCAAAAAGATATTTTTTTTGAAAAAATAGTTTCAGCCTTATTCGAACAGTTCTAAATAAACTTTTCTTTAGAGTCTTCATTTTATCTTCTAAACAGAGTATATCTTTCAAAGAACTAAAATAAAATCTGTTATATTTGCAGGTTTATTATAAATCTGTAAGCAATATTTAAGAAAGATATTATTGATATGATCACAGGAATGCTGTGGAGCACGGTTTTAGCTATCCATCTCCTTTGTATGGCCTATTGGGTTGGCGGGGGGCTGTCTGTCTGGCGCTCTGATCTCGTTACAGATCGTTCTTTATTAGGTGTTCATAATCTTTCCTTAAGATTTCAACTTTATTCACGTTATTACCGAACATTATGGCATGTCATGCCACTTTCTGCGATTTCTGGCGTTGCTTTATTATGCAATATGGGGGCTACCCCTTCGCCGATTTATCACATAATGATGCTGTGCTGGGTATTGATGACAGGCCTCTTTCTTTGGGCTTATTTCTCTCCTTTGAGAGAATTAAAACGTGCGCTTCGTATGCAGCCAAAATCTCTTGTACGCATTCGTAATATCACACTTCTGATGGCTTTTATTGGGATTGTCGCGACATGCGCCGGTGCCTTTAGAGAGTTAATTTAAAATTTGGAGCATTTGTACAATTTCTCAATTTATAGCCTGGGCTATGTAGAGTAATTTTTGTTTCAATCTAGGACATTACCTTTACACATTATGACTAATTTTCACGCTCTTAAGCTAAAATCTGAGCTCCTTAAAGCCCTTGATGATTTAGGGCATACTATCCCTACCCCTATTCAATCTATTACAATTCCACATTTTTTAGATGGAAGAGATGTTTTAGGAATTGCACAAACAGGAACAGGTAAGACAGCAGCTTTTGTTTTGCCTATGTTGCATCAGCTTGCTTCTGGTCGTGCACGTGCACGCATGCCACGCGCGCTTATCCTAGAGCCAACACGTGAATTAGCCCTTCAAGTTTCAAAAAATCTTACAGAATACGGCAAATATCTTCCCCTTTCCCATGCACTCCTTATCGGTGGCGAGTCTATGGGGGTTCAA
This sequence comes from Acetobacteraceae bacterium, assembly GCA_004843165.1. Lineage (NCBI taxonomy): Bacteria > Pseudomonadati > Pseudomonadota > Alphaproteobacteria > Acetobacterales > Acetobacteraceae > Acetobacteraceae bacterium. Next base: position 117,224 of record CP039459.1, read on the forward strand.
AAAGAAAAGCTCTCTAAAGGTGTTGATATCGTTGTCGCCACACCTGGCCGTTTACTTGACCTTTTTGAGCGTGGCGCTCTTTTACTTACGCAAACAAAGATTTTGATTGTGGATGAAGCAGACCGTATGCTTGATATGGGCTTTATTCCCGATATTGAAAAAATTGTTCGATTTTTACCAAAAAATCGTCAGACCATTTTCTTATCGGCAACAATGACATCAGATATCCGGAAACTCGCAGGTAACTTCTTGAACAATCCGGAAGAGATTACAGTTTCACGTCCCTCCTCTAAGGCAAAAACGATTGAGGAAACAGCCTATCTTCTATCTAATAAAAGCGCCAAGACACGTTTTCTGCGGCAGCTTTTAGAGACGGATAAGCCTGTCAGCGCCCTCGTCTTTTGTAATCAAAAAAAAGAAGTCAAAAATCTGGAAAGACTTTTGCAAAAACATGGCTTCTCTCTTGGCGCTTTACATGGAGATTTATCACAGGATCTACGTTTTAAAACGCTTGAACAATTTAGAAATGGTGATATTCCGCTTCTCATTTGCTCAGATGTCGCTGCCCGTGGCATTGATGTTGATGAGTTGTCTCATGTTTACAATTACGATCTTCCCCGTAACCCTGAAGATTATGTTCACCGTATTGGTCGGACAGGAAGGGCAGGAAGAAAAGGATGGGCAAAAAGCCTTCTTTGTGAACAAGATATGCCTCTCTTAGAAGAGATTAATAAACTTACAGAAAAAGAAATTAAGCTTATTAAGCATTCTTCTGACACTTCAAAAGAAGAATCCAAGTCCCCTTCTGAAAAAGAAACAATCCCTGAAAAGATTACTGAAAAACCTTCTGTCGTAGAGAAAAAAACAGCTCGTAAAAATACTTCAAAACCATCCAAAAAAGAAGTGTTACCTTCTACCCTTGCGGATGAAGAAATAACACCTTCTTTCTTACGTGCCGAACAGACTTTTAAGTCCTTTAGCACAGATGACGATACTTTACCGGCTTTTCTAAGAATCTCTGCGCTCTAAGCAGAGAAACTCTTACCACATCCGCAACGACCCTTTTCATTTGGATTTTCAAAAACAAATCCAGATTCCAACAAGCCTTTACGGTAATCCATTACAGTTCCTGCAACATATAAAAATGCGGCAGGATCAACTAAAAACTTAACACCATTACTCGAAAATTCCTCATCCCCCTCGAGGGGAGCCTCAACGAAATCTAATTGATAAGAATGTCCGGAACATCCTTTTGAATTCACGGAAAGGCGAAGAATACGCCCCTTCTCTTCATTCTTATAAAGATATGCAAGTCTTGCCGCAGCAGATTCTGTTAAATTAAAAAGGTTTTTTTCTGACATTTGATTTCCAATAATCCCTTAAAATAAATTCAATGCCAACCTAGCAGCATCACTCATACGACTCATCTCCCAAGGCGGGTCCCAAACAACTTTAACCTCAACATTTGTGACATTTTTAACAGTGGCTACAGAATCCCTTATCATTTCTGGGAGTTCTTGTGCGCTTGGACAATTAGGCGCTGTTAAAGACATTTCTACAATCACACGTCCATCATCATGCAAGTCAATCGCATAAATCAAACCTAAATCATAAACATTTACAGGAATTTCAGGATCGTAAACCTCTGAAATAGCCTCAATAACCGCTTCCTCATCCACATAATGGGAAGATGAGGGATTAGGAGATTCTTCAGAATCATCATATTGAGTGTTCAAGTTAAAATTTTCCTTATTTTTACCAAGGAATCCGCAAAAACATCAATTTCTTCTGGAAGCGTATAGGCACCGAAACTTGCCCGGACACTGCCATGAATACCAAGACGGTGCATTAATGGTTCTGCACAATGTTGCCCTGCTCTAACAGCAATGCCTGACTGATCTAGTAAAAGAGCAATATCGTGTGGATGTGCCCCTTCCATCAAGAAAGAAATCACAGGGCCTCTTTCTTTAGGTGCCCCTAAAATCCGCACGCCTTCGATATTTTTTAAAATATCTATCGCATAAGATGTTAATTTTTTTTCAAAAGTAAAACGATGTTTCATTTCATCTTGAGAGACAAAACGTAAAGCAGCGCCTAGTGCAATCACTTCTAAAATAGCAGGTGTTCCAGCTTCAAAACGATGAGGGGCATCTGCCCAAGTCGCCTTTTCAAAACTGACATTCTTAATCATGTCACCGCCTCCCATAAAAGGTGGCAGCGATTGCAGAATGTCATATTTTCCCCAAAGGACACCAACACCTGTTGGACCATAGAGCTTGTGACCTGTAAAAGTGATGAAATCCGCACCAATCTCTTCAACATTTAGATTGCTATGTACAATAGACTGAGAAACATCAAAACAAATTTTTGCGCCTGCTTTATGCGCAATATCTGCTAATTGGCGGGCCGGTGTTGCAGTTCCTAAGACATTGGACATATGCGTTATAGAAGCCAGCGCAACTTTTCCATCCTCGAAAAGCTTTGCATAAGCTTCCATATCAATATCGCCATCATCCGTGATGGGAGCAACACGAATTTCAATTTTCCTTCGATCACGCAACATCAACCATGGGACGATATTGGCATGATGCTCCAGTTCGCTGATCACGATGGCTTTTCCTAAAGGAATTGTTTCGCCAAAAGTATGCGCTAGCAGATTAAAAGCTTCAGTACTATTTCGGGTAAAAACGATCTCACGAGGATCATCTCGGCCAATAAAATTCGCAACCTGTCCTCGCACAGCTTCAAAAGCCGCACTGGTACGCTCGCTCATTTGATAGAGGCCACGATGGATATTTGCATAGCAATGCTTTCCCATCTCCTCAATAATATCCAAAACCATTTCTGGCTTTTGCGCTGAGGCGGCACTATCTAGAAAAACAAAAGGATGGTTATTAACCTGCTGGGAAAGAATAGGAAAATGTTGGCGTATCTTTTGAACATGCTCAATAGATTCAGTTGAAAATCTAGATGTCATCAGTGCTTTCCTTCCTGTTCTATATGAAATATTTCCTCTTTTTCAAAATCTAAAAAAGGAAAGACATAATCCTGCACCCAAAGATGGATATTTTCGTCCGAAATATGGTCTAAAATATCTTTCACAAAAGAGAACAAAAGAAGACGCTTTGCCTCATCTAAAGCAATTCCCCTTGCACGAAGATAAAAAATATCCTGCTCTTCAAGGGCGCCAACAGTTGCACCATGCGTACATTTCACATCATCTGCAAAAATTTCAAGCTCCGGCTTAACATCAAAAATAGCTCTATCTGAGAGTAAAAGCGCATCTGATTTTTGATGGGCTTCACTTTTATTCCCACGCTTAGAAATGGCCGATTTTCCTTGAAAAATGGCATGACCATTTTCAATAGCAAGCGCTTTAAAAGATTGCTGGGAAAAGGTGTGATTTGCCTCATGTGCAACGGAAATATTGAAATCGGCAAGCTGATCTTTTCCTACAAGCTGTAAACCATTCGCCTCCAAAACAGCATTCTCATCAGCTAAAACAGCCCGAAAGACTTCTCTCTCAAAAAGATTTCCCTTTGCGAGAAGCGTCCAACTTGCCTTTGCGCCCTCCGCCAAATCAAAATATGTATGGGAAAGAGAGGCTGTTTTTGATCCAGAAAACTGGGCTTTTACCCAAGAAATATGTGAAGATTTTGAGGATTTTACATGAATGAGATTATTTTCTAAAAAATGCCCTTCTCCTGCATGTACTTCAAAAACAGAAATTTTCTGATTTTCAGAAACTTCAAAATCCACTGCTGAATGAAGAGAAATATTTTCCCCTTCATTTAAAAAGAGAATCTGTAGGGACTGACTGGCTTTAAGGAAGGGGATTTTTAGAGAAATTTTCTCCTCCCCTAAAGAAAGATTTAAACGCTCTTCAAAAGAAAGTTTTTCACACCCTTCTTCAAGGACATTTTTCTTGATCTGCCAATTTCCACCATCTCCTAAAAAAGAAAGGCTAGGCATAAAATATCCATTTGAAAAAACCAAACGATTATTAACCTCAGGAAGAGATAAGGCCGTTATTTTTTCTTTAAGATCCTTTTCACTCAAAGAAGGTGCTTTTTTCCACTTTGTTTTATCTAAGGAAGATAGAGAAGCATAATGATAGGCTTCTTGCTTTTTTGTTGGCCAAGCATTTCCCAAAAGATCGGCTCGGTCACCAGCTCTTAAACGTAGTTGCTGCCAATTTTCTGAAAAATCATTCATTATCGACCTTCCAAAAAGGCTTTATAGCCCTCTTTCTGGATATACTCTGCCAATTCCATACCACCCGACTGTACAATTTTCCCTTTTACGAGAACATGAACCTTTGTCGGTTGGGTATATTCCAATAAAGCATGATGATGCGTCACGATAAGCGCAGAAAAATCAGGTGCCTTTAATTTATTAATGCCATCAGCAATAATTCGAAGCGCATCAACATCAAGACCGCTATCCGTCTCATCTAGAATAGCAAAGCTTGGTTGAAGTAAACGCATCTGTAAAACTTCGTTACGTTTTTTCTCTCCACCTGAAAAATCAGCGTTCACACCACGCTTAAGCATTTCTTGAGACATTCCGAGATCTTTCATCTCTTTACGCACGAGCTTTAAAAAATCAACGGGGGAGATCTCTGCTAAACCACGCTCTTTACGAACCGCACTCACCGCCGCTCGTAGAAAAGACGCATTACTCACCCCAGGCAGTTCAATAGGAGCCTGAAAAGCCATAAACAAACCTGCAGCGACACGTTTTTCCGGTGGTAAATCTAAAAGATCTATGCCGCCCAAAGAGGCTTTCCCTCCCGTAATTTCATAACGTGGATTTCCAGAAAGCACATTAGAAAGCGTTGATTTTCCAGAACCGTTTGGCCCCATAAGCACATGAACTTCACCTGCTGGCACATGCAAATCAATACCATGTAAAATTTCACGTGTTTTTTGATCATCATCACTATCATCTTTAAAGGAGACTTGCAGATCCTTAAGAACCAACTCTCCTTTTGCGGGAAATACCGATTTATTTATCATTTCATCGCTCATCCAACGCTTCCTTCTAAACTTAGCTGTAATAATTTCTGAGCTTCAACAGCGAATTCCATTGGCAACTCCTGGAGAACTTCTCGGCAGAAGCCATTAACAATTAAACCAATTGCCTCTTCCTCAGAGAAACCTCTTGCCCGACAATAAAATAACTGCTCATCGGAAATTTTAGAGGTTGTTGCCTCATGCTCAACTTGCGCTTTTTGATTGCGCCCTTCGATATAAGGAATAGTGTGCGCACCACAATTCGACCCAACAAGTAAAGAGTCACACTGCGTAAAGTTTCTGGCACCGTCCGCACGGCGATCCATACGAACACGCCCACGATAAGTACTGTCAGAATGCCCAGCAGAAATTGTTTTTGCAATAATGGTTGAGCGGCTTCTTGGGCCTAAATGAATCATTTTTGTGCCGGTATCCGCCTGTTGATAACGATTTGTTACTGCAACTGAATGGAAGTCTCCACGGCTTTCCTCTCCTGCTAAAATGCAAGAAGGATATTTCCACGTAATGGCAGAACCTGTCTCCACTTGTGTCCAAGAAATACGAGAGCGTTTTCCTTTGGCCAAACCACGTTTGGTTACAAAATTATAAATGCCACCCTTGCCATTCTCATCACCGGGATACCAATTCTGAACTGTTGAATATTTAATAAAAGCATCATCATGCGCAATCAGTTCAACCACCGCAGCATGAAGCTGATTTTCATCTCTTTGAGGTGCCGTACAACCTTCTAAATAAGAAACCTGCGCTCCTGCATCTGCAATAATCAAAGTCCGTTCAAACTGCCCTGTATTTTTTGCATTGATACGGAAGTAAGTTGAAAGCTCCATAGGGCATCTTACGCCCTTCGGCACGTAAACGAAGGAACCATCTGTAAAAACAGCGGAGTTGAGCGCACTAAAGAAATTATCCCCCTGCGGCACAACCTTCCCAAGATACTGCTTTATTAAGTCGGGATACTCCTGAATAGCTTTCGAAATTGGACAAAAAATCACCCCTGCTTTTTTCAGCTCTTTTTGAAAGGTTGTCGCAACAGAAACACTGTCAAAAACAGCATCAACAGCAACACGTGGACGTTTATCCCCCCCCTCAACACCTGCTAAAATTTCCTGCTCTCTAAGCGGAATACCCAATTTTTCATAAGTGCGTAAAAGTTCCGGGTCAACCTCATCTAAAGATTTTGGCCCTTCTTTTGTCTTTGGCTTCGCAAAATAGTGAATATCTTGGTAATCAACAGGTTTATATTTAAGACGTGCCCAATGCGGCTCTTTCATCGTTTGCCAAAGACGAAAAGCCTTCAAGCGCCATTCAAGCATCCATTCTGGTTCTTGCTTCCCTTTAGAGATAAACCGAATAGTGTCTTCATTAAGACCTTTGGGGGCATAATCTGTTTCGATTTCAGTTTCAAATCCCCATTCGTAGGATTCACTTTGAGCGGTAAATGAAGATGCTGTACTCATAACTCTTCCCCCTTTGTATCGATGCAAGAATGGCTTGCGAGTTCCTCAATACTTACTTCTGAAAATAATTTAAGCATTCTTTGATTCAGACCATCCCAACAACCAACCAAAGGACATGCCTGATCGCGCGGACATTCTCCGTCACGACAGCAAGAAACCAGATTGATTGGACCATCAATAATTTTAATCACATCTTTTACGGAAATATTTTTTAATGGCGTAGAGAGAAGATAGCCACCGCAGGCCCCTCGTCGAGATTCTATTAATCCAGCTGATGCAAGAGCCTTGAGTAATTTTGCTGTTGTTGGAAGAGAAATTGATGCATCTGCTGCCAATTCCGCTCCTGTTGCCATTTTTCCCCGCTTAGCCAAAATTACCAAAATAACAGCAGCATAATCGACAAGTTTAGAAGGTCTTAACATTATCTAAAGTGTTCCATAAATATATTAAGTTGTAGCTCTATCTATAAGCGTGGCTACGCTCTTACCATAAAACAAAATAAATTTCTTTATTTTCCAACGTTATTAATAAAATACTATTTTAGTCCTATATGTACAAGGAAATAGAGAAGGTTAAATGTCCTTGCCCTTAAAAAAGCATTTTAAACGCAAGAATACCTCCTTCAATAAAGGCTGAGGTAAGGAATCCGACCAAAGCACCATTTACACGAATATAGGCTAAGTCACTGCCGACAGCTTGCTCTAAACGTTTTGAAATTTCAACGCCGCCCCATTTTTTCATAACAGATTGCAAAAATATAAAAGAATGGTTTCGTATCTCCGGCAAATGCCGAGTCATATAGTCAGAAAGATAAGTTTCAATCATGCTCTCAAACGAGACCATTTCAGAACATTCTATAAAAATCTCTTCCAAAGACGCTTTTTTCTTTTCCCAAACTGAAGGTGCAGCCCTTAATCCTTCTCCCTTCTCCTGTTTTCTCTCTTGAAAAGATTTTAAAAAACGCTGCTTATATTGAGACCATTTTTCTAAAAAAACAGGATCATTTAAGTCTATCTTTTTAAGCTCCCCCTCCAAAGCGCCAACAACACGGCGGCCAATTGAATTGCCAACAGCCCACCCCAAGAATGAACCACCTTGTTCTTTTACACGCTGCTCAACGTAAGAAATGATCTTATCTTCATGTTTTTCAAGATTCATCCGTAACAATCGCCCTAATAAAGAAATATTTTCTGCGCTCAAAAGAACATCTTCTAAAAGATAGGCTTTTGCCAGAGCAATACTCGCCTTTTGCCCCTTAAGATCAAAAGCTTCTCCTGTTTTCTTCTTAGAAAAAAGCATTTGAAAAATCTTCTGATTAACCCTTTTCCCGATCTCTAATTTCTGAAGCAGCGCAATCATTTCCGCCTCATTAAGAAATTCCACAACCACAAAATGGGCAATCTTATCAGCAATCTTATCTTTATTACGGGCAATAATATTTGTATGCGGCAAAGGAAGACCAAAAGGCTTTTTAAAAAGAGCTGTCACGGCGTACCAATCCGCAAGAGCTCCCCCTAAGCCACCCAGGCATCCTCCTTGAACAATTTTCAGTAAAATATTTCCTATTTCCGTCTGCGGTACCGGCAAACACAAAGTAAGAATAGAAAAAGCAAATAGGAGAATAAGTAAAAAATTCGCAAAGAAATTCGGAGTTGGTTTCTGCTTAAACAAAATACTGCCTTTACCTACATTTACACGCACCTTCTGAGAAAAAACACAGTGGCGAGAAATGATTAAGGTGCCAAAAATAAAAAAATCTGCTAAAATCTTATCGCATTAAACGTTAAATCTAAATGCAACCTTGTCTGTTAATCTTTTATTTTAACTAAAGAGACTATGACCTTACCTGATCTTAAACAAGCACTCCTTAACAGTGCGACCTTCACAGAAGCGTGCGACATTTCTTTTGAAAGTCTGCAATCTCCTGACGGAACCTCTAAGATTGAGGCGCTTATCCGAGATTTTAGAGATCAGCAAAAGAAAATCCGTGCGCAGAAACTGCGTTCTTACAGTAAAAATAAAAACAATACGCAGACGGAGACGCACCGCCTCCTCGAAGAGACCGCTGACTTCCTGCTCCAAAATACACACTCTCTAAAACAGCTCGAAACCGCAAGGGTTTCTGCCGTTTTTACAGCACATCCAACCTTTGCACTCAAAGATGATGTTTACGAAGAGCTTGCTGCGATGGCAGAAACACCTTCTTTAGAGCCTATCAAGAGAAAGAGCGATCGCCGGGATGCACCGCCAACACTTCCTGAGGAAGAAAGGCTTTCTTTAACGGCAATCTCACGGGGAAGAGATGCATTAGATTCATTAAATCTTGCCCTCATCCGCAAAGCAGATCAAAAAACCTCTATACAAAAAGAATTTTTACCCTCTCCGTTACTTTTTGCAACATGGGTAGGATTTGACATTGACGGACGCAACGATATTGGCTGGTGGGATGCCCTTAGCTATCGCCTTCTTCTTAAAAAGGCGCAAATTGAACGTTTATTAAAACAAATTTCCTCTCTTTCTACAGAAAATAAAGAAAAAGAAGATTTTATACAGCGTTTACAAGATGCTTTGACAGCATTAGATGCGCAAATTTCAGCCTGCCCAAAAGGTAATAAAGGCGAAACCCCTTCCATTGAGGAAATTCAAGAATTTTCTAAAGCCTTAACTTTTGTCAGTGCAAAAAGCTTACGAAAAGCCAAAGAACTTACCCCTTTCTTTGAGGTTCTTTCAAAAGCCTTGCCTCAAGCGGAAAAAGAAAAACTTCAAAGCTGGAAAGCGTCTTTTCTTTCCCACGGTTTAGGGCTTGGCCTCATGCAAGCCCGTATTAACGCCGCCCAGCTTTATAATATTGCTCGCACACGTCTTGGCCTCTCAGATGATCCGGCGATCCCTTCGCATCGCCGTGTTCTCATTGACCATCTAAACAATGCGCTCAGTAACCTTTCACCTGTTCCTGTCAATCTTGGCTCTATTCTTGGGGAACCCAGTGTTGCCGCTAGAATGATGATGACAATGGCGCAAATTCTCAAACATATTGATCAGGATTCCCCTATTCGTTTCCTTATTGCGGAAACAGAAAGCGGCTATACCTTGTTGGCGGCTTTATGGCTCGCACGTTTCTTTGGCATTGATGACCGTAAAATTGAAATATCTCCGCTCTTCGAAACTGAAACAGCCTTAGAAAATGGCGGCGCTATTTTAGAAGAAGCGTTTAACTCTCCCCATTGGCGTAATTATATCCAAACTAACGGTAAACTCTGCCTGCAGTTTGGCTACTCCGATTCCGGACGTTACGTTGGACAACTCGCCGCAACCCCTCTCACGACACGTCTAAAATTACGTGCCGCTGAGCTTTTAGAAGAATATGCGCTTCAAGAGACAGAGCTGGTCTTTTTCGATACGCATGGGGAAAGTATTGGTCGTGGCGCACATCCAAAATCACTCCATGACCGTCTCAGTTATTTTTCTCCCCCGTCCCTTAAAAAGAAATGGCAGGAAAAGAATTTACATATTCGGACAGAAAATGCCTTTCAGGGCGCAGATGGCTATTTGCTCTTTGGCTCAGAATTACTCTCTGTCAATGCTGTCTCAACGATTGTTCATTTTGCCTATCCTTCGCTTAAGAAAGATCCTCAAGAGATTATTGATCCAATTGAGCGAAACGGCACAATCATTGGTGATTTCTTTGCAACCATTGCCCGAAGTATGGCCGACCTTATTCAAGATCCAGGATATGCTGCACTTTTAGGAACATTTGGCAGCTCTCTTATTGATGCGACAGGCTCTCGTGCTGCTTCACGCCAATCTTCTGGAAGATCACCCAAAATAAGCTCTCCTCGACAATTAAGAGCTATTCCAAATAATGCTATTCTTTTACAGCTTGGTTGGTGGGCAAATATTATTCACGGATTAGGCGCTGCGGCACAACGCCATCCAGAGGCTTTTCAGGCCTTTCAATTAACCTCTCCTCGGTTTCGTTTACTCATTGATTTTGCAGAACAGGCCTTAGCCCATTCTGATCTTGATGTTCTAAGAGGCATTACAGCGCTTTTAGATCCGGGACTCTGGCTCGCCTATGCGGAACATTCTCAAAATGACCGCCATTTACGCAATCGCTATCTCGCTATTGCCAGCGGTTTAGAAGAGCTTAATGTGTGGAAAGATGCTTCTGCGACCTTCAGACGCTTACAAAGAGATTATATTTCTTTAGATAGCGCCTGCTCTAAGATTCCACATATGCAAAAAGAAGAGAAAATCATTCATGCTATTCGTATTGCTTTGATTAAGAAAATTTGGATCTTAGGAACGCAAGTTCCTTATTTCGGGCCACAAGATGGGTTTACACGTGAAACAGTGACAGAAATGACCCTGTTGCTGGATATTCCTAATCTCCTAAAAAAGCTACGTTCCCTCTTTCCAAAATCTCCGATAGAAAATACACATCTCGATTTTGGTGAAAAAGGTGAAGTAACCAATAGCCAAGGGTTCCGACGTGAAAATGAGAATATCATCGACCCAATCGAGAAATGTTTTAATCTTTTAAGAGAGTGCGGCGTTGCCATTCAGCATGCTAACGGTGCCTTTGGATAATCCCAAGGCACAATTTTGAAAGGCAGAGACTTTATCGCCAATTTTTTCAAGAGAAAAAATATTTGGCTCTAAGCCGTTAAAAGAAAATGAGGCTGTTTTGGCATTTCCCAAGGCAGCCTCTATTTTCGCCATTTCCAACGCTGGAATAATGCTCTCTATGGTTGTTAAGTGATGCGATTTAAACAAAAAACTATTTTGATAATCACCAATCTTTAACGTGACCTGCGGTGACATATCACCCCCCATGCCCCAGCTCGGATCTGTCAAACGAAGCAAAAATAACCCTTGCCCCTGATACAACGAAAAGGTAAACGGCAATCCCTTTGTCTCTAATCCACAAAGATCTCCAGAGGGTGTTTTTTCTGTAATATTCTGCCAATCATTTTGAACATTTTGTGCCGTTGCAACAGGAATTTGAAAGCAAGCTCCAGCCGCAAATAAGGATAAAAAGAAATATTTTTTCATAAAATAACTGCGCCTTTTGCCGCTAAATTTTTGTAAATGTGACAGGCTTTATCTGCCTCTATCGCTTTAATCATATCTCTCAGCACAAAAACCTTAAAACCATGATGTAAAGCATCTTCAATCGTCGCCTTAACGCAAACCTCTAAGGCAACCCCACAAATATAAAGCGCCGTCAGATGATTTTCTTTTAAGAAAGACAAAAGTTTTGTTGGTTGGTTTGGTGCATTATAAAAGGCAGAATATCCCTCCTCTGTCACCAGAGAGCCTTTTTCAATCACAAAATCAAATTTATCATTCTCTAATCCTTGTGAGAATTCAGCACCTTTTGTCCCCTTAACACAATGAGACTTCCATTTTCCGCCATGTTCTTGAAAAGAAATATGATTTTGCGGATGTGCATCTTTTGAAGCAACTTTAAAATCATATTCAGGCGAGTTTAGAGCTTGATTGATGAATGGAATAATTTGATCTGCCTTTGGCACTGGCAAAGTACCACTCGGCATAAAATCATTTTGCATATCAACAACAAGAAGTGCTTTTTTGTCTGACATTAAAACCACCTATTTTTTTGAAGGAATGGCCTTTTTCCTGGCATATTGATTGCGATAATTTTCCAAGAAACGGGCTATCCGTCCAATCGCATCTCGAAGATCCGCCTCATGCGGTAAGAAGACAATGCGAAAATGATCCGGCTGATGCCAGTTAAATCCTGTTCCCTGAACCAACATGACACGTGTTTCCTCTAAAAGCTTTAGAAAAAATTTTCGATCATCTTCAATCGGATATATCTCCGGATCAAGTTTTGGAAACATATAAAGCGCCGCTTGCGGCTTTACGCAGGAAACACCTGGTATGGCTGTAATCAATTCATAGGCGAGATCACGTTGACGACGTAAACGTCCCCCTTCAGCAACCAAATCATTGATACTTTGATAGCCGCCTAAAGCGGTTTGAATCGCCCACTGCCCCGGCACATTTGCGCAAAGACGCATATTGGAAAGCATATTTAGCCCCTCAATATAATCCGTTGCTTGTTTCTTATTGCCCGAAACGATCATCCAGCCTGCACGATACCCACAGGCACGATAGCTTTTAGAAAGGGAGTTAAATGTTAAGGTCAAAACATCGGTTGAAAGCGATGCAAGCGCTAAATGTTCTGCCCCCTCATAAAGTACCTTGTCATAAACCTCATCAGCAAAAAGTACGAGATTAAATTCTCTTGCAATCTCGATGAGGACTTCAAGGACTTCTTTTGGATATAAAACCCCTGTCGGATTATTGGGATTAATAACGACAATCCCTTTTGTATGAGAGGTAATTTTAGAGCGTATATCTTTTAAATCCGGTATCCAGCCCTTTTCTTCATCACAGAGATAATGGACAGGCTTACCGCCTGATAAGCTCGTCACCGCTGTCCATAAAGGATAATCCGGCATGGGAATAAGAAGTTCATCCCCCTCATCTAAAAGCGCATTTGTCGCAATCGAAATCAGATCAGATGCGCCATTGCCCAAATAAATATCGTCTAAAGTGACATTTTGGATGTTTTTCTGCTGGGCATAATGCATCACGGCTTTACGAGCCGCAAAAATCCCCTTGCTGTCCGAATAACCTGCGGAATTTGGAAGATTTAAAATCATATCCCGCTGGATTTCCTCAGGCACTTCAAAGCCAAATGGCGCAAGATTGCCGATATTGAGCTTAATGAGACGCTGTCCCTCATCCTCCATCTGCTTGGCCCTATCCATAATCGGCCCTCGAATATCATAAAGCACATGCGATAATTTGGCAGATTTTTTAATGGATTTCATGGAGAGGGCTTCCCATCACAGAATGTATATTCATAGAGTATGTTTCGAAGTGAATACTTTACACGAAGTTAAGCATTAGCAAGAGTTAATACATATGAAAAAATATATTATTCTTATATTTAGCCTTACCCTCATTACCTCACCCCTATTAGGATGTAAGGATAAAAAAGAAAAGGAAGCAGAGCTAGAGAAAATCTCGCTCAGAACACCTGAGATACATCCTATGACCTTATCTCTTTTTATGACCTTATCTCTTTTTCAGAGTGTAGATGTTCTCTCTTATAACTCCATTCTAAATCTAAATAGATGCCAGATATATGCACTAGGATACAACGTTTTTATCCTATCCCTTCTGAAAAATGCCCCAAACGAACTCCCTAAAAACTTCGAAAAAATTGCCCACAAGGATGTTGATATGATTGAACTTAAATGTCTTGGAAAAATAAGTCCTTCATCCACTCTCTCAGATAGGCAAAAAGAAATTCTAAAAGGCTTAGAGAATTCCGAAAATGATGGGCTCAGCAGAACCCCTCTTGCACGAGAAAATGCTTTTTTAAATGGGAACCAATGTGCTTCTAAAATCCTATTATCGAAAGAAAGTCAGGCGCAATATTCTAAAGATTATTTTGATTTCTTCTTATCTATGTAAGAGGGAGAAATAGACTAACCTGTCACGACTCTACGTCTAAAATAAGAATGCTACTTTTGGAGGTCTCAATAAATTCGATTGCACGATTTTTTAGAATAAAACGCAATTTATTGAGCCGTTCAATCTATTCCCGCAGAAAAAGCTGCTCAAGGAGATAACTTCTTGTCGGTTTTTTAAAAGATTCAACAATTTCCATAAGCTGACTCTGGGCATTCTTATCCTACTCCAAATGAATATGCTTATTTTTTACTATATTCTTATTTACCATTTATCCCCCAGCATGAAAATGCGATCTTCCCCCATAATTGGAAGGTCAGGAGTCTCGTAACAGCGAAACTTATACCGAATACCCTATTTCCTCGAGAGGTTTTTTATTCAGACACACTCCCAACCACAAGAAATGGATGGGACAACCTGTGTCAACGCTGTTAACGGGCATAAAACCAATAAAAAACAACATAAATTGATACCGCATAACTTATAAACAGGAGCTCACAGCAAAGTCTCGAGGGTTACGAGGCCTCAAAGCAAGAAATTTTATATGGAAATTGGCGGAGAGGGAGGGATTCGAACCCTCGGTACCCCAAAGGGGCACAACGGTTTTCGAGACCGCCCCATTCGACCGCTCTGGCACCTCTCCGCAATGAGGGTCTTTGTTTTTCCTTCTTACCTTTCCGTTTAAAAGAAAGCAAAAGATTTTAGTATAATCTTGACCTTTTTACGAAAAAAAAATAAAGTCCCAACTAAATATCGCTGAATCTGTCTTGATAGATTTGGCCAATAATCAAAAGAAGGAAGTTGATTGCCTTAATTTCGGCGGTTTTCTTTCCCTTAATTTTTAAGGAAATATTATGTTTGCTGTGATCCGCACAGGTGGAAAACAATATCGCGTTCAGCCTGGTGATGTTGTTAAAATCGAAAAAATCGAAGGTGAAGCTGGCAGCACCGTCACATTAAAAGACGTGCTTATGGCAGGCGAAGGATCAGACCTAAAAATTGGCGCCCCTGTTATTGAATCCGCTAGCGTTACCGCAGAAATTCTAGGCCAAGACCGTTTAAAGAAAATCATCGTTTTCAAAAAGCGCCGCCGTCAAAATAGCCGCCGCAAAAACGGTCATCGTCAGCACACAACTGTGTTGAGAATCAAAGACATCAATTTAGGCTAATTCATTTAGCATCTTTTAAGGAGTTCCCCTCATGGCACAAAAAAAAGCAGGTGGTTCCAGTCGTAACGGACGCGATAGTGCGGGTAAACGACTAGGCGTTAAGAAATTCGGCGGTCAGGTTGTTGTTGCTGGCAACATCATCGTTCGTCAGCGTGGCACAAAAATTGCTGCCGGTAAAAATGTTGGTGTTGGTAAAGACCACACTCTTTTTGCTTTGGTCGATGGCCAAGTTGCTTTCCAACGCAAAAAAGAAGGTAAAGTGCACGCTTCTGTTATTGCAGGCGCTGCCTAAGCTTTCCTGAAAAGCATTCTAAAGCCGGTCTCCCCTAGCTATATGTTAGAGGCCGGCTTTTTTATTCTCCCTTTCCCCAAAACGAACTTCTATCTGGAAAATTTCCCATGAAATTCTTGGATCAAGCTAAAATTTATGTCCGTTCTGGCGATGGCGGAGATGGTGTTGTCGGCTTCCGTCGTGAAAAATATATCGAATATGGTGGCCCTGATGGCGGCAATGGCGGTCGTGGCGGTGACATTATTTTCAAAGCTGTCGCTAATCTCAACACCCTGATTGATTTCCGATACACTCAGCATTTTAAAGCCAGAAAAGGCGGTAATGGCGCAGGCTCTGACCGCACAGGAAAGGCGGCTGAGGATGTCATTATTAAAGTACCTGTTGGCACACAAATTTTGGAAGAAGACAGGGAAACCCTCATTGCTGATTTGACAGAGGAAGGTCAAACACTCTTCCTTTGCCGTGGCGGTGATGGCGGACATGGAAATGCGCATTTCAAATCCAGTACCAACCGTGCTCCCCGTAGGGCAGATAAAGGTTATCCTGGTGAAGAAAAATGGGTTTGGTTACGCCTTAAACTCTTAGCCGATGTCGGCTTAGTTGGTCTGCCAAATGCCGGAAAATCTACTCTCCTCTCTGCCTCTTCTCGGGCAAAGCCGAAAATTGCGAATTATCCCTTTACTACCCTTCATCCGCAATTAGGACTTGTTCGTACAGATATGAATCAAAGTTTTGTGATGGCGGACATTCCTGGTCTTATTGAAGGTGCCAGTGAAGGCAACGGTCTTGGCGATCGCTTCCTTGGCCATGTGGAACGCTGCGCTATTTTAGTTCACCTTATTGATGTGACAGAGCCAAATCCGCTGGAAAGCTGGAAACTTATTCGCCATGAGCTTGAGGCTTATGCTCAAAATCTTGCGCAAAAAGAAGAGATTATTGCCCTCAATAAATGTGATTCAATTTTAGAAGAAGAGCTCGAAGAGATTAAAAAAGAACTTGAAGAAGAGACAGGACAAGAAATTTATACAATTTCTGCGGCAACAGGTCTAAATGTCCAGCCTCTTCTTTATAAACTGCAAAGCAAAGTCGATGACTTCAAAGCGCAGGAAAAATTAAACTCAGATTTAAATGACGATGAGAAACAGGGGGAATAAATCCCCCTTTTTTGAAAAAGAGGTCATTACATTCCCAGGGCATGGCGATATAAATCAAGAAGATTTTCCTGCTCTTCAACTTCCGCAGGCGGTTGTTTGCGCATGCGGATAATGGTTCGAATCACCTTAACATCAAATCCTTCTGATTTTGCTTCAGAAAAAATATCTTTAATATCTTCTGAAAGAGATTTTTTTTCCTCCTCAAGACGTTCAACACGCTCAATAATTGAACGCAGGCGATCTGCAGCGACACCTCCAACATCTGAGCCCTGATTTTCGCTGTTATTTAATACGTCCATAATTCTTAACTCCAACCCGTATAAAATTCTGCTTCTTATTAGCAGAATTATGCGTTATTTGTTACCTTAATTAGAGCAAACTATAACATTTAAAAAAAGCCTTAAACATTTCAGAAAAGAAGGTTTGCCTTCTATTCATCTTCCACATTTAGAATTTGGAATTTGCTTATGCCTCCGTTTTCCCATGTCGCCCCCTTCGACCTTGTCATTTTTGGTGGCACTGGAGATCTTGCCCTTCGAAAACTTCTTCCTGCACTTTTCCGTCAGTTCCAAGACAATGATATCCCTGAACATTCTAGGATTATTGCCACCTCTCGCATGGAAATGACGACTGCACAATATCGGGAAGAAGCTAAAAAAGCGCTTTTAAAATTCTATCCTGCGTCTGCACGTAATCCGCAAACAATCGAACATTTCTTAAAAATTCTCTATTACACCGGCATTGACATTATCCATTCCGATCACAAAGGATGGGAATCCCTTGCTGATCGGCTCTCAGATACTAGCTTTGAGAAAAACCGTATTTTCTATTTCTCTACAGCACCTTCCCTTTTCGAACCTATTAGTGAAAATCTTTCCCTTCACAAACTCATTTCTGCGAATAGCCGTGCCGTGATGGAAAAGCCCATTGGAAGAGACGGTAAAAGTGCAAATGCCATTAATGAGGCCGTTGGTAAATATTTTGATGAAGACAAAATTTTCCGCATCGACCATTATCTTGGCAAGGAATCTACACAGAATATTTTGCAATTCCGCTTTTCTAATCCGCTGATTGATGCCATCTGGTCAAGTAAATATATCAAAAATATCGAGATCACAGCCAGTGAGACAGTCGGCCTAGAATCCCGTGCCTCTTATTATGACACGTCTGGTGCCGCACGTGATATGATCCAAAACCATTTGCTTCAGGTTTTATCTCTCTGCACCATTGACCGTCCAAAATCCTTAAGTGGCGATGATATTCGTAATGAGAAAATTTCTATTTTTAAATCGCTTATTCCCCTTACGGAAGAGGAGATCAAAACAAACTCCATTCGTGGACAATATATTGAGGGAACGGCTGAAGGTCGTGCAGCCCCCTCTTATGCCACCGAGCTTGGTAGAGAGAGTCAAACGGAAACTTTTGCTGCCATTCGTGTAAAATTGGATTTACCTCGCTGGAAAGGGACAAGTTTTTGCCTCAAAACAGGCAAAAGAATGAATGAGAAGAGAACCGATATAAAAATCACTTTTCATAACGATGTTGCGCTTTTTCCAAATGCGCCAGCCAACGAAATGAAGCTTGATTTACAAGACACCAATGATATTACCCTCGAGCTAAATGTTCGCTCTATCGGCTTTTCACAAAATACAGATGGCCTTAGACCCCTTCTCCTAGAAGGAAGCTACTCTCCACCTGCTGGTGTGCGTACCCCAAGCTCCTATGAAACTCTTTTGATGGCAATTGCAAGAGGCGACCAAAGCCTCTTTGTTCATCGTCAGGAAGTTGATGCCGCTTGGAAATGGATTGAGCCTATTCTTAAATCTTGGGAAAAGAATGTGCCGGAACTACTTTACTACCCCGCTGGCAGTTCTATTCCTCGCTTTTCAGAGGTAAACAAGACTTAGGTCTCTCATCGTAAATTATTTCCCCTCTTAAAAAGAGTTAGCGCTTAATTTTTTGCTTGTAAAATCTCTTTTTTTCTCTAAATAAGAGGGGGAAGTCAGATAGTTGAGCGGCTGCTGTAAAATGGAATTTATTTCACTTTATAGAGGAAAGTCCGGGCTCCACAGGAATACGACGCCGGTTAACGGCCGGCAGAGGCAACTCTAGGGATAGTGCCACAGAAAATAGACCGTCTGTTTATTATTTATTACTATACAGATAAGGGTGAAACGGTGCGGTAAGAGCGCAACGCAACTCTGGTAACAGAGTTGGCAGGGTAAACCCCGTCGGGTGCAAGACCTAATAGGAAAGATAGATCTCCATCTTTTGATGAGAGGTCGGGGGTATTCCTGCCCCTCTTTCGGGTTGGTCGCGTGAGGGCAATAGCAATATTGCTCCAAGATGAATAGTCGCTTCGTTCTTTACGAACGGACAAAACCCGGCTTATAGACTATCTGACTCTTTTTTTAAAAAATGATTCTTTTTTACAACACTAAATTTTTTGACCGCTCATCGTAGCGGTTTTTTTATGCCTGATTTTAAACACCCCTTTTATATAAGGTGTATTTTTAGCTGTTACCTGCCGTTTATAGCCTATTAGTGGTTTGACTTCCCATAAAATCCCATGTTATCCCATAAAAAGGTGGGGCACTAGGCAATGGTTGCCTGGGCATGGGCTAACGAGGCTCTCAAAAAGCATGTTTCTTGGAACGCATTGTAATCGTTTTGACGCAAAAGGGCGGATATCAATTCCTGCATCCTTTCGTGCTGTCTTAAAACAACATGCTATTTCAGGTCAGTCTCTCATGATTTTACGCCCTTCCCATCTCCATTCTTGTATTGAGGCATGGACTTCAGAACGTTTCTTTTCTCAGATGACTCCATTGGCTAATTATGATCCCTTCTCCGAAGAGCATGAAGATCTTTCTACAAGCCTTTATGCTGAGGCCTATCCTTTAGATAGCGACAAAGAAGGTCGTATTATTATTCCGGAATCCCTCCAACGTCATGCAAATTTAGAAAAAGAAGTCACCTTCATGGGACTAGGACGCATTTTTCAGATTTGGCATCCCGAAGAGGCGCTTAAACGTCAAAAAGAAGCGCATTTAAGAGCCAAGACTCTCACCCTCCGTAATCGCAAAACTTCAGAAGAAAGGGCGGTTTAAAATGACGGTACAAAATATGAAAACAGGCCATATTCCCGTTCTTTTAAACGAGGTCATTACAGCGCTTCCTAAAAAAGAAAATGCTCTCTATCTCGATGGCACTTTTGGCGGCGGCGGGTATAGTCGTGCAGTTCTTAATCACTTCCCGACAAGTAAGCTCGTTGCTATTGACCGTGATCATACGGCTATTCTTCGTGCTGAAAACTTTAAAAAAGAATTCCCCAATCGCTTTGAAGCCATTGAAGGGACTTTCAGTGCCATGAAGGAATATTGTGCAGACCTACCTTGGTTAAAAGAAGAGAAATGCTATGGCTTCGATGCCATTATGCTTGACCTTGGTCTTTCCTCTTTTCAAATTGATACGGCTGAACGTGGCTTTTCCTTTAAAGAAAATGGCCCTCTCGATATGCGAATGGGTAATAATGCACAGAGTGCCGAAGATATCGTGAATAAAGCCTCTGAAGAGGATTTGGCAGATATTTTCTATTATTATGGTGAGGAACGTTGTGCGAGACGCATTGCTCGCAAAATTATTCAAATGCGTCTTGAAGCCCCCATCAAAGATACGGCGATGCTTGCAGATATTATCCGCTCTTGCGTGCCCCCTTCTAAGAATAAAAAAGATCCTGCAACACGTAGTTTTCAAGCATTGCGAATTGCCGTTAACGATGAGCTGAATGAAATTCAGCGTGTTTTAGAAGATGCGCCTACGATGTTGGCACCTGACGGTGTCCTTGCCATCGTAAGCTTCCATTCTTTGGAAGATCGCTTAGTCAAAAAAGCATTTAGCCACCTTGTTTCTCCGACAAAGGGACAATCTCGTTATGTGCCGACCAAAGACGCCTCTGCAAAATCTTCAATCTGGGCCGTTCCTTCAGGATATCCTATTTCCCCTTCTGAAGAAGAAACCAAACTTAACCCACGCGCACGAAGCGCACACTTGCGTGTCTTGAAAAAACTTTCAACCTCTTTAAGAGGAGCCAGATCATGAGCAAAGTTCGCTACTGGCTAACCGGTCTTACAAGCGCTATTTGCTTATTTTCGCTTTGGAATCTCTATCAGACCAAGCAACAGGCTAAGCTCATCCAGTACCATATTACCCAAGTCCAAAAAGAAATGCTTGCTGCGAATGAGCATACGGCACGCTTAAAAATGGAATGGGGTATTTTAAATCAGCCTGAGCGTTTAGAAGATCTTTCTAAGCGTTTCTTACCTAGCCTTCGCCCAACGGAAACGGTGCAATTTGCGCAATTGGATCAGGCTTCCTCTCGACTGCCTGAGACTTATTCAAAAATAAAATCCGATCATCCTACGATGTTAGCAGACAACAGACACGATAATGTCACATCTTCAAATGTTCAAGCTGAAAATATTTCTCTTGCACACAATAATATTGCCCCATTACCGGCTTCCGTCGTCTCACACGCAGAAGATGGTGGGTTAGAATCTGCCATTAATGATTTGGAAAAGAATGATACACAAAAACATATTCGTTCCCTTCCTGTTGCACAAGCTTCTCCTCACTCTCTAGATGATTCTTATGATAAACTTTTAACGGCATTTCAGCAAAGTCCCTCTGCACAAATGCCAAGTGAATTATGAGACAAAAGAAAGCCTCTTCTTCTCCTCTTGATATAGAGAAAAGTCGCCTTCTTCTGGCCTCTTTTATCTTTTTGGTTTTGTTTTTGGCATTGTCGTTTAAAACGGCATGGATTTCACTTTTTTATCCGCTACCACCAAGTGTTGCCCTAGAGACCTCTCTCACGCCTGATGAGGGTTCAAGTACAGGCACGCCAACATTGCATATTCCGCATGTTCAAAGAGCTCCCATTACAGACAGGAACGGACAAACACTTGCCGTCTCCCTTCCTGTCGTCAGTCTTTATGCGCATCCAGATGAACTCATTGAAATTCACCATGTTGTTAACCAGCTTAAAAAAATCTTACCCAATATTGATATAAAAAAAACAATTTATCATCTCGAACATAATAAAAAATTTGCTTATATTGCACGAAATTTAACGCCTAAAGAAGAAATCCAAGTTAATAATCTTGGTATTCCTGGTCTTTACTTTGAAAATAGTGAAAAAAGACATTATCCGCTTGGTCATGTTGCCGCCCATGTTGTCGGAGGTGTTGACATTGATGAACATGGCATTTCCGGCATTGAAAAATATTTTGATGACCGTCTTTCAAGCGATCGAACCCCTTTAAATCTTTCCATTGACGTGCGTGTTCAAGAAATTGTTCGCTCTACGCTTATTGATGCTGTCAATAATTTCAATGCGCAGGGCGGCTGTGCCATTGTCATGGATATTCACACGGGAGAAATCATTGCGCTTGTAAGTGCACCTGACTTTGATGGTAACCAGCTCAATAAAGCCTCAATGGATGCACGTTTTAATCGTGCCGTCACAGGTGCCTATGAGCCGGGGTCAACACTAAAACTCCAAACAGCGGCAATGGCGCTTCAGTCAGGTAAGATTCATCTGTGGGATCGTTTTTCAACCAGCCCTATCCATATTGGACGCTTTAAAATTTCCGATCTTAGTACAGATCATTTTGCGCCTTACCTTTCTTTTCCTGAAGTGCTGGCCTACTCTTCAAATCTGGGAGCTGCGCATATTGCCCTTGATATTGGGGAGGTTAAACAAGAAGAATGGTTTAAAAAAATTGGTTTTCTTGATCGTGTGCCGATTGAACTTCCAGAAGCAGCACGTCCACTTTATCCTGCAGCATCACAATGGAAAACGACAACGGTCTTAACCATTGGCTTTGGGCACGGCATTGCTGAGCCGCCTTTATCCATTCTTCGTGGGGTTGCAACGCTTGCAAATGGCGGTCTCCTCGTTACACCTACACTGATTCCTGCAAAAAACAGAATTAACCCAGCGAAACCTATTCGTATCATGTCTGAAACGACCTCTCAGCAGTTGCGCAAAATTTTGCGCTTAGATATTACGCATGGAACAGGCCGCAAAGCAGAAGCATTGGGCTATTATCCCGGCGGTAAAACAGGCACTGCCGAAAAAATTGATGCGCACGGTCATTATATGAAACATACCAATATCACCGCTTTTGCCGGTGTTTTCCCAATGAATAACCCTAAATATGCTGTCTATGTTATGCTTGATGCGCCTAAGGGAAACGCCTCTACCTACGGTTTTCAAACCGCCGGTTGGATTGCCGCCCCAATTTTTTCTAAAATTGTCCTGCGTGTCGCACCTATGTTGGGAATTTATCCAAATTTTGCAGATGCAGAACAAATCGAAGAAAGTCTTTCCATGCCAATGCAACCGGCTATCCCTGCGGGGGTTCGAGCACTTGGCCCTGACTATGACCCCGGGGAATTACGTCTTGAAATGGAATCTCTTAAGAAATCACATCATTTTTAACCCAATAAAGTTGCTATGAAACTCTCCTCGCTCCTTCCAAACCATCTTATTCCAGAAAATTCTAAAACATTGGAAATTACTTCCATTTCCAGTGACAGCCGTGAAGTCATTGCTGGAACGCTTTTCTTTGCGCTTAGTGGAACCCGGTTAGAGGGGGCAAATTTTGTAAAAGAGGCCATTGCCAAAGGCGCTGTCGCCATCGTGAGCGAAAAAGAGATTTTCTCTCTTTTAGAGATTTCAATTCCTATTATTCATGTCGAAAATGCAACAACGCTCTTAAGTCTTTGTGCCTATAAATTGGCAACACCTCTTCCCGATCATCTTATTGCCATTACAGGAACAAATGGCAAAACAAGCACTGCCGATTTTTTACGACAAATCTGGGCGCTTCAAGAAAAAGAAGCAGCTTCAATCGGTACATTAGGTATTCGTGCGACAACAGGTGATATTGAGGCTTCCCATACAACTCCCCCTCCAGTATTTTTGGCAAAATATCTCCATCAATTAAAAGAAACCGGTGTTAACCATGTTGCACTTGAGGCCTCTTCGCACGGTCTTGTTCAAAACCGTCTTAAGGGACTTTTTTTTGAAGCTGTTGGCTTTACGAGCTTTAGTCGAGATCATCTTGATTACCATAAAACAGAAGAAAACTACCTCACTGCAAAATTAACGCTTTTCAAAGAACTTCGACAAAAAAATGCCCCTATTGTGGCTGCTACTGCCTGTGGCACAACAGTCATTGAAGCCTTGAGAAAAATTGCGGACGAGACCCATGCCCCCTTACGTACGGTTGGAAAAAACGGAAATTTCTTAAATTTAATAGAAACTAGCCCTTTGCCAGACGGCCAATTGCTTACGATTTCTTTTCAAGGGCAAAAATCCATTTCGGTGCATCTCCCTATTCCCGGGATTTTTCAAGCGCAAAATGCTCTCTTAGCGATAGCTCTTGCCTGCCCAAATACAGCTGATGAATCAGAAATTTATCACCTCTTGAAACTTCTACCACAGCTAAAACCCATTCCTGGACGTGCCCAGTTTGCCGGAAAAACACAAAATGGCGCAAATGTTTATATTGATTACGCCCACACCCCAGATGCTATTGAACGCATTGTTGAATCTCTCCGTCCTCATTTAAAACCAAAAGGTAAGCTTTTTATCGTTTTTGGTGCAGGCGGTAATCGTGATAAAGGCAAGCGCCCTTTGATGGGACAGGCAGCCAATCTGGCTGATTTTGTCATCGTTACAGATGATAATCCACGATTTGAAGATCCTGACCTTATCCGAAAAGAAGTCCTTAACGGTTGCAAAAAAGCCATTGAAATTGCAGATCGTAAAGAAGCGATCGCCTATGCCCTAAAGCAACTCCAAGAGGGGGATATTTTATTGATTGCTGGAAAAGGTCACGAAAAAGGACAAGAAATTCAAGGAAAAATCCTTCCTTTTGATGATTTTCTCCTTGCACAGCAACTCGGTAAACTTACCCAAGGAGCTTTTTAATGTCTCTTCTCTGGAACCGTGAACAATTAGAAAAAGCGACAGGTGGAAAGCTCAAAACAGATGTTGCCGTAACAGGTATCGCTATTAATAGTTTAGAGCTGAAAAAAGGAGATCTTTTCATTGCGCTCCAAGGCGGTCGAAAAGATGCACATCTTTTTATTGAAAAAGCTCTTGAGGCAGGTGCCTCTTGCATCATGGCTGACAATCAAAAATTCTTAAAAGAAAATAATCTTTTATCTCATGAGAAAATTCTTCTTGTGAAAGATTGCATTCAAGCACTCACTAAAATGGCCTCTTTTGCACGGGAAAATTTTACAGGACATGTTCTTGCTGTAACGGGAAGTGTCGGAAAAACCACCACAAAAGATATGCTTTTCAAAGCCTTATCCCCTTATGGCAAAACATTTGTTTCAAAAAAATCGCTTAATAACCATCTTGGTGTTCCTTTAAGCCTCATTGCTATTCCAAAAGATGCGACATTTGCCGTATTGGAAGTCGGTATGAATCATGAGGGCGAAATTTTGCCTCTCGCAAAAATGATTCAGCCTAAAATTGGCATTATTACAGCGATTAACAAAGCGCATGCTGGCAATATGGGCGGTGAAATCGAAATCGCAAAGGAAAAGGCAACTTTATTCCGAACCCTTCCGGCTTCAGGTACTGCTCTTCATGCAGATTTTCCAGAGATTATTAATAACATTATTGCGCAAGAAATTCCTAAAAATGTTAAAATTTTTACCGTTGGAAAAAATCTAAAAAATAATTTGAGGATTGAAAAGGCAACCCTAACTTCTGAAGAAAGCTCTTGTCTTTTAGAATATCAAAATCAATCTTTTTCCTTACAGCTTTCGGCGCCCGGAGAACATCTTTTAGAAGATGCCGCAATCGCAATAGCTTCTGTCCTTGCGCTTAACCTTGAGCCTTCGAAAGCGTTAAAAGCCATTCAACAATTCAAGCCAGGCTATGGACGGGGTGAAAAACATCTGCTGAAAAAAAATATCACACTCATTGACGAGACACATAATGCCTCTCCTGCGAGTGTTAGAGCGGCCTTAAAAACGCTGTTTCTTCAAAAATCCTCTCGCAGAATTGTAATTTTAGGAGATATGTTGGAGTTAGGCGATTTTTCTCAAGAAGAACATGCCTCTTTACTCCCTCTTCTCGTTGCAGAAAAAATCGTTCTTTTTTGCTGTGGAACGGCAATGAAGGCTATTTTTGAAAAACTCCCTCCTGAACTTCAAGGCGGCTATGCCCCTACTTCCGAAGCATTAATCCAACCTATTCAAAAATATTTGCAAGATGGGGATTATCTTCTCGCTAAAGGAAGTCACAGCATGAGAGTGGATAAAGTTGTTCAGGCTTTAAAAAATAACTTCTCTCAGAATCAAACAGCAACAGAGAAAACACAGTCATGATCTACGAACTCATTCAATCCTTTTTCCCCCATCATGCTGGCCTCGCAAATCTCTTCCACTATATTACTTTCCGTGCAGGAGCAGCTTGCCTAACCGCATTGTTGATTGCCCTCTTAACAGGACCTTATTTCATTCGAGCCTTACGAAGACTGGGCGGACAGCCCATCAGAGAGGTTGGCCCTGCCCGACATCTTACAGAAAAGGCAGGAACACCAACAATGGGAGGATTGCTTATCCTCTTTTCAGCGCCTCTGAGTATTCTTTTGTGGGGAAATCTTCACAATGGATTTCTGTGGGCAACAATGACCGCTTTCCTTACTTTTGGACTCATCGGCTTTTGGGATGATTTTTTAAAAGTTGCTAAAAAAAATTCAAATGGCGTTCCTGGACGGGTTCGTCTTTTCTGCGAATTCACTATTGCTGGGATCGTCTCCGTTTGGATTGAACTTTTAACGCCACCAGAAATCCGCAATGGCGTAGCTATTCCCTTTTTAAAAGATGTCATTATTCCCCTAGGCACCTTCTTTCCTATTTTTGCAATGGTTTTCATTGCGGGATTTGGAAACGCCGTCAATTTAACAGATGGACTTGATGGCTTAGCCACTGTTCCTACCATTATTGCTTGCCTTGTTTTTGCGATTATTGCCTACATGATCGGCAATCATATATTTGCCAATTATCTTGAAATTCCCTTTATTCCCGGAACAGGTGAATTGACGGTGTTTTGCGCAGCCTTGATTGGGGCATGTCTCGGATTTTTATGGTATAATGCCCCTCCAGCTGAAATTTTTATGGGCGATACAGGCTCGCTTGCGCTCGGCGCTGCGTTAGGGAGTGTTGCTGTTGCTGTTAAAAATGAACTTGTTCTTTGTCTTGTCGGAGGAATTTTTGTTATTGAAACGCTTTCCGTCATTTTGCAAGTTTTTTGGTTTAAACGAACAGGAAAACGTATTTTCCTTATGGCCCCCCTTCACCATCATTTTGAGAAAAAAGGTTGGGAAGAGCCAAAAATTGTTGTTCGTTTTTGGATTATTGCTCTTATCTTGGGACTTTTAGGCCTTGCGACTTTAAAACTTCGCTAAGGACAAGGGATTTTTAAAAGGATTTTTTATGGGTACTGCTTTTCCTGAAACGCTCTTTTTAGGCGAAACATATATTGTTTATGGTTTAGGAAATAGCGGCACACACACCGTTAAAGCCTTGCTTTCAATGGGGGCCACTGTTTTTGCATGGGATGATTCCGAAAATTTCAAACCCAAAGAATGGGAGGAAGCACTCTCTGGATCTGAATTTTCACAATTATTTCTTTCTCCTATCACTGCCTTTCCTTCCAATGCCAAGGCACTCATTCTTTCACCTGGTGTTCCGCATACATATCCAAGCCCGCATCCTATCGCTTTACTTGCCAATAAAAATAATATTCCCATCATTTCCGATGTGGAGCTTTTTTACCAAGCGGTTCGAAAATCTGGCTCTAAGGCTCATTTTATTGGGATTACAGGAACAAATGGGAAATCCACCTGTACAGCTTTAACAGCCCATCTTTTAAGTCAAGAAAATAAAGAAGTTATTGCTGGTGGAAATATCGGAAAATCCGTCTTTGCTCTACCTCTTTTTGGCGATACAGGAATCTATGTGATCGAAATGTCCTCCTATATGCTGGAACGGCTTCAATCTTTTCAGCCAGATGTCGCTGCATGGACAACTTTTTCACCAGATCATCTTGATCGCCACTATGATCTTCAAGGTTACCTCAAAGCAAAACGAAATATTTTTAATAATCTTACGCCGTCAGGTCTTGCTGTTTTTGGGGAAAAAGAAGCATGGAGTCTGGATGAAGTCTCTCTTCTTCAGGATAGATCCATCCGTTGTGAATTTGCACAGGCCTTTCCGGCAAGTAAAATGCCTCTTGCACCGCATTTACCTGGCCAGCATAACTATCACAACCTCGCTTTATGCCTCTTTATCGCCAAATTTTTTGGCATTTCAGACGAAGCCATTGCCAATGGCGTTCAAAGTTTCAGAAATCTACCCCACCGTCTTCAAATGATTGGACATGTTGGAAAAATTTCTTTCGTCAATGATAGTAAAGCGACAAATTTTGAAGCGGCCCTTCCTGCACTCACGGCATGGGATGATATTTTTTGGATTATGGGCGGTATTGCAAAAGCCAATGGTATTGAAGGTATCGAAAAAGTTGCCTCGCACATACAGCATGCTTTTGTTATCGGTAAAGATGCGGCACGACTTTCAAAAACACTTGCCAAAGCAAAAATACCTTATAGCCTTTGCAACTCTCTAGAAGACGCAACAAAAGCGGCTTATGCTCAAGCCAAAGAAGCTGGAAAAGGGGTTGTTCTACTTTCTCCAGCTTGTGCAAGTCAGGATCAATTCAGAAATTTTGAAGAAAGAGGCCATGCTTTTGCGGCCTGTTGCGCTAACATTGCCTCTAAGTCTGAGTCCACACAAAAGGACAATGTCTAACAGATGAATAAACTGACAAAATACTTTCAAAATTGGTGGACAAGGGAAATTGATTACTGGTCTCTTGCCTGTATCTTTGTCATTACATGCTTTGGCTATGTTCTCATGCTTGCTGCGAGTCCAGCCGTTGCAATCCGCATTGGTGCACCTCCGCATATTTTTATCATTAAACAAACCGGTTTTTTGCTTGCCGGCTGGATTTTAATGCTCAGCGTTGCCCTTTTACCCCAGCGTATCATTCTAAAACTCGCTTTTGTTGGAACGGTTTTGGGAATTTTAGCCACGGCTTACACGCTCGTTCACGGTATGGATATTAAAGGAGCTAGAAGATGGATTAGCCTGCCTGTGATGTCTATTCAGCCTTCCGAGTTTCTCAAGCCCTGTTTTGCCGTCACAACGGGCTGGATTTTAAGCCTCTGTGCGCCGGATGCTTCCCTCAAAACACAATGGAAATATTGGGGACTTTCTATTAGTCTCTTTCTTATCATTGCTTGCCTTCTCGTCTTACAACCAGATATTGGAATGTTGAGCGTTATTGCGGGTATTTTAGCTGTAGAATTCTTTATTGATGGTATTTCACTTGCTTTCTGCGCCCTTATGGGGGCAATTGCTGGCTTTGGCTTCTTTTTAGCCTATACATTCCTGCCACATGTTCATTCACGCGTTGAACGTTTTCTTCATCCGCACAACGGCGATCATTATCAGGTTGATATGTCCTTACGGGCTATTCGAAATGGCGGCATTTGGGGAATGGGACCTGGTGAAGGCGAAGTCAAAAATCTACTTCCAGATGCCCATGCTGATTTTATTTTTGCTGTTGCTGGTGAAGAGTTTGGACTGATTCTCTGCCTCATTATTATCGCTCTTTTCGCAATTTTAGTTATCCGAACTTTACTCTCTCTCATTAAAAAGAACTGCAAGTGGGAAATCCTTGCCTCTGCGGGACTTGTCTCTGGATTTGGGTTTCAAGCTTGTGTCAACATGGCATCCACCGTTAATCTTATTCCAACAAAAGGGATGACATTGCCCTTTATTTCCTATGGCGGAAGCTCCATTCTTTCGGTAGGACTAACCCTAGGCATGCTACTTTCTCTTGCCAGAAGAACCATTGCCGTTGACGCTTTTTCAGGACATTCATCTGAGAGTAAGTTACCGTGAACAAATCTGCTCCAAATATTATCCTCGCTGCTGGTGGCACTGGCGGACATCTTTTCCCGGCAATGAGTTTAGGGAAAGCGCTTGAGGAAAAAGGTTTTAACCCTGTCTTTATGATAGATGAGCGTGCCAGACAAAAATTCGAAGAGACAAATAAATCAGGCTGGACTTTCTACGTCATTAAATCCGGTGGCATTGTTGGTAAAAATCTTTGGACACGTTTGCAAGGGGCTTTCCGACTATTTTTAGGTTTAATACAAGCTGCTTTTATCCTTTGGCGCTTAAAACCTAAAGTCGTCATTGGCTTTGGAGGATATCCTTCCCTGCCGCCATTACTGGCAACAAAATTGCCTTTTCTTAGGAAAACATTACGGATTATTCATGAGGGGAATGCCATTGCAGGAACGGCAAATCGTCTCCTATCACGCTTAGGCGCAACAATTTGCCTTTCTTTTCCGCAAACAAAAGGTTTCCCAGAAGAAAGGCACACGCAATTTGTTGGAATGCCTATCCGCCATGAAATTGAGGAAATTCCTTATACAGCTCCCTATCATGCGCCAAGCTTAAACGAGAAAATTCATCTTCTTATTGTCGGTGGATCTTTAGGAGCCGCGGCCTTTTCCACCCTCATTCCACAGGCGCTTTCTCTTTTACCGGAAACTCTCAGAAAAAGGATATCTATCAGCCAGCAAGCTGGTGATGAATATCTTTTAGAGCTGACGCAACTTTATACTTCTTTAGGGATTACGGTAAAAAAAATCTCTCCTTTTTTTGATGATATGATTGATCAAGTCAAAGAGGCGCATTTAATAATTGGACGTGCAGGTGGAGCAACTGTCGCCGAAATCATTGCAGCAGAACGCCCTGCAATTTTTATTCCCCTACCAGCAGCTGCGGCAGATGAACAAACACGCAATGCCGAATTTTTATCTTGTAGAGAGGCTGGATGGATTATTTCTCAAAAAAAATTGACGGAAAATCCTGAAAAGCTCACACAATTACTACAAGATATTTTAGAAAGCACAGAGATTCTCACACAAACCTCTCACGCCTTGCATCATCTATCACAACCGCAAGCCACACAAAGATTTGCTGATTTCATCCTTTCAAAAATTTCTGAGCCATCAACCACATCCGAGCTTACATGACTTCTATTTTTTCTTCTTCTAAAAACGCAATCTCACCACAGCCATTTGGGCGTCCCTCCCTTCCCTTTTCTGTTGGAATTCTACATTTTGTGGGGATTGGCGGGATCGGCATGTCTGGTATTGCAGAGGCCTTTCATTTGCTTGGATACCAGGTTCAAGGAAGCGATCAAAAAGAAAATGCCAATACAGAACGTCTTAAAAAATTAGGCGTCCCGGTCTTTATAGGACATCAAAAAGAACATGTGACAAAAGCGGATGTCGTTATTGTCTCAACAGCTATCCCTGCTGAAAATCCAGAAATAAAAGAGGCCCGTCAGCGTCTGCTCCCTATCGTAAAACGTGCAGAAATGCTTGCTGAATTAATGCGCCTTCGCTGGTCGATTGCCATCGGTGGAACGCATGGAAAAACGACAACAACCAGTCTTATTGCTGCTGTACTGGAAGAAGGAAAACTAGATCCAACCGTTATTAATGGCGGAATCATCGAGGCTTACGGCACCAATACAAGAATGGGAAAAGGCGACTGGATGGTTGCTGAAGCCGATGAGAGCGATGGCTCTTTTCTACGTTTACCCGCCGTTGTCGCCGTCGTGACCAATATGGACCCGGAACATTTGGATCATTGGGGAACTGCCGAGGCGATGGAAGCTGGTTATGATCAGTTTGTCTCCAACCTGCCTTTTTACGGTTTCGCTGTGCTCTGCATTGATCATCCAAATGTTTTAAAGATGATTCCACGCCTTTCAAACCATCGTATTCTCACCTATGGCTTTAGCCCGAATGCCGATATTCAGGGCATCAATGTCAAAGCAGATACGCATGGCAGTATTTTTGATGTTGTTGTCAAACGCCGTGATGGGTCAAAGCCACAGCAAATCGGCCCCTTCCATCTCAATATGTTTGGCCGTCATAATGTGCTTAATGCATTGGCTGCGGTTTCCGTTGCGATGGAAATGGATATCCCACCGACAGTCCTTCAAAAATCTTTTGAAAAGTTTAAAGGGGTTCAGCGTCGCTTTACACGTGTCGGCAACTGGAACGGTGCCGAAATTATTGATGACTATGCCCATCATCCAATTGAAATCCAAGCTGTTCTCGAAGCTGCACGACAGGCAGGGGCTAGACGCATTATTACCGTTATGCAACCACATCGTTATTCCCGTATCAAAGAATTATTTAATGATTTCTGCGCATGCCTCATGAAATCTGATATCGTGATGATTAGCGATGTTTATGCCGCAGGGGAAAAACCGATTAAAGGCGCTGAAAAAGATGATCTTATTGAGGCGCTTAAAATTCAAGGACACCGCCATGCGATCCCCTTCTCCTCGGAAGAAGAATTACCTTCCCTTATCTATAAAACCGCAAAAGAAGGTGATTATGTCATGTGCTTAGGGGCTGGGACAATCACAAAATGGGCGCATGACCTCCCGGAACAACTAAAAAACTTTTCTTCTAAATAGGAAACCATTCTGATGAGCGGTAAAATCTATGAAAATTTTCCTTTAGGAAAACGGAGCTGGTTTGGTACTGGCGGACATGCTGAAAAAGTTTTTATCCCAGATACACTTGAAGACCTTCAAAATTTTCTTAAGAATTCTCCTGAAAATACTTTAATTGTCGGGGCGCTTTCCAATACCCTCGTCCGGGATTCAGGGGTTAAGGAAACCGTTATCCGTTTAGGAGGCGATTTTCGAAATTACTCGTTTGACAAAGACGGGGTTATTGTCGGTGCAGCCTGTCTTGATATGACGCTTGCAAGTGCGGCAGCGGCAGAAAATAGATCCGGATTAGAATTTCTGTCTGGAATTCCCGGAAGTCTTGGTGGTGCCATTGCTATGAATGCAGGGGCATCGGGAAGTGAAATGTCTCATATTCTTGACTGGGTAGAGGTTCTTCTACCTAGCGGTAAATGTGCTATTCTCTATCCACATGAAATCCATCTTTCTTACCGGCACTCCGAATTGCCACAAGGGGCTATTGTGACACGAATGCGTTTACACGCCCCTCAAGGCAATCATGCTGACATTTCTGAAAAAATGAAAGCGATTAAGCTGCACCGTACAACAGCTCAACCAAGCAAGGTAAAAACAGGCGGCTCAACCTTTAAAAACCCTGAAGGCCATAGCGCTTGGAAACTCATTGACGAGTCAGGATGCCGTGGCAAACGTCGTGGCGATGCCATGATAAGTGAAAAACATTGTAATTTTCTCATTAATCTCGGAGAAGCGACCTCTAAAGACCTTGAATTTTTAGGGGATGAAGTCATAGATCTTGTCCAGAAAAAATCAGGTATTACGCTTCAATGGGAAATTAAGAGAATAGGTCAATGATGACATTCAATCCACCAATCCATATTGTTGTCCTTATGGGCGGCGCTAGCAATGAAAGAGAAATTAGCTTTTCAAGTGGCAAAGCCGTTTCACGTGCCCTCTCAAAAGAGGGTTTCACCATCACGGAAATTGATGCAAATATTTCGCCTTATGCGCTTGTCCATCAGCTTGAAAAACTAGCTCCTACTGCTATCTTCAATGCGCTTCATGGTGGAGATGGCGAAAATGGTGTTATCCAAGGTTTACTAGAACTTTCAAAAATTTCTTATACACATTCTGGTGTATTAGCCTCTGCGGCATGCTTTGATAAGAAAATCTGTAGAGATATTCTCATTGCCAATGGCCTTCCTGTTCCCCCTGGTCGTCTTCTTTCCCAAGAGGAACTTAAAGAAAAAGCGCCTTTTGAGGGAGGCTATGTCATTAAACCTGTTGCAGAAGGCTCTTCTTTTGGCGTTTCAATTTTTCAAAAAGACGATCCTAAAAAACGTGAAAAAATTGCCTCCGAATGGCATTATAATTCTGCCATTCTTGCGGAATCCTTCATCCCAGGACTGGAATTAACCGTTGGCGTTCTTGACAATAAAGCCTTAGAGGTCACAGAAATTCGTCCACAGAAAGAAGGCGACTTTTATAGCTTCGATGCCAAATATAGCCCTGGAGGCTCTCAGCATATTTTACCTGCACAAATTCCTGAAAATATCCGTCAAAAAACCTTTAAATTTGCCTTAAAAGCCCATCAAGTCTTAAATTGCGCAGGCGCAACAAGAACAGATTTTCGCTTTGATCCCAAGACAGGTACACTTGCTATCCTTGAAATTAATACACAGCCGGGCCTGACAGATACCTCTCTCTTGCCTGAACAAGCAAAATTTGCTGGTATTAGTTTCTCTGAATTATGTAAATGGATGATTGCTGATTGTTTAAACCGGTCAAAATCTCTCCCTGAGCATTTTCCCAAGGTGCAGGATATTTAAGGCGTATCAAACGATTTAAATCTCTCATGCCGAACATCGTTCTTGCAAGGAGCTCTCATAAATGAAGCAATGGCGTAGCAAGCTTGCAATTATTTTTCTCGTTGCTATGGGATTTTCCATTTGCTGGTTAGAAGACCCTGCTTTTGAAAATATGGGAATCCAACTTTTACATCAGTTAAGAGAAAATTTTCACAGCACAACCGATGTTATCAATCCTAAAATTGATACGGTTGGAATTCAAGGACGCCATCTTACAGATCAAAGCGATATTTTTGAGGCTCTTTCAAGCAATTCAGACAGTGAAATTCGTAATTTTTCTGCTGCCGCTGTTCGTGAAAAGCTCTTAAAACTCCCCTTTGTTGAAAATGCTATTGTGCAACGGGCACCTTTTAGCAAAACCGTTACGGTAACGCTTTCCGAACATTCTCCTATTGCAGTATGGCAAACCAAAAAACAGCTTTTACTTGTCGATATAGATGGAACAACCCTTCCACCACGGCAAGATTCCCGGGTTGATCGTATTTTACAGAAAATGCCATTAATTGTCGGAGATGATGCTAATTTAGCCGCAACAAACTTTATTCCTCTCTTTAATGCCTGCCCAGATCTCAAAGACAAAACAACAGCTCTCATCCGTATTGGTAAACGACGCTGGGATGTGATTTTAAAAACAGGGCAAACCGTAAAACTTCCTGAAACAAAAGAAAGCGCCGCCTTGCAACGCTTCTCTTTTGCAAATAAAAAACTAAAACTTACAGAACGTCCTATTTCTGTTATTGATCTTCGGCTACCTGACCGACTAGTATTGCGCATACCGAATAAGACAGAGCAACAGAAGCTTGTAAAAGAATCTCTTAGTCTTGAATAAATAATTACTTATCAATAAAATGATAAATTAGTATTCACTTTCTTATTACTTTCTTTTGGGATCTTTTCTGGGAATGAAAGAGTAAATAACGCCTAACTATGAATGATTCTCTCTCCCCTTTTTTATCCAAGTCCAAAATAAAACCTGCTGAAAATGCAGGTAAGTGGGCTTTGCTGAAAAAAAGAAAGTTTCAGGCCGCTATTGATATTGGCTCGAATAAAATTACCTGTCTCATAGGACGTGCCTCTCATAATGAGAAAGAAAAAGATACAATTGAAATTCTTGGCTGTGGGTGGGTAAAGTCAGAGGGTATTGCCTCCGGGGACATTGTCAATGTCCCCGTTGCACGCAAAGCCATTCTATCTGCCTACCAAGAGGCCGTAAACCAAGCTGGCTTAACACCAAAAAGAAAAGAGATTGCTATCAATCTCTCTTGCGGTGATCCTTATTCGCATTATGTCTCTTCTTCTGTCACGCTGGGTGGTGAGGAGGCTTCCAGCCGAGAAATTAAGCAGCTCCTTGAGGCGGCAAAAAGAAAATGCAATCAACATAAAGATCGCTTAGTGCGCCTATTTCCTATTTCCTATGTCATTGATGGCCATACAGAAATTGAGACACCCATTGGCCAGCCATGCTATTCTCTTGATTCAAAATTTTTGGCAGTTCTCTCCTCAGATCAGCCCTTCCGTACGCTTAATAAAAATCTTGAGCAAAGTAATATTTACCCCTCCCCTTACTTGCCAGCGGCCTTTGCTTCCGGTCTTGCCGTTTTACAACCGCAAGAACGTGATTACGGTACCCTTGTCATTGACCTCGGCGCAGGAACAACATCGTGGGCTTTTTTCTTACGGAATAAGCCACATGGTATCGGCCAAGTTAAATGGGGTGGCAATTATATTACACGTCTTCTAATGATTGAATTCGGTATTAAAGTCGAAACGGCTGAGAAATTAAAGACACGCTATGGCTGTCCACGATTTGGATTGGAGGATGAAACAGAAATTTCTCTCCCAGAAGGTTCTAATAAAAATAATAACCGTGTTCAGCGTTCTGAGATTTCTTCGCTCATTTCGACGCATATACGCAAAATTCTTTCTTTGGTTTTTCAAGATATTTCTGCTCTTCCGGGCATTATTAAAAAAAATGCCCCTCCCCCTTGGAAGCGAATAGTGCTAACAGGGGGGGGGTCCTTACTCGAAGGAATCGACAATGAGGTAAGTGCTATTTTTAATGCACCTTGCCGCCTTGGACGGCCTGACAATGCGAAAGGCATCCCAGCTAAAATGCTTGGATTTGCGCCTTCTTTTGCTTGTGCTGTCGGCTTATTAACATGGAGAGTAGGCGCAGATCGTAATTTTGGCCATATCGGATTGCAGGGGATACAGCGTGATGATGGGCCAATGGAACGAATTCTTCGCTTTATTCAAAATGCAGAATAGGCCAATATGTTTTAAGCAGAGTAAATCTGTATTTTTTTCAGTTTTTTTGACCAAGAGTTTCAACCATGTGTCTTGAGCTTATATCTCCTCCCATCGGTGCTGACAACGACAGTAATAATCCAAATAGCAAAATCCAGCCGGATGCTGCGCGTATTATGGTTATGGGCGTTGGCGGTGGTGGTGGAAACTCCGTCAACTTCATGATGGAGCAAGGTGTGCAAGGCGCAGAATTTATTCTCGCCAATACGGATATGCAGGTTCTTCTCAAATCAACCGTGCGAGATCATATTCAGCTTGGGCCGCATGAAACACGCGGCCTCGGTGCCGGTGGAAAGCCTGAGGTCGGAGAACTTGCCTCACGTGAAGTTGAAGATGAAATTGCACAACGCCTTAAAGGGGTTGACCTTCTTTTCTTAACTGCTGGTATGGGGGGCGGTACAGGAACAGGCGCAACACCTGTCATTGCCGAGATTGCACGAAAACTTAATATTCTAACCGTTGCCATTGTGACAAAGCCTTTTGCTTGGGAAGGCCCTCAAAAAGCAAAAATGGCAGATGCAGGTATTAAACGCCTTCGTGAAAATATTGATACCTTAATTGTTGTTCCAAATGAGAATTTAGAAAGCATTGAGCCTGACCGTGACCTGACAATGGAAGAAGGCTTTGAAATGTCTAATCGGGTTCTTTTAGATGGCGTCCGCAATGTTACGGAAATTCGCCAATCTGTTGGACGAATCAATGTTGACTTTAGAGACTTACAGACCACCTTAGAACAAGGCGGTATGGGACTTATCGGAACTGGTCGAAGCACGCCAGACGATCCAACAGAAGAGCGTGCCATTCTGGCGGCAAACCGTGCGATTAACAATCCGCTCCTTGAACGCAGCAATATTCAAGGCGCACAAAAATTACTTATCCATATCAGATCCCGCAAAGGGGATTTGCGTATGAAAGAAAATACCAAAGCCATGCAACATATCCAGGAGGCTCTCAAGGGTGAGCTCCAAGGAAGTTTTATTAATGGTATTTTTGAAACTGATGATGTCGAAGAAGGTTGCGTTGAAATTTCAATTATTGCGACAGGATTAGATGCTGCTGAACTTCCTGCACCTGTAAAACCGGAAGTAACGACAAATCCTCCCCCATCGTACCCACCATTGCGCCCAAGCGGACCGCCTTATCCACCACAACCGCCAAAGGGAACGACATACCCGAATCATCCCTCTCCACAGCCCAAACCCGCTGCACCACCGATGCCTATTCCACAACCTCCAAAAGTTGAATCGAAGAGTTCCGGCGGACTTTTTGGCGGATTTGGTAACTTCTTTAAAAAACCCAGACAGCAAGTATCTGTAGCTCCCCATCCGGTAAAAACTGATAATACGGCATTACCTCAACGTCCACGTCGGGACATTGATGATGTCAAAACCCCAGATGGAGCGGGGCCAAAAACACCTGATTACCTGAAGTAACTTTTCTTTTTTTGTTGTTGCCAATATTTTAAACTGTTCCTTAGAAAATTATCTGAATATATGCGTTTAGCCAGCTCTTTTGTCCCTCCCTCCCCTCTTCAAGCCACCATTGAAGAGGATTTCTTCTTTGAGGGGGTCTCCCTGCATTCTGGAAAAGAGTGCAAGGTTTCTCTTTTTCCCGGGAGAGAAAATGGCGGTATACGCTTCTATAATGAGGATTTTCCTCAGGCTGGATTTTTCTCCCTGAATCCAGAATGTTTATTGCCCGGTAATTTAGCGACAATTATTGCACCACCCGCTTATCCAGAAGCACGTATTTCCACAACAGAGCATTTTTTGTCTGCTTTATGTGCTTTTGAAATCGACAATATCGATATTCATGTTTGCGGGGGTGAAATTCCTATTCAGGATGGATGTGCTGATTTTTTTATACATCTTCTCCAAAAGATCGGCCGCAAAAAACAAATGGCAAAAAGAAAATGGATTAAAATCCTAAAGAAAGTTGAAGTATCTCATAACGATGCAACAGCTTCTCTTTTTCCTTCCGATACACCGTCATTTCATATTTCAATTGATTTTCCTGCCCCGGCTATTGGTAAGCAAGAAATGTCATGTTTTTTAAATCCTGATTTTTTTGAAAAAGAAATTGCTCCAGCGAGAACCTTTGTTACTGCCGACCAGTTGGAACAACTTCGAAAAATGGGGCTCATTAAGGGTGGAAACCTTGCCAATGCCTTAGTGGTTGATAATGACAAAATCATTAACCCTGAAGGAAAGCGCTATGAAAATGAATTTGCACGTCACAAACTTCTTGATGCTATCGGAGACCTTTATTGCGCAGGTCTCCCCCTTTTAGGAGCTTTCAAAGGGCATAAAAGCGGCCATAATCTTAACCGTATGCTTCTTCAAAAAACCTTTGCTGATACCTTAAATTATGAAATTATAGAAGATCCCTCTTTTATCTCTTCCAACAATATTTAAGAGACTAATCCTGTTGTGATGAAAAAAAATGCTCTCAAGGATAATGTTTTTTTCTTTCAAAAAAAACACTTTCCTTGCGCTCTTTTTCTTTTAACAACTTTCAGTATGGGTTTAGTGGGCTGTGCTGGAGAGGAAAAAGATGAAGCGCGAGAGAGATTTGCAACCCATCATTTAGATGCAGAAGCGCTCTACAATTACGGGATTGATGCGCTCCGGGGCGGACGATATAAACTCGCCAGTACGCAATTTGAACAACTTCAAAAAGAATATCCTTATTCTGGATATGTTGCGAATGCAGAACTTATGGAAGGTTATGCCTATTATTTGCATGGAGACTACCCACAATCGGTTCAACAGCTAGAACGTTACCTACAGCTTCACCCGACTAGCCCTGATGCCGCTTATGCGTTTTATTTACGTGCTCTTTGCTATTATGAGCAAATTGCGCCTGTCAGTCGAGATCAGCTTGGAACAGCAGAAGCGATGGAGGCCCTTCAAGAAGTTGTCACCCGTTTCCCAGAAACCTCTTATGCACGAGACGCACAGTTAAAAATTGACCTCTGCCGAGACCATTTAGCCGGAAAAGAGCTCATGGTCGGACGTTATTATCAGCATCAAAAACAATATCAGGCGGCTCTTGGGCGTTATCAAAGGGTTGTACAAGACTTCCAAACAACAAACCATGTGCCAGAAGCCCTCGAACGTTTGGTTGAAATTAATCTTAATTTAGGTCTCCTCGGAGAAGCACAAATGGCTGGGGCTGTTCTTGGTTATAATTACCCGGGAAGTGTCTGGTATAAAGACGCTTATGACCACTTAAAACATCGGAAAGATCTTCTCCCACCGACAGATTCTTCACGACATGTGAATACAGGACAAGGATCAGGACTGCAGGTTTCTGAAAGTATTGCTGCCACTAGCCTCTCTCCGCTTGCCAGTAGCGGGAATAAGATGACAGGGCAACGCCCACCGCTCAATCTTCCGGGAACACAATCCGTCTCTGAAAGCTTCTCACCTTCCGGTGGCTTATTTACCATCCTTGGCGGTGGACTTTCTGATGGTCTTGACTGGTTCTTCGATCTTGCACCGCCACCACCAGGATCTCCTGAGGAAGCGCATAATATTGCTTGGGACGCTGCGCATAAACCAAAACCCAAAGAACGAACAAAGAAAAACGCCGGAAAACGTCTTGCGCCGCACCCTGAAAATAAACTTGTGCCAACAGCAGCACAGGAGATCAAACCCAAACAAACCTCCCCAATGACAGAAAATACACACACAGAGGGAACACCTAAAAAACAAGAGGAACCTGTAAAATCAAGCACACAGCCAAAAAATTCTCTTAATCAAACGCCTGTTCCTTTCATGCCAATGGAACCCATTACGGCGACACCAAATGTTCAGACGCAATCTTTAGAAAATCTTCCACCTGCGCCGACAAATGAAAATCCACAATACGAAAATTTGCCACCGCCCCCTGCACCGCCTCCCGCCACTGGGCAAAAGCAACAATATGAAAATCTACCCTCACCACCAGAAGAGCCATCTTCTTCAGAAATACCAACAGAACCAATGACTTCTTCTGCCGCTGCAAATTCATGGGATCAAATGATTTCTCCAGATGAAAAAACAGCACATGAAAATCTTTTAAAATCCAATGAATCAAAGAAACAAAAAAAATCAAATTAAAAGCTAGTCATTCCCCTCTAAGAACAGTTAAAATCT
The DNA here is from genome assembly GCA_004843165.1 of Acetobacteraceae bacterium. Classification (NCBI taxonomy): domain Bacteria; kingdom Pseudomonadati; phylum Pseudomonadota; class Alphaproteobacteria; order Acetobacterales; family Acetobacteraceae; species Acetobacteraceae bacterium. The sequence continues at coordinate 157,840 of CP039459.1, forward strand.
AAAGAATGCTTTCCTCTCTTTCTGTCCGTAATATTTTACTTATTGAATCCTTGGATCTTTCTTTTAAGAAAGGTTTAACCGTCCTGACAGGTGAAACGGGTGCTGGAAAATCTATTCTGTTAGAGACGCTTTCGCTTTTACTCGGCGCGCGTGGCAGTGCCTCTCTTATTCGTCCTAAAGCGGACCAAGGCACAATTTCCGGCGCTTTTGAAATCCCCAAACAGCATCCTGTTTGGCAGAAATTAGAAGAGCATGGAATTTCAATAGATTCAGATGAAGATTGCTTTCTCACGATACGCCGTATTCTCGAAAGAGATGGACGCTCTCGTTCTTTTATTGCAGACCAGCCTGTCAGCCTTACGCTTTTAAAAGAGATAACCTCTTCTTTAATGGAAATTCAAGCACAACATGCCCAAATCCGTTTAATGGATCCCTCTGTTCATCTTGAACTTCTTGATCTCTATAGCGATCATGAAAAACTTAAAAAAAATGTCCGAATGACATGGGATGCGTGGCAAACTATTTTAGAAAAACGCAACAATCATCTTAATGAAATTGAGAAAATCACACGTGAAAAAGAATGGTTAGAGCATACAATTGAAAGCCTTGAACGTCTTTCTCCTCAACCAGAAGAGGAAAAGGAACTCACAGCACTTCGCCTCTCCCTTCAAAATCAAAACAAACGTGCTGAGGCGGTTTCACAAGCAGAGCGTGAGTTACGTGGCAGCGGAAAATCTCAAGGTGCCTCCGCGGCAGTAAGAAATGCTATGCGCATTTTAGAACGTTTAAGCCCTGTCGCAGATATAAAAGAGGCCGAAGCGGCACCGGAACTTTCAGAAAATACTTGGGAAGTCAAATCTTCTGAAATTTTGACAGCTTTGGAAGAGGCTGACAATGCACTTGCCGAGGCCGAAAATCTTTTAAATTTTCTTGGGAATGATTTAACAACAGATACCCATCTTCTCGAAGAAACGGAAGAAAGATTATTTGCCTTGAGGGCAGAGGCGCGAAAACATAATATCAATGTTGAAAATTTAGCTAATTTTCTTGAGGAACTGCAGCAAAAACTCTCTGCGATTGAAAATGCGCAAACTTATCAGAAAAATTTAGAAGAAGAACTTCTCCTCTGTGAAAAGAAATATCATCAATCAGCAGATAGACTTACAGAATCACGCCTCAAAAGTGCAATTTCCCTAACGAAAACCGTTAATAAAGAACTGCCTGCGCTCAAACTTGAAAGCGCCTTTTTTGAGGTTAAACTCTCTGCATTACAACCAAAAAAATGGGGTTCTCACGGCAAAGATTCTATTGTTTTTACGGTCGCTCCTAACCCTGGTCTTCCCGCAGCACCACTTGGAAAAGGGGCTTCTGGCGGTGAGCTTTCAAGATTATTATTGGCGTTACATGTAACCCTTGCCGAAAAGGAATCAACAGGATGTCTCATTTTTGATGAGGTTGATTCTGGTGCTGGCGGTCCAACAGCAGCAGCCATTGGGAGCCGTTTGTATCGTATCGGTCAAAAAAGACAAACATTGGCTGTAACGCATAGTCCACAAGTTGCCGCTTGCGGGGATTTTCACTATCGCATCACCAAAACACCAAAATATGGTTCAACCATAACAGAAATTTCCCCTCTTTCCTCAGAAGAAAGGCTAGAAGAAATTGCCCGCATGCTAGCGGGGGCAACAATTACCACCTCTGCCCGTGAAGCGGCAAAAAGTCTCCTAAGCGGATCTCAATCATCATGACCTATAAAAAACCTGATCCCTTCATTGTACAGCAATATCAAAACCTTGAAGAAAAAATTCATCGTTGGAATCAAAAATACTATCAGGAAGATGCACCGGAAGTTTCTGATGCAGAATATGACAAAAAACGCAGGGAGCTTGTTGCTTTAGAAGAAAAATACCCTGCATTAAAAACAAAAGATGCTGTTACCGATCACATTGGTGCTGCACCGCAAAGCAGATTTCCAAAACATATCCATAAAGTGCAAATGCTTTCCCTCGGAAATGTCTTTAATGCAGGAGAATTTTTAGAATTTACAGAACGTGCACAGCGTTTTCTTGATTTAAGCTCTGATGATATAGCTAATTTAAGCCTTGTAGCTGAGCCAAAAATGGATGGTCTGTCGATCAGTATCACTTATGAAAAAGGTCTTCTTACCCGTGCGGCAACACGTGGAGACGGAACAACGGGAGAGGATGTCACAGCCAATATCCGTGTATCAAAAGTTGCGCCTGAAAAACTTCTTGCGCCAGCTCCTGACTTTTTAGAAATAAGGGGGGAAATTTATATGAAGAAATCTGATTTTCTTCACTTAAATGACCGACAAAAAGATCTCAAGAAAAATATTTTTGCCAATACGAGAAATGCTGCCGCAGGCTCTTTGCGCCAGCTTGATCCTGCAATAACAGCTTCTCGCCCTCTTTCTCTTTTCGCCTATGCTCTCGGAGAAGGACAAGAAAAAGCCAATATTTCAACACAGGCAGAACTGCTTACAAAATTGCAAGCTTGGGGTTTTTTAACAAATCCCCTTTCTAAAATCTTAACAAATCCTAAAGAAGCCGAGGATTATGTTAAAGATCTCTCGGACATGCGCCCTGATTTAGATTACGATATTGACGGTATTGTTTTTAAGATCAATGACCTTCAACTTCAAAAAAGATTAGGCTTTTCAGGTAGAGTGCCGCGCTGGGCAACCGCTTGGAAATTCCCGGCTGAACAATCCGTCACGAGAATAAAAAATATTGAGATCCAAGTGGGACGAACGGGCGCCCTGACACCTGTTGCGAATTTAGAACCTGTTAATGTCGGCGGTGTTATCGTCAGCCGGGCAACACTCCATAATGAAGATGAAATTAAACGCCTTGATGTCCGTGATGGAGATCTTGTTTTAATTCAGCGTGCCGGTGATGTCATTCCACAAATTCTTTCTCGGATTGAAAACAAAACAGCAAAACCTGAAATACGTTCCAATCCCTTTGAATTTCCAAGAACTTGTCCTATTTGTCAGGCTCATACCCAGCGAGAAGAAGGAGAATCCGTTTGGCGCTGCATGGGCGGCCTCACCTGCCAAGCACAGGCAGAAGGCCGACTGGTTCATTTTGTTTCACGTGATGCCTTTAATATTGATGGACTTGGCGAACAATCCATTAAGTTATTTTTTAAACTTGGCTATCTTGCAAAGCCAGACGATATTTTCCATTTAGAGGCCAAAAAAGACGAAATCTCTGCGCTTGAAGGCTGGGGAAAACAATCTGTTGAAAAATTACTCATAGCCATAAATGATCGACGTAAGATCCCTTTGAAACGCTTTATTTATGCGCTTGGTATTCGTCAAATCGGTCAACATAATGCCGCTATCTTAGCGGGACATTATGAGACCTATGAAAATTGGAAAAAATCGATGCTGAAAGCTGTCGATAGTACAGCACCAGAGCATCAGGAACTTCAATCTATTCTAGGTATTGGCCCGCTTAATGCAGAGGCCCTGATTGAATTCTTTTCAGAAGCGCATAATCACTCTGTTCTTCAGGGGCTTGAAAATGCCATTGAAATTACAAGTGAAGAGGCGCAATCTGATCTTGGTGCTTTATCTGGTAAATCAATTGTTTTCACGGGTTCTCTTCAAACAATGACACGAAGTGAAGCGAAAAATACAGCACAGCGTTTAGGCGCTCGTGTTTCCGATAGCGTGACATCTAAAACTAGTCTCGTTATTTTAGGAGAAAAAGCGGGATCAAAAGAAACAAAAGCCCGCAAACTTGGCATTAAACTTCTATCTGAAGAGGAATGGCTAATTTTTTTGAAAACAGAAGATTTGACGCTTCTAGAAACAAAGACTCATTCATGAGTCTCTTTAGGAATATGGAAGAAAACTCCTATGAACGCTTTTTTAAGTAATCCTCTTGCTCTGGGTCTTACAGGTTTATTTGCAATGATTGCCCTCATTGGACTTTCAATTCTTATTGCCTTGTCTGAAATTTCTTTTGCTGCGGCAAATACCGTCCATTTAAAATCCTTAGCGCAAGCCGGGAATATTAAAGCAATCAATTTCTTAAAACTTCGCCAAAACAGCGGTAAAGTGCTCACTGTTCTGCAAATTTGCTTAAATGCAGTCGGTGTTTTAGGTGGTATTATTGGGGATGCCATGATCGGTCCTTCTCTTGCTGAGGGATTGATGAGTCTTGGTCTTAAGCCTGTTTTAAGTAATCAAATTGGGGGTGTTACTGCCTTTATTTTTGTTACGGCTCTATTTGTTCTCTTTGCGGACCTTCTCCCCAAACGTATTGCAATGAATATTCCTGACAAAGTTGCGCTCTCTGTCGGATGGTTTCCTGCCTGGGCTTTGATTGCATTATATCCGTTTGTCATTGTCTTCTCATATCTTTCCGATTGGCTCTTGCGTGTTTTTAAAATTCCAGCAACGGCAACCCATCAAGTTACACCAGAAGATCTCAAAGCTATTCTTATCGAAGGCGTTAATGCCGGTGCCCTTTCAACAGATGAACATCAAATGATTCAAAATGTTCTAGCACTGCAATATCGCTCCGTCCCTTCAGCGATGACACCACGTGATGAAATCATTTACTTAGATGTTCAAAAAAGTTTGGAAAGCCAGCGTCCTCTGGTTCAGAACCATCCCTATTCCCGTTATCCGCTTTGTTCCGGAGGGGTTGATAAAGTTATTGGCTCTATTCGCTCCGAAGATGTCTTAGCTGCTGTTGTAGATGAAACGGCAGCAAAACAAGAAAAGGGAAGATATGGTCTTGAAGCCATTCGGAGAGATGTTCTTTCACTGCCTGACACTTTAAATCTGTGGGAGGCTTTAGCCCAGTTTGAAAAAAATAATACAGGTTTCGCCCTGATTATTAATGAATATGGACTTGTTGTCGGTATCATTACCTATAAGGATATCCTTGGTGCTCTAACACAAGGCTTAGCGAATCCTTTTGAAGAACAAGTTATCATCCAAAGAAATGAAAATTCTTGGCTTGTTGAAGGCGGTGCTCCAACAGGCGATGTCTCAAAGGTTCTCGGTATTAATTTGCCAGAGGCAACAGAGCTTTTTGAAACAATTGGTGGATTTGTCACGCATAAATTACGTCGTACCGCCCGAAAAACAGACCGCATCGAAGCCGCTGGCTTCCGATTCGAGGTCGTTGCCGTGGATGGTTTCCGTATTAGCCAGCTCTTGGTCACACGGAGTTCTATTCCAGAAGACGATGCAGAATAAAGAAATGGGGAAAATCATTCCCCATTTTCATAATTTTCTTAGAATAATGTTTTAAAAATGATCTATTTTAACCATTTCCTGCAAAGGTAACTGTGTTAAGCGTAATTGCGGAGATGATGCCGGTTTGCCAATTGCAATCATCATAATGATTGCATATTTCTCCGGGAGATTGATAATTTTTCCAACCTTCTCAAAATCAAATCCCGTCATTGGACATGTTGCAAGCCCAGAAGCCGTTGCTGCCAGCATCACGCCATAAGCGGCCATTGAGGCCGAGCGAAACCCTTCATCCCGTTGCATTTGCGGCTTGTCTTGATAAGAATCAGGGATAAGCTTCTTAATATAAAGATCTTGAAAATCTTTAGGCGCATTTTGAAAAACAGCATCTGGCTTTTGCCAAAATTGAAGATCTGCACAGACAACAATTAGCGCAGAAGATTCTGTGACTTGTTTTTGATCACAAGCTGCTTCTCTAATTTTTTTGCGTTTCTCTGGATCTTTTACGATTAAAAAACGTTCATTTTGCAAGTTAAAAGCTGTCGGTGCGTAGCGTGCTAAATTAAGCAACTGATTCAACGCCTCTGTCTCTAGCTGAAAGGTCGTATCAAAATCACGAACGGAACGACGAGAATGCATTATTTTTTCTAAATTTTGAAACATCTATCTTTCCGATATTAAAAATAACATTCGTTTTAACAGAAAATTTCTCTTTTTTATAACTCAAAAAAGAGGCAATCTTCCTCTCTTGAATAAAGGAGAAATCAGGCATATGATTCCCTTTAAGATCAACTACTTTAGAAAATCTCTCTATTGAGGTTTTTGTTTTTATAAAGAGGTTTCCTTTGTCTAAATCATTCAAAATTCTTTCTGTTGCAGGTGCTTTCCTTCTTGCAGCTCCTCTCGCCTTTGCTGGCATTGCAAATGCTTCTTCCAGTGATAGAGCCCTCAATGACGGCGACCATGAAGTTGCGCCAAAAGTCGGTTGCCATCACGAGCAAGAAAAGCATGCTTTCTTTCATCACGCTTTTGCACATGGCTTTCCAATGAACCCACATGGTTGCTATTATGGTAGCCCATTTCCTTTCTCTCTCGGCTCTAAAGTCGAAGTTAAAGGTGGTCATTTCCTAGAATGCGTGGCTTCCAAAGATGCACCAATTTCTTTCGAGAATCCTCTGCATTGGGAAGCTGTTAAAGGCTTCATGGCAAAATAATCTAAATTTTTAGATTTATTTGCACAAAAATCCTCTGCCTTGGCAGAGGATTTTTTTTGATAATTTCAAACACTCCTTGCATTTCTTTAAAAAGAACCGACCTAAAAGAAAGAAGAAAAACCTCAAATATCTTCAATGTGAAAAGGAAGTTTTAAAATGTCTTCGCAAAAAAATGCTCCAAGTAAATCACCAATACCGGACAAAGCCGAACATAATGCTTTCTTTCCCTCTCCTTTTTCGTTGTCGCAATTTACCGCTTCTAAAACAGATTTTAGTGCAATAGATCATCCTCATATCTATCGTGGAAAAAAGAAAATTTTGATGATCGCAACGCAAGAACGTTATCTTAAAATGAAAGATGGTAAATATTTCTCAACAGGCAATCATCCTGTTGAGATGCTTTTACCCATGCATCATCTTAATCTTGCAGGATTTGAATTTGACATTGCAACGCCTTCTGGTGATCTCGTAAAGCTTGAAAGATGGGCCTTCCCACAAGAAGACAAAGCCATTGCGGAGACTTTTGAAAAATATCGCTCTAAACTCGAAAATCCACTTGATTTACGAGATGTTGCCCAAAATTCTCTTCAAGAGAATTCTCCCTATATTGCCATCTTTATTCCTGGTGGACATGGCGTTTTAAACGATATTCCTACCAATAAAGATGTTTCTAAAATTCTGCATTGGGCTCAAAAAGAACAGCATTTTATCATTTCACTCTGTCATGGACCTGCTGCTTTGTTAGCGGCATCTTCTACACAATCTGAAAATGAATTTCCATTTAAAGGATATGAAATCTGCGTTTTTCCTGATTCATATGATGCAGAAACTTTACCTGAAATTGGCTATCTTCCTTCCCCAACACCATGGCTTGCCGCTGAGAAACTAGAAGCACTTGGCCTCAAAATTCTCAATAAGGATATTACTGGAAAAGTGCATCGTGACCGTAACCTTTTAACAGGTGATAGTCCTTTAGCTTCCAATGCCCTTGGACAGCTTGCAGCAAAAACTTTACTTGCAGAGATAGACGCATAAAAAAGGGAAAGTCTCTTTTTAAACACTTTCCCTTAAATCAATAACACATAAGAAATAGAGATTAATCTCTATTTCTTATTTTATTGGACTATATTTTGATCGCTTTTATCCAGATTAACCTGTTTACAAGAGAAATAGCTTTGAACGCTCGTAATATGGAGTGCAACCCCTTTCCCTGAACGCAAATTTTGATTTCCGGCCTCCGCCACAGACTGACAGCTTTGAGAACTGTTAAACCAATGCGGGCCGGGAATATCATAAATAGCGGTAAATTCTCCCCCAGCGATATGAGAGAGGAGAATTGCTGGAAGAAGGATAAATTTTGCGATCATCTTTTAAAAGCCTTTTATGCCTTACGAACAAATTCAGACTTAAGATCCATATTGCCAATACCCGGAATTTTACAAGCAATATCATGGCCATTTCCGCCATCCGCTAAACGAATATTTTTTACTTTTGTGCCGCCTTTAATAACCTGTGAAGAGCCTTTAATTTTAAGATCTTTGATAACCGTTACGGTATCACCATCATTTAAAACATTTCCAACGGAATCTTTAATAAGATTATCATCCTCCTCAGAAGCAGACATCTCCGGATTCCACTCATGAGAACATTCAGGACAAATCCATAATCCAGATCCATCAGGATAAGCGTGTTCACAAGCACATTTTGGGCAAATAGGGTCTGTCATTCTTAAATTCCTTAATCTCAAAAATAAATATTGAGAATAATAAGCTATTTTCAGCTCATTATTCTCAACAAAATGAAATAAATAAAAATTTCTTATTTATTGTTAGGTGTCCAGCGTAAAACCGCTTCTTTCTCTGTTCGTTTTATTTTCAGCGTCAAACTTTTCTGAGCTGGCTGGTAGCTAAATTTAACTTTCGCATCATTTAGGGTTACCATCTTTGGTTTTGAAATCCCATAAATGGTAATGGCCATTTCTTGCCACCATGGTGCACGATGACCTGTTGGCGCTTCTAAAGTCAACGTCCCCTTTCCATTTGAGCCAGAGATATTACCAGAGAAATTCTGTTTAAAATATTCTCCCTGTTCAAAAGCAAATGTATGTCCGTCATCATCATAAACCGAACCGGATAATCTAGGAGCGGCATAAACTGAAAGTTCCAACGGCCCTGAAGGTTTCTGCGCTGTATTCATCACGAGTGGCTGATGCGGAATAACAGAACCAGCACGAACATAAACAGGCAAATGATCTAATTTAGGAATTTCTTTCAACTTATGAGGAATATTATTTCCCTTAAGTGCAATCGAAATACCACTATTAGCAAATCCTGAAGCTTCCTGCGTATTGGTTACTTTTTTATTTGTCCAATAATCAAACCATTCTCCAGGTGGCAAAATCACATTCCAATTATCAACCTGTTCGACAAAAGGTCTTTTTGCAACAAGCAGATCAGGTCCAAACATAAATTCACCTGGGGCTAAACGATCTAGCGGGTAACCATCTGCGGAAGCGTCGGGATATTGATAAAATAATGCTCGCATCATCGGCTCCCCTGTTTGGGAAGCATTTTCCGCTAACGTATAAATATATGGCATCAGGCGATAACGTTCCTGAATATAACGTTTTCGGATATTTTCCTGTTTTTTTCCATCAACCCAAGGCTCCTGATCACGTGTTGGGCTATCTGAATGATTATCCGCAATTGGGGTAAACATGCCGAGCTCGATCCATTCTGTTAACAGTTCCGGACTTGGGGAACCTGTAAAGCCGCCAATATTTGCACCAACAAAAGGAAAGCCCGAAAGACCTAAACTAATCTGAACAGGTGTACTGAGACGTAAACTATTCCATGTGGAGGAATTATCGCCTGTCCACGTTACGCTATAACGCTGCCCACCAGCATAACTTGCCCGTGTCATCACAAAAGGGCGCTCTGTCGGGTGTAATCTCAAAACGCCATCATGCGTCGCCCGCGCATTTTCCATACCGAAAACATTATGAATTTCTGCATGGGAGGCCTTACGAGGGGTCATATCATCACTTGAAATCTGGTGCACAATATCCAGAGGCATTGTGCCACCTGGCCCATTGAAAACAGATGGCTCATTCATATCATTCCAAAAGCCTGCAACCTCTTTCAAATGAGATTCTGTATATAAATCCCCCCAATACTTACGGGCTTTTGCATCTGTAAAATCTGGGAAAACAGAATCTCCCGGCCAAACTTTTCCGACATATTCACTCCCATCTGGATTATGGGCAAAAACATCTAACATATGTCCTTTGTCATAAGGCATATAATGCGCACTAGAAAGTTTTGCGACATGCAAATCTGTAATGGCAACCGTTTGAATGCCTTCTTTTTTGAGATCAGAAACCATTTTCTCGAAATCAGGAAAGGCCTTACGGTTCACGGTAAAAGGACGTTTTTGATCCTGAAAATCAATATCAAGCCAAATAGCGTCCGCTGGAATATGATCCTTTTGAAATCTTCGAACGATTGATTTTACTTTATTTTCATCCCCATAAGAGTAACGGGATTGATGATAGCCAAAAGCCCATTTTGGAGGTAATGCGGCTTTACCTGTTAAGTCACTATATTGCCGAATAACATCCGCAGGCGTTGGCCCCATCATCACATAATAATCAATAAACCCGCCATCAGCACCAAAGCGCATCTCATTAAGATTGCTAACACCAAAATCAAACACACTGCGAAAAGTATTATCCATAAAGATTCCTGAAGCTTTTCCATGCTCAAAAATCATAAAAAAGGGAATATCTTTGTAAAGCGGTTCTTGGCGTTCTTGAAAGAAATAAGGATCAGTATTCCAGTTTTGATGCACATAACCACGTTGATCCAAGGGGGCATTTTTATCCCCTAAACCAAAAATATGCGCATCTTTATCCAGATTTTTTACCAGTCGAAAACCATCCTTCTCATTTTCAAACGGCTTGCCTTGATCGAGAATAGCTGGCGCATCTTTTACTGGGCGGATATCAACCGCCCCTGTTTTTGAATTTATCGATAGAATACCACCTGGAATCTTTAAACTGAGCTTTGTTTTATCTGTTTGCGCCGCAAAGAGATTTTTACGTATATCAGCAGGAACAGCCCATGATTCATCTGGTGGCAGTTGACCGTTTCGTCCAATACGAACACGAAAAACATTCGCATTTACCGCCTGAACACAAATAACAACTTTATTCTTGCGAACAGTTAAAAGACCAGACTTATTTTCTTCAATGCCAAAAGGCGAAAGATTTGATTGGTGATGTGGAAAAATACCGGATTTTTCTGATTCCTTTAGATGATTTTGGGAGGCAGACGCAGGAAAAACGGTACAAGAAAGCAGTAAAAAACCCGCTGACAAAGAGGAAAATAAGAAAGAAAAATGAAAAAATTTCCCCTGTTTTGTCTTCCGGCAATACATTCTAAAATTCTCCACTATCCATGACGGTCAAAATAACCGAGTTTTTTGATTTCTTCATACAGTGCCCTTTTAGCCTCAAAGGGAAAAGACGTTCTTTGTTAAAAAGTTCAAAAAAATGAATAATCAAAAGGAAACTTACTAATTTTTATTGTTTCCTTTACGATAGAGAGGCAAATATTTTCCCTTTTCAGCCCTTTTTGACGGATATTTCATGAAATTATTCTGTAAAGTTTTTTCCATCAGTCTTGTTTCAGCTTTTTTTGCCTCATCCTGCAGCACATTGATGCCAGAAACAAAAAATCTTCCTCCTGGAGCCGAATGGCAAGAGGCCACACCTCACTTGATTGGAACCTCTCTACCAGACAGCGGAAACCTCTCTTTTAATATTCAAACGCTTGCAGAAAAATCTTTCATTACAGCAGGAAAACCATGGAAAGGATATTATGCTGAAATAGACGTGCGCAAAGCACATTCCCCTAACGGCAAAATACAGACTTGGGTGCCATATAGCTGCTTTTTTTCCAATCTAAAACAGCCTCCAATTTCAGAAATTGCACGTTATAACATTACACCGCCAGCACTTTCTCTTTTTTATACAATATCACCAAAAGACTATCTTTATAATAAAGCCTATAGCAAATCCTCTATTTGGGATATTTTCGGCCATGCAAGGGAAAATGATAGCGAGAGCAATGATTCCAAGCATAACGAAACAACCACACAGGCAAAAATCGCAATGTTTCCTAATACGATCGTTAAAGGAACGTTTGGCTCCCCTAAAACCTATTTGGCATGTAGTGCCGGAAAAATAAGCTAAAGGAGATAGATATTTTAAATTTTTAGAAAGATGGAATGGTGCGCCCTGGTGGATTCGAACCACCGACCCACAGCTTAGAAGGCTGTTGCTCTATCCTGCTGAGCTAAGGGCGCTCAAAAGCCAAGACAAAAATCCTGCGCTAGAAAAACAAAAAGATTCCTAAAAAGGAATCTTCTTTTAAAGAATGGTCGGGGCGAGAGGATTCGAACCTCCGGCCCTCTGCTCCCAAAGCAGATGCGCTACCAGGCTGCGCTACGCCCCGAATTCCTCTCCCTTTTAGTCTTTCTTCGACATACTCGCAAGCGTTTTTCTTTTAAAAAATAAAAAATTCTACAAAAAAGAATTTCTTCTAAAGAGGAAAAGAGATTTTAAATTTTTAGAAAGATGGAATGGTGCGCCCTGGTGGATTCGAACCACCGACCCACAGCTTAGAAGGCTGTTGCTCTATCCTGCTGAGCTAAGGGCGCTCAAAAGCCAAGATAAAAATCCTGCGCTAGAAAAACAAAAAGATTCCTAAAAAGGAATCTTCTTTTAAAGAATGGTCGGGGCGAGAGGATTCGAACCTCCGGCCCTCTGCTCCCAAAGCAGATGCGCTACCAGGCTGCGCTACGCCCCGAATTCCTCTCCCTTTTAGTCTTTCTTCGACATACTCGCAAGTTATTTTTTCGGCTTTTAATGTTTTTTATTCATCTCTTGAAAGCGGTGGCGCAAAAGACGGCGCTGTGTCCCAAGGAAATAAAATCCATGTATCCTGAGGCACTTCACGAATAAAATAATCGGTTAAATCTTTGCCATCCGGTTTTGCATACAGACATGCAAAAGCAGCCTTCGGAAGCATATCGCGTACAAATTTTGCAGTAACCCCTGAATCAACGAGATCATCCACCAAAAGCCAGCCTTCTCCGTCACCACAATCGACAGGTGCTTTTAAAACTTTTGGCTCACCACGTGTTCCTGCCTCATGGGTATAGGTGGCAACAGAAATCGTATCAACGACACGACATCCCAATTCTCTTGCTAAAATAGCTGCTGGAATCAAGCCACCCCGGGTAATTGCAATGAGACCTTTGAATTTATTTGGATACGCTTTCATAAGTCTTTCAGAAAGTGTTCGTGCATCTCTATGAAATTCATCCCAACTGATCGTTAAGTATTTAACTTTATCTGAACTCATTCTGGTGTCCCGTTGCTTGCATTAAGAATATCCTCTCCCCCACATGAAACATCTAATAACTTAATTTTATAAAAAGAAAAATCACAGATATTTAGAAGTTTGGCTTTTCTGCCTTTTTCATCTTTAATTTTTCAATAAAAAGTGCTGGAAACGGCTCAATACCCGTTAATTTTATCATCTGTGACAAATTCATCCTGCGGCAAAAAGATTTTTCACCATTTTCACACATCAGAACCCAAGCCTCTTTCTCTTCAGGTAAATAAATAGCCTTCCACATTGCCGAAGCAATTTTAACCTTTCCAGCACCGATCTCACCCATTGAATGTAAAAAGGCGGAGCCTGTCACGACATAAACCTCACCATCTTTAACAGCATCAGAGCGTGTTTCCTGTTCAATATGCTCCCACGGACCTGAATTCATTTTCCCATTTTGCGGCATGACATTTGTCAAAGCATAGGTCTCATAACGACTTTTCCAGTCGGGCATATCACCACTTGGCGTAAGATGTCCCCTCACCCAGCCTGACTTACGATAATCATTAAGATGCGCCTCTTCATAGGTAGGGATGCGGTGATCCTCATGAAAATTGGCACGCCCATGCAAGGCACGTGCTTTTTCAATTTCTGATCTGGTTAAGTGTTCCGCACTCCAAAGCGGATCATGAAAGTCAAGATTATAGCCAACTGCAAATTCCTCATTACACAGCAAAATAGCCTCTTGTGGTGTTTTAGGCTTCAAGCCACCTAAGAAAAAATTTGGACAACTCTCTGCCATTGAAACAAAAGGAAAAACGAGAAGAATACTGGGAATTAATGCAAATGAATATTTTTTAAAACTCATCTACTGACCGCATTTTCCTGCTGATTGCTCTGTTGAAAATGCCATAAACTTCCATCCTCCTTTGCTAAAAGCTTGAAATAAGCTTTTTCCCCAGTCCCTATATTTTGCGGCAAAATACCCGATTGAATTTTTTTCCAAAGTTCCGGTTCCTGCGCCTCTGTGGAGTGCGCCTCTACCATTCCCTGCACACATTTCCCTGTTGTCTTTAGATCAAAAAAACTATGATCTGACATCGTAACTCTCAAAGTTTCCCCACTACATTTGAAAGATTCACTTTCAGGTACCATCACAATCATAATATCGCCGGGATTTTGGGATAAGGATTGCGGCATTCTGAAAATTTGAACAACGACACGACTTGTTTCTGTAATCGCCTCATAGGCCAATGTCGGGAAGCTACCGCTTTTCACTTTTGTTGCACGAAATACCCATTTTGAAGAAAAAATCTTTTCCTGATTTGGATTTTCTGTTTCAGCAATATTTAGCTTATTTTCATTCTGGAAAGCAGACAGTCCCTGTGTCTCTGTTGATTGCAAAACAAGATAATGGCTATTTTGCCGAATACCGGAAGGCAATGACCCTTTTTGGATTTCCTGCCAAATTTCTTTTGCTTGCTCCTGCGTAGAGTGCAGCTCTATAACTCCCTGTTTACAGGCGGTATCTGTTGGAAATTCAAATAATTTTCCATCCATCATAGCAACAGTTAAAGGCACACCATCACATTGAAATGTCCCTTGTGTCAGAGCGATAACCATCCCATCCCCTTCTTTAATAACAGAAGGCGGCGCTCTATAAATCTGAACACTTGCTTTTATCGTGTTGTCTTGTCCACGCCAGCTCAAAAAAGGAATAGAAAGTCCCTGAACCTGACGCTTTCCAAAATCCCAAGGAGACGACAGTACCATTTGGGCATGCGCCTGTTGCATCCATAAAAACAATATCAGAAAGCAAAATATGGTTTGTTTTATAAACATTCTCTTCCTTTCTATCCGTTACGCAAAAGGAAAAAAATTGGTCACCTCAACAGGCGCTTTTCCCCACTCAACATTATCAAGACTATCTTGATTTAAGGCTGTGGCCTGAATGTACCATCCCTGAATATTTGCAAGCAGCGCCGGATCTGTTTTAGCGGAAGAAACCTTCTGATACCATAAAAGTATTTCTTCTGACTTATGATTAGAATCAAAATATAAACGAACGGCCCGTTTTCCCTCTGAAATCAAAACCGGCAGAGCGCCTACTGCCAGCGTACCAGAAAGTTTAATACTTTCTGTCGGATTTGTGCCGAACTTATGAAAATTTTTACCGCATTTTTCAATTGCAAAAGGGACAGACTGGCCATTATTAAACCACATCAAAAGCGGTGTCTCTTTTGCTGCAGGACATGAAAAAAAATCTTTGTGCAGACGTAGCGCAATCGCCTGACCAACCCCTTCAGCACGTAGTGGCATAACTTCCCAGCGGAGCTTTACCTGTTCCGAAAGTGACATGATCGCTGGGAGCGAATAATCAACCTGCCCTGCAAAATCATTGATTCCATGTTGCCATCCCTCAAGATGAACTTCGGAAACAATCTCAAACTGTTTCCAAAAAGAATCTCCCAAAACTTTGGGCGGTGGTGCCTGAGATTGCGTTTGAAAATGCCTCGCAGAACGATGCTTTTCCAGCTTACTTTCATAACGTGAATAAGAAGACCATAGACCAAAACTAACGACCCAGGCACATAAAGTTAAAGAGGCGAAAATAACCAATAAAAAAGAAAAATAGCCTCTTATTTTTTTGACAGCCATTCTTAACCCCTCTTCATATCCTTACGATTTAACACTTTTTTGCGCTGTTTTTTTTCTTCTTTTACACGTTTTTTATCTAATGCTTCCATTTTCGAAAGAATATGCTTTTGAAGGCTCATATTATTCTGAGGATTGCTTGCCTTTTGATACCAAAGAAGCGCCTCATTTCCTTCCGGCGTTTCATTATAACGCAACCGTAACCCTGCTTTTCCCTGTGAAATCAAAACAGGTAACGCACCCGTCTGAATAATTTTGCTAAGTTTCAGACTCTCATTTTCATCACTAAGGACAGCAAATACTGGGCGATCCACCCATTTTACCTGAGAAAAACCGATAGATTCTCCATTATCGAACCAAAGACGAATAGGCACATTACCTGTCGGATGAAAATCAGCCCGTCCTAAAAATAAAACAACCTGCTGTCCAATCCCAATATGCAGAAGAGGCATTACCTGAAAAACAACAAGTGGATAATCCGCAATAAAATCCAATGAAGGCAAAGAACATCCAACAAGAGATGCAAAATCATTCGCTTTTTCACGCTGCCACTGGGTTTCTTTTGTCCGAAAAATATTAAAACGGCGCCAAAAATTTGAATCTAAACCTTGAGAGGCCTTACTCAACACCTCAGATTCTGATGGCGGCTTTAAAGAAGGCTGTGCTGCATAAAGAGGCGTAACGATTAGAAAGCCACTCAAAAAAGAAAGAGTTACGCCAATCCGTAAGCTTAAAGAGAAATTTTTTAAAAATTTCATTTCCCTTCCCCCATAAGATCTTTATTCACCTTAGGGTTTGTCACCATACGATACCAATTAATGTCACGCACCTCTTTGGGAGCTAGTTGACTTCTGACAATGACACCGAGATTTCCCTGCGACAATAAAACGGGAAGTCCGCCATGATTTGTAATAACAGCGAGTTTTTCTTCATCTTTGGTAGAAGATTGTTGATTCAACACGTTATTTTTATCGCAAACAGGAGGTGTCAAATCAATATATTCTTGCGTACTAAACCACAAACGCAATGATTCGCCGCCACAACTAAAAAAATCTCCACTAATTTGAACCAAAGCTTTCTGAGCAGAGCCGATAGGCGATTTTGAGCTCAAAGAAAGTACCATATCCCCCCCTTGCTCTGAGTGCCATGTTAGCACTGGCAATTTTGATTTTATTTTCACATCCATTTTTTTAGATGGCTTCCCCCAAACCCCTGTCATTTGAGCAAAAATATTCATCTTTCCCAAGGGACTATCTTTGGCAATAAGATCAGGTTCTGGTTTCTCTTTTGGAGATGTTCTGGCCTCATGATGAGGATTTTGTACGTCGCCGTAACTTAAAGAGGGTAAAAAGAAACAAGCGGACAGAAAAAAATAAGGAGATTTTTGCCATATTTTTTTTAACATAAGAGATATTGACCTTTTCTTGCTTCTAAATCTGCTAAAGTAGAGACGAACATTTTTATTTTTATCTATTTCTTCACAAGCTACAAAATATTACTTACATCTTTTAAGGAATTAAATTTTGCGCCACTTCTTTGTCATGAGCGTTTTTCTATGCTTTTAAAATATTTCTCTGCCCACTCCTCCTTAAAGAAACTTGGGTTAAGTGCTCTTGCTCTTTCCTGTTCGCTTTCTTTAACAGGCTGTATGGTTTCCGATCAGGAGAAAGATCCGGGATCTGCACATAATGCCTATTTTAAAAGCCCTGAATTTTTAGCCCTGATTAACGACTCTGTTGGCAAGGAAAATGGCGTTCCTGCAGGTGTTATCCGTGTAAACAAACTCGGTTCCGTCAGTCTAACACGCTTAAGTGAGATTGGAATCAATTTTGGCAAGAACAGTTCAGAACTTATGAGCCGCTATGCGGAACTCGAATTTCAAGGCGATGCACACCAAGGTGGCGTTTTAACCGAAGTTGAAGCTGGTGTTGGCCACGGCCCCATCATTTATTGGGTGCCCGACTCAGAGATCTTGGCGCATCTTTCCAAAGAAGATGAGGCTTCAAGACAAGCGAGTGAAGGTAAAGAAAAGGCACATCCCCGTTTTGGAGATCCTTTCCTTTCCACTTGTGTTGCCCGTGTGACAGCGCAGGGTTTCGAAGAGGAATATCCGTTTGAGGCTTGGCATTATTGTGCCGATCCCAGCACGCCCAAAGACCTTACCCCTCGTGTGAACGGTTTTTTAAGAAAATTGGGGATTAAATAATAATCCCCTTTGTTTCAGCGATTTTTTAAACGATCTCTAAACATTTTTCTTGCTTTTGCCACTTTTGGCGCAACGACAGCAGAACAATATTGATTTTCTGGATTTCGGGCGAAATAATCTTCGTGACTTTCGTCCGCTGGCCAAAAAACAGTTTCATCTTCAATCGCTGTCACAATGGGATTTTCCCACAATTTCTCAGCCTCTAATGTTCTAATAAGTTTTTTGGCAACTTCTTGCTGAGTGTTATTCCCAAAAATAACAGAACGGTATTGGGTGCCGATATCATCGCCCTGGCGGTTTAACTGTGTTGGGTCATGAATGGTAAAGAAAATCCCAATTAAATCCTCATCCGTAATTTTTTTAGGATCATAAACAACTTTTACGACCTCAGTATGACCTGTTGTGCCTGTATAGACCTCTTTATAAGAAGGATTTTCCAATTTCCCCCCAGCAAAACCTGACTGAACAGATTGAACACCCTGCAAATCTTTTAAGATGGCTTCAGCACACCAAAAGCAGCCTGCACCTAGCAAAATAGAAGGTAAATCTGACATATTAAATATCTTTCTTGTATAATTTTTTTTCAATTTCCAAATAGAAAACATTTCTTATATTTTATCAAAGAGCCCATTTTACAATGGTGAAAAAGAAATATTCATTTTTTATAAAAAATGTTACGGATTTCATTTATGCTGAAACTTTCTTAACCTCTTAATTCTTTTGTACTTATGAAAAAATATATTGCCCCTGCCCTGATTTCGTACGGATTTTTGGTATTTTTTCCCCAAAATGCGTCAGCGCAAAGCGCTACAAAAGAACAGAATAATTTTTTTACAGACATCTCTTCCCCACCTTGGGAAGCTATTCACCATTCTGACGCAAAAACACATATTATCAATGCCTGCGCTGCACGTGTGAGTTCCTCCCCCTACCGTCTGGTTTTTGGTGGAAGTAAAACAGGCGTTGAAATGTGGATTTCTAATGATGAATGGTCTTTACCCAGATCTTTTGAAGATTCCATTTCTCTGAAAATTGGCGATTTCACCTTTAAAGGGATGGGATATTACTATGCCAAAAACCGTATTTTTTTACGTCCTTCTCATCAAGAAATGCTTCATATTTTAGAGGCCGTTGAAAAAGGCGGCGTTGCTAAAATAGACATTAAAAATGATGAAAATTTTAATATTCCCCTCTCTCATGGACGACATGTTTTAAAATATTTTAGAAAATGCGTCACCTCGATGGCCTTTGCTGATCTCACAAAAGAAAAACACCGCTAAAAGCAAAAGGCTGAACACAAATTTATGTTCAGCCTTTTGCTTTTTTACGGACGGGAAAGATAATCCCCCACAGCAATCCATTTATATGTTGTCAGCGCCTCTAAACCCATCGGCCCTCTTGCATGAAGTTTTTGCGTGCTAACAGCTACCTCTGCACCAAGACCAAATTGGGCACCATCAGAAAAACGGGTACTGGCATTAACATAGATAGCGGCAGAATCAACTTCCTGCATAAAACGCTCCGCATTGCGAATAGATTGCGTTAAAATAGCATCCGAATGCTGGGTGCCATAATGACGGATATGCGCCAAAGCCTGATCGAAATCATCCACAATTTTAACATTTAAATCCAGAGAAAGAGATTCCTCTGAATATGATTTTTCAGTAACAGGCACTGTTTTAGCAGATGTCTTTTGGAAAAAATTTTCTGCATTTTCATCTAAATGCAAAGTCACTCCGCACTTTTCCATTTTTTCGGCCAAAAGCGGTGCGAATTGTTCAGCAATCTCTCGATGAATCAATAAGGTTTCAAGTGAATTACAGGCACTTGGACGCTGAATTTTTGCATTTTCGATAATGGGCAACGATTTTTCAAGATCAGCCGTTTCATCCATATAAATATGACACACCCCAATCCCGCCCGTAATCACAGGAATTGTAGATTGCTCACGGCATAATTTATGCAAGCCTGCGCCGCCCCGTGGAATCAGCATATCCACATATTTATCAAGCTTTAGAAGCTCAGCAACTAATTTTCGATCCGGATTATCAATCGCCTGCACAGCAGCAATAGGCAGGTTACTGGCCCTGAGTGCCTTTTGAATGACACTTACTGTTGCCGCATTTGTCCGGTAAGTTTCTTTACCGCCTCGCAAAATCACGGCATTACCTGTTTTTAAACATAGCGAAGCCACGTCAACTGTCACATTTGGACGTGCCTCGTAAATAACCCCAACAACACCAAGCGGCACACGACGACGCTCTATTTTTAAACCTGAATCAAGATTCTGACCGTCAATAACCTCCCCAACAGGGTCTGCAAGATTACAAACCTGCCGAACATCCTTTGCGATACCGGAAAGCCGCTCCGGATTGAGACGCAGGCGGTCTTTTAAAGCCTCTGACAAACCATTTTGATCCGCATCTGCCATATCTTGCGCATTCGCCGCTAAAATTTCTTCTGCATTTTCCTCTAAAAAATCTGCAATAGCAGATAAAACCTTATTTTTAGCTTCGCTGCTTAGAGCTGAAAGTTGCCAAGAAGCTTCTTTTGCCGCTTTGCCCATCTCTTCTAAATTTATTACCTTAGACATTGACAGCCTCTCCCTAGCTTATAATCATATCATCTCGATGAATGGCCACCTTGCCATAATCATATCCGAGAATTTCTTTAATATCTTTCGAATGTTTACCTGCCACGCGCCTTAAGCCATCACTGGCATAACAGCTGATCCCGTGGGCAATATCTTTCCCTGAAGAGCTACGAATACGAACCACAACGCCTCTGGAAAAATCACCGTCAACCTTAGTAATTCCTTTCGGCAAGAGCGATTTTCCCTGTTTTAAAATCGCCTCTAAAGCGCCATCATCAATAAAAATATCCCCGGCAGGCGGCGGGCCAAAAAGCCATCTCTTGCGACTTTCAACAGGCACTTTCGGAATATGGAAACGTGTCCCGACAGAACGGCCGGCAACGACATCGCCGATGACCCCTGCCTTACTTCCTGCCGCAATGATGACCTCTGTACCGGCACGATTGGCAATCTGTGCGGCTTGGAGCTTTGTCATCATGCCGCCTGTTCCCAAGCCTGAAATGCTGTCTCCCGCCATTTCCCTTAATTTATCATCAACTTCATCAACTTCTTCAATCAAGGTTGCGTCCGGATTTTTACGGGGATCAGCAGAAAATAGCCCTTCTTGATCTGTGAGAAGAAGGAGTTTGTCAGCATCAGCTAAAATCGCCACCAAAGAGGAAAGATTATCATTGTCCCCGACTTTAATTTCTTCCGTTGCGACCGCATCATTTTCATTAATAATCGGAATAATGCCATTATCAAGGAGCGCATCCAGCGTATCTCTCGCATTGAGAAAACGCTCACGATCCTCCATATCGGCACGAGTCAAAAGCATCTGCCCGATATTGATTCCGTAAATGGAAAATAATTTTTCCCAAAATCCCATCAAACGGATTTGCCCGACAGCAGCTAAAAGACGCTTAGTACCAAATCCTTTTTGGAAGCCTTGATCTTTCAGGGTTTCACGTCCTGCGGCAACACCTCCGGAGGTCACAATGACAATCCGATGCCCTGCTTTATGCAGCGGTGCGCATTCCCGAACAATTTCAAGAATATGGGCATGATTGAGACAAGAAGATCCGCCGGTCAAGACAGAAGTTCCTAATTTAATGACGAGAGTCTGCTTGCCGTTTTTCATATTATCCCCAGAAAAGATGCTTTGTTTTTTAAAAGAGAATCTGGGCATAACATAGCGGATTTTTCTGATTTAAAAAACATCCGCTAAAAGCAAAATCATTTGATTTTATAAGGAAAAATGGTGGACGCAACAGGGATTGAACCTGTGACCCCTGCCGTGTGAAGGCAGTGCTCTACCGCTGAGCTATGCGTCCTCATCTCGATCTTTTTTTAAGAGAGAATTTATAGGTTGCTTTTATCAGTTGAATACCGAAAAAAGCAAGCGCTTTTTCCATAAAAAGAGGCGACATCCGAAGATATCGCCCCTCTTTTTGAAATCAAGTTTCTGAAAACGGGTTATTGCTTTCCATTTTCAAGTTCTTTGACAAGGCGCTCCTCGCCATAGACTTTACTTAAAGCCTCCGTGATCGCCCCAGTATCGACGGAAACCGCACGATTGACCTTACCATCATAATAGTAATCGCCAACCAAGCCCTCTAAATTCCCATCAAAGATCAAGCCGACGGCATTGCCGTTTTTATCAATCAAGGGTGAACCTGAATTTCCACCAATAATGTCGTTGGTCGAAACCAAATTTACCGGCACATTGCCACTCAAATGCGATTTTGCTTTCACCCAAGATTCCGGCAGTTTATAAGGTTCCTCGCCTGTCGCATGGGTATATAGACCTGAAATATGCGTAAAGGCCGGCACTTCTTTACCCTGCGCATTTATCCAGCCTTGGACTTTCCCATAAGAAAGACGTGGCGAGAAAGTGGCATCCGGATAGAGATTATCTTCTTTTTTCAAAGCTTTTGCCTGTGCAAAACGTGCCTTTCCGATAATTTCCCCGACTTTCCGTGAAGGAATTTCGATCTTATTCCGGGATTGCGTTTTAAACGCATGATAAGCAGGATAAATTCGCCGTGCATACGCAATCAAAGGATCTTTTGAAGACTCAATCGCCTTTTGTCCGCCTTCATAAAGCGCCCGGCGCATTTTCGCATCGCCAAGTTTTGTTCCTGAAATGAGATTTTTTGCCAATTTATCAGGATTATCCTTCCCCAATAAAAGCTGTGGCAGATCTGCATTTGGCCCTAAAAGCTGACGCCCATAGGTTAAATCCAAAGCGAGATTAGCTGTTTCAAATTCAGGATAGAAAGGTTTCTGTGCGAGCAAATTCGCCTCTAAAACCGGTAATTCACTATCATGGAAACCTGCCTCACGTTCCGCATCCGGTTTTGCACGTTGTGCTGCACTTTCCACCAAAGAGAGTGCCTCATGCAAAGCCCCGCTTCTTGTCGTTATAGCCCAAATAAAAATCTCATCACCGGATTTTGCCTGTTCCGCGATAATCTCTTTAATCTTATCGAAAGGCTTACCGTAGGCTTTGACACGCTCCGGCGAAGCCGCAATCCATTTTTGAAGATCTGCATCCTCTTTGGCACGCCCCGCGACAAATTTCTCATCAATCAGAGCATTTCTTGTACCGCTAATGGCTTTAAGAGAATTTAAGATAAAGAATAAATTATCTTGAGACTGAACACGATGTTCTGCACTCTCATTCCCATATTGCCACAACATGCCCTGTTTTAAATTAAGATAATTTAACAAACGTGGATTATTCACATCACGCTCATATTTTAATTGATCGGCGCTATATTCACGTTGTGTATGACCGGGATTGCCGGAAGTGAAGAGAAGGTCACCTGTCTTTGGCCCTTTTGGATCAAATTTAAGATATTCCGTGTGTACAGGCTTGCCATTCTCATAGGCCCGCAGGAAGGAGTAATCGAGATCATATCGTGGGAAGGTGAAATTATCGGGATCTCCACCAAAATTCGCAATGGCCTGCTCTGGGGAAGTCACCAAGCGAATATCATTATAACGGCGGTAACGATAAAGCGCTGTCTGGCCGCCATGATAAAGCGTCACAACATCACAGCGCCATTTTTCCTTTTCACCGCCAACACAGGCTTTGGTTGCCTCGGCCTTATAGGCTTCAAGCGCCTTATTATAGGCATCCCCTTCTTTGCCCTTCGTGATTTCAGCAACTTTATCTGAAATATCGGTGATTTGATCCAGACGATCGACTTCCAAAGCAGGACATTGGCGCTCATCAGCATTCTTTTTCGCAGAAAAACCGTCCGTGAAATAATCATGCTTTTTATCAGAAATATCACCTAAGCACGGCACAGCACAATGATGATTTGTCATCACCAGCCCATCACCGGAGACAAAAGAGGCAGAACAGCCAATCGAAAGACGGGCAGAAGATTTCGTTAAATGGTCAATCCATGCCTTATCGGGGGAAAAGCCATACTGCGCCTTTAACTGAGCAAAGGGCAAATGGTCGAATGTCCACATCCCCTCCTCGGCATGTACTGTGCCAAAAGCGCCTAAGAGACCAGTAGATAGAAAAGACGCCCCTAAAAGCGTTGTAAGAAAGCGCCGTTTTAAAGGAACGGAGATAAACGACATCTAATTTCCCCTCATAATAGAATCGTAATCATAAATATAGCTTACGCCCAGCGTTACAGATAATTTTAATGAGGGGAAGGAAATGGCTCAATTATTTTTGAAAAAGATTATTAAAATGCCAAGCAAGATATTCTTTTTGTTTTGAATTCAGCGACTTTCTCAATTTATGTGGCAAATGGAAGTTTAATTTATCCCTATCTGCTTGCTCAAGACTTGGGGAAATTTTCATATTACCCTCATCTGAAAAGGTTATCAGACCTTTATCAAACAAAGCATCCAAATCTGCTCTCAAGAGCAAACCATTATTTACATCATTATGTTCGCCTGGGTTACACTTTGAATGTGGCTTAATATGAGAAGCACGTAAAACTTCCCTTTTAAAGATGCCTGAAACAGCACACGCATTATCCCAAACTTTTTCTAAATCTTCTCGGTACTTAGCTTGCCCTCTTCTTACTTTAATAAGAGCTTCTTTAAAGATCGAAACCTCTTTAGTAGATAACTGATTTAAACAATCATGATCTTCTTCAGTTAAACATTTATCTTCAAAAAAATCATCTTGGCTAGATATGCTGTTTTTAGGATTTTTATTAAAAGAAATATTCTCTTTTAACTCCCAAAATTTTCTTGGTTTTGTCCTTTTACTTTTTGATAAATCAACGCCTATTCTCTTACAAAATTCTCCATACCTTTTTTCCATCTCTAAATCTGGTGTACAGTCTTTTTTGAAGATTTTTGAAATTCTTTTGGTCGTTACTCCACCATCTCCGCGCACATCAGGATTATACAGTTCAGGGAAATGCTCCCTAATAGAGTTAGGCTTACCATTACGATAATAACCTACAAACCTTGATGGAGAGAAAAAATCTAATCCATCAATTTTTATTACCACAAAATTTTCACCACTTTTAATTGCTTTCTTCGCTCGATCATTTTCTTTTAAATCTGATAATGATCTAAATAAAGATTCAATATTCTTAATCAATTGCTCTTCTTTTTCTATCAATTCTAAAGACACAATAAAGATTTCCTTAATGTTTAGGCCTACATGTTTACTTAAGAGAGAATTAGTGTATGTATTCGCTCTCACCTGTTTTTTTAATCATTCAATGTAAAATCAATAGAATGTAAGATCAATAGTCAGCGTATGGCCATACTCTGTCACAGGCACACCATTTTTAACGCTTGGCTGGTATCTTGCACGAGCCAAGAAATCCATCGCACTAACAATAAACTCTGGTCCCCCTATATGTGAAACAATTTTACAATTTTCAGTTTTCCCAGAAGGTAAAATATCACAAGAAGCCACAACCTTACCCTCACGGTTATTATCTTCTGCATTTAGAGGATATTCTGGATCAGCACCATTGATTGGCACAGCACCTGCGGCGCGATCATTTAATTTTTTAGTAGGTGGTGAACCTTTTGTAGGTTAGTAGCCTCTTTCTTGCATGAAACAAACTTTAAATAGCGCCAGCGTGAGAATTCTTTATCCACTGCTCCTGATATAAAGGCACAAGTGTTTTTGTACTCGCCCTCATCTTGATTTATCCATTTTGTTGTTATCTTGATTTTACCCCAGGGCAATTGCCTTCCCTTAAAAGGCTTTGTACTCTCTACTATGGGAGAATAAGAAATATTTACGAGTTTCCATCCAACGCCAAGATTTATATTCCTATTAACAAAAGAAGATTTCTTTAATTTTTTACTAAAGTTATCAAACAAACTTGAATAAATAGAATTCTCTGACATTTCGTCAGGTGAAACTTCCTGCACGTATGCATGTACGTAAAACGGCGTAAAAAGCTCTAAGCTTTGCTAATAAATAAAAATATACTTTAAATTTTTTCATTTTATTTCCGATTTATTTTTGCAAATTGATTTTAAGCTATCAGCTGGTAATTGCTTTAAGGCATCCTGAAGTTTTTTCTTCATTATTGTTGGCGCATCAGAAGCATTAATATGCGTCTCAATCAGCATTTGAATCTGTGAAACATCAAATTTAATAGAAATCACATTTAATTCAGCGCTTAATCCACCATCTTCTGAAAGATAATCAATGCCTTTTGGAGTAAGCTCGGCATAGCCACCAAATAGAAACTTTCCATCATTGGCTCTGTGCATCTCTACCTCAATGAGAGAATTTTCTTTTAAATAATACAGATTAGCGCAAATGGTATCCCCATCCATATCCAAAGCTTCAAATAATTTACTTCCGTATAGAGGCTGATACTGATAGCGATGTAAAAAATTTAAGATTTCCATCCATTTATTACGAGATATAACAGGATTTATTGCTTCATCTTTTAACATTTTAAAATCCCTACAATGAAATTCACTTTAAAACCCAAACATATGATCTAGGGAGAAGCGATCTTTTTCTCCTTGGATGCCGTGGTAACCAAAGAGGCGGACGGTTTTATCTCTGATAATAATATATCCCGCCTCCCCTGCTGTTTTTAGCTTTTCGCCAAAGATTTTATCCGGACAGATCAAGAAAGAGCCATTCGGATTTAGGCTAATTTCTTTCTCAGCGATTTCCTTGCCTGTTTCATCATATAGGAGCAGGCTCGTTTCAGATTTGAAGTTCCCTTTTCCTGAGCAGGGATAGATAAGCCAGCAAAAGCTTCTCAGATTTTCTTTTGCCGTTTCAAAGCCGAGTTTCAAGAAAATCCGTGTGCTTAGCCCGGGAGCTGGCCCTGCGTAAGATTGTGGTTCATTCCGCCAGACCATTTGCGTATTATAAACATGGCCGCCAAAGCTCGTTTCCGCCATATGTCCTGTTTTTTTATGCTTAAAGCGGATCGTTGCATGGAGCCACCCATCAGGCTCACCACCTTCTTTTAAATCATAAAATAGATCGCCGTGCCCTGCTTTTTGTGCCCATTCATGTAAAGGAAAAGCATCCTCAAAATCCCTTGGAAGATTACCTAGGAAATGCTTAGAACTTTCTTGCCCTTCATGATCGAACAAAGCCACGCTTAAAGGTAAGGATTTTACCTTTTCAGACATAGCGCTGGGCTGTAACCAGGTTTCATATTCTTCGGGATCTAAAATCGGGAATGGCAGGATAAAGCCTCTACCCACTTCTTTCGGCGGTTCGCCAATATTTTTTTCCGGGATTAAATCGTGACGCTCAACATTTAAATGCGCAATGCGTGTTTTCTCACCTTTAATGATTTCATAGCGTGGGCGAACAACATAATGCCCACCCTTCATTTCAAATTGTGCCGGCCATTTTACCTCTGGGAACAATTCACCAATATCCAAAGCCTTTGTCGCGTAGGGTTCAAGCTCCCCAATGAATTTCATCGCCTCACGATGTCCTATCGGACAAAAGCCAATCCCGCCTTTTAGGATTTTGATTGCATGGCTGTTCTGTATCCAGACAATCAGCTTTTCATCTTTATCGGGCGCAGGCAATGAGGCAAAATAATTTGAAGGCCAGCTATTGGCATCATGCGTCACCGATAAAGAAGGGTTTTTTCCCTTTCCCCACACATCCAGCGCATATTTGAGCACATCATGCCCAGCGGCACCTTGAACATGGATAAAAAGCTGTCCTGTAAAATTTGGAAGATTAAAATGCTCTTTAATTTCCCGACTATCTATCACAACACCTGCATTCGGTGCTTCTGGCGTTTCAATCCAGTCTTTTAAGATCGTCCCATCCTCTGCAAACAGACGACACCAATAGGCAATTTCCTGTCCGCCATAGCCAGGCCAATAATTGGCTGTCGTTAATCTGGTATGAAATTTGCCATCTTCTCGAAAAAAGGCAAAATTTGTCACAAAATTGCATTTATCAAGATAAGGACGGCCTGCTCTTAAAAATTCTTGTGGCAGGCGTGCCTGACCGAGATCATAAATTTCCCAGCCCTTTAGAAAATTTCCGAGACGGGCTTTAACCTTCTCTTTATCAAAATCCAACACCAACAAAGGACGCTTTACTTGCTGATTGATTTCGAAAAGGGGAAGTAACTGACCACCCTGTCCATCCTCTTTGCCAATTTCCGCAATCTCCTGCGTAAAGATTTTTGCTGGTGAAAAATTTGGATAGATTGCTTTTAAATCCGAAAAATAGCCATGCGGATCAAAAAGGTAGAAAATTTGATCTTTAAAGAACGCCTCAAGCTCAAATAAAGCAGACGTTGCAAGCGGATGGGTCAGCGCCTTATAGAGAATATTACCGCCTTTAGGGCCAAAAGTCTGAAGGTGAAGCATTTTTTTATTTCCTAAAATCTATTTCATGCTTTCCATCAGTCTTTGAGAGACTTTTAAAGGCGAAACCGTTTTTTAACTTCTCTAACCGCTTTCTCTCCTGCATCAAGCGGCTGAAATATATTCGGCTTCATATCGGACGTGAAAGCTTGCGCCCGCCCTGTACTAAACAGCAATTTATGAAATTTTTCCAGTTTTTTGCTCTGTCCTTTGAGGGGAAAAACGCCTAAAGCCGCTGTCGTTGCCGCTGCCTCGGAAAGCATCGAAACGCTGTCCCCCGTCACGCATAAAATATCTGCACAAGCCAGAACGCCTTTATAGGGATTTTCTGTTTTTCCTTCCCAAAATGACACCGGTAAATTTTGTAACTGCGCCTTTAAAATTTCTAAGATTTTTTCATCCGTTCGCCGTGAACGAAGAATGAAGGCCTGTCCATTATTTTTTTCTAAAAAACCTCTGATCTCTTCGGCTAATTTTTGTGCCTCTGCTGCGCCGAATTTATAGCGTCCATTATTTCCGCCCAAAAGAACCCCTAAAAAAGGCGCTTTTTGCATGGGATTAAGAAGCACCTGCCATTTGTTTTTTTCGTTTTCTAAAATCTCGCTCGTAATGCCGTGAAGGGCCGTTGGCAAAGAAAGAATATTTTTACCCGCAACGCCGTCATGCTCACAGGTGATGATAAAATGATAGCGGAAGAAACTGGCTCTGGGATTTTGAATTTGGATAATTGGCAAATGATAAGCATGGGCTAAAAGTGCGCCGACCCATCCGCCCACGCCACCCACAGAAATAATCATTGCTGTTTCTTTTGGCAGAACCGGGAGTTTCTTCTTTAAAAAGAGTAATGTCAGGGGCAAGGGTAAATGCCGTAAGAGAAAAAGGCTTAATCTGGAAAAATTTCGTTGAACAGGATAGAATTGTCCTTTCCAGCCGAGACGCCCCGATAAACCAAAGAGTTGCGCTCGCATTCCGGCAAAATCTTCTCCGACCAAAGCGGCCAGAAGCCTTTTGTTCTTCCCCATATATCCCCCTTTTTCTTCTGACTCAATATTGCGCTTATGACTTTAAAAATAAATAAAAAAAACAACTCTCATACAACGACTCTTTCCTTTAAGGCGTTTAACCTTTCCCCTGCGCTTACGGATGCGTTGGAGAAAAATAAATTTGAGCATCCCTCCAATACGCAGGCGGAATTATTACCCTCTCTTTTGAAAAATCATCGTGCTTTGCTCCAAGCGCCAACAGGCACCGGAAAAACACTGACTTTTCTTTTACCGGGGATTGAGCATCTTCTTAAATTTTATACTGAAGACTGCCATACCTATGCAGAAGACGCCCCTTTATTCCTCATCGTCTCTCCAACACGGGAGCTTGTGCGGCAAACAGGCACAACATTAAAAAAGCTCTGTAAGGATTTAAATTTAAATGTCTTGATTTCTTTCGCAGGAAGTCTCGCCCCAAAAGAATTTCCGATTTCAGAAGCGGATATTATTGTTGCAACTCCCGGACGGATTCTAAACCTCTTAGAAAAAGGGACAATTTCCGGATCACGCCTTTCCTTTATCGTTTTGGATGAGGCCGATCGGCTTTTCTCATCAGAATTTATAGATGAGACCTATATTCTTCACAGTTTCTTAGCAGAGAATGTCTCCATTTTTTGCGCCTCAGCAACTTTTTCACCTGAAGTCAAAAAAGAGATTAAAAATCTTTTTGGAGAAATGAAATTTTTCACGCTCAACGAAGCGGAAAAAGAAAAGAAGCTTCCCCCCATTCGCCAGCAGGCAGTGATCCTTGGTACAAAGCGCGAGAAATTTCCATTGCTTCTTGAGCAAGCCGCGCAAAAACAGCTCCCTAGAGGAACTGTCATTTTTGCCAATACACGCAAAGAAACAGAAGAAATTTTTAAAGAATTACACAAAATTTCTGATGATAAAGCACAGCCTGTTCTTCTCCATGGCGGTCTGACAGAGGGACAGCGTAAGAACGCTATGAAGATTTTTGAAAATGGCAAAGCCTCTTGGCTCATTACAACCGATGTCACCGCAAGAGGGTTAAATCTTTCGAAAGTGACGTTGATTTTAAATTATGATCTGCCGCACATTATTGATGCCTATATTCACCGGATTGGCAGAACAGGACGTGCTGGCAAAAGGGGCGAAAGCATTTCCTTTATCGCCCCTGAGGATCGTAAAACCCTTCTCGAACTAGAAAGAACGCTCGCCCAGCGCATTCGAGCCATTACGCCGGAACAATTTTCACAAGAAATGAAGAAGCTTACCAAATAAAGGCGCTCCTTCATCCTCTACTTTCTTAGCCCCAAGGTCTCGAATAAATTGGGAATCTCCGTGTAAGTTCACTCACTTCCTTACGGATTTTCCCAATCACGGAATCCTTATGACGCCCTTCGGTCAGAGCCTCATCAATCCATTTTGCAATTTGTGTAAATTCTTCAACACCAAAACCTCTTGTCGTCGCCGCCGGGCTTCCAAGACGAATACCCGAAGTAATCATTGGCTTTTGCGGGTCAAAAGGAATCGCATTTTTATTTACTGTTAACCCTGCTTTTCCAAGCAAATCCTCAGCCTCTTTACCTGTGATTCCTTTTGGACGAAGATCAACAAGCAATAGATGCGTATCTGTTCCCCCTGTCACCAAATCAAACCCTGCCGCAATTAAACCGTCTGCCAAGGCTTTGGCATTGTCCAAAACTTGCTGCTGATATTCTTTAAAAGAAGGCTTAAGAGCCTCACCAAAAGTAACAGCCTTCCCTGCAATCGCATGGAGCAATGGCCCGCCTTGAAGACCCGGAAAAACAGCAGAATTCATTTTTTTAGCAAGATCTGCATTATTCGTAAGGACAATACCGCCACGCGCGCCACGTAATGTTTTATGCGTTGTCGAAGTTACAATATCAGCATATTCCAGCGGATTTGGATAAAGTCCCGCAGCAACCAAACCTGCAAAATGGGCCATATCGACCATTAGAAAGGCCCCGACCTCATCGGCAATTTTACGAAAACGCTTAAAATCAATCACTCTGGCATAGGCAGACCCACCGGCAATAATTAGTCCCGGACGTTCGGCACGTGCCTTTGACTCCAGCTCTTCATAATCAAGGGTTCCATCTTCTTCTTTCACACCATAGCTAATCGCCTCAAACCATTTTCCAGAAAAATTAGGTTTTGCCCCATGAGTTAAATGTCCACCGGCGTTCAAAGACATACCAAGAACTTTATCCCCCGGTTTTAAGGTCACCATATAGGCCGCCATATTCGCTGCGGAACCACAATGCGGTTGCACATTGACATAATCAGCTTTGAAAAGTTTTTTTAGACGCTCTCTTGCTAAATTCTCTAAAAGATCAGCCGCCTCGCATCCGCCATAATAGCGGCGTTCCGGTAACCCCTCGGCATATTTATTGGTAAAAACAGAGCCTTGCGCCTCCAAAACCGCACGGGAGACCATATTTTCAGAAGCAATAAGCTCAATGCCATCCTGCTGACGATGCAGTTCCTGAAGGATAATATCGCTAATTTCTGAATCTTCTGCTCTTAAAGAACCTTCAAAGAAAGTCTGGCATTCGGGGGTGGAAACATTGGTCATAAGATAAGCGCATCCTTCAGCAATGACAAAGAAATCTATAAGCAAGATATATTCTTTTATGTTACAAGATGATGCTCTTTATTTAAAATTCTTCTTGGATTTATTTTACGATGACGATTCCTTACACCCCTGCTTTTCCACTTTCCCGTCCACGTCGTACCCGCCAAAATCCAGCTATTCGATCTATGGTTTCGGAAAATCATCTCAGCCCGAAAGATCTGATCTGGCCAATTTTTATTCAAGAAGGCGAGCAAAAAACAAATCCTGTTCCTTCCATGCCCGGTGTGAATCGACTCTCAATCGACTTGGCCATCGAAGCTGTCAAAGAGATATTGTCGCTTGGTGTTTCTACCATTGCGCTTTTCCCCGTTACGCCAAAAGAATTATTAGATGAAACAGGCTCAGAATCTCTTAATCCCGATAATCTCATTTGCCGTGCAACAAAAGCGCTCAAAGCCGCCTGTCCTGAAATCACTTTAATTGGCGATGTTGCCCTTGATCCCTACACGTCTCATGGACATGACGGTATCATTAAAAATGGCAAAATTGAAAATGATGGAACAGTTGAAATCCTTGTAAAACAGGCACTTAACCAAGCTAAAGCAGGCGTTGACATCATTGCCCCCTCTGACATGATGGACGGGCGCATCGGCGCTATTCGAAAGGCACTTGATGAGGCCGGCTTGGAGCTAACCTGTATTATGTCTTATGCAGCAAAATATGCCTCTGCTTTTTATGGTCCTTTCCGTCAAGCAGTTGGCGCAGGTGATCGTCTTTGCAGTGGCAAAGAAACCTATCAAATGGATTCTGCCAACTCGGATGAGGCATTGCGCGAGGTTGCCTTTGACCTTCAAGAAGGGGCCGATATGATTATGGTGAAGCCAGGCATGCCGTATCTGGATATTATCCGCCGTGTCAGGGATAATTTCACGGCACCTTTATTCGCCTATCAGGTTTCCGGCGAATTTGCGATGCTCAATGCCGCCTTTGACAATGGCTGGCTAGATCGTGAAAAATCTATTCTGGAAAGTCTTCTTGCGTTTAAACGTGCAGGATGCAACGGTATTCTCACCTATTTTGCACCAGAGGCTGCTCGCCTGCTCCAAAAATGATCGAAAGTTTCATCTCTTAAATGTTTCACTTTTTATCCCGCTTCTCTTTCCAAAAAATCAAAACCTCTCTCCAGAGCAACTCTCGGAAAGAGGCATACCAAATTGGCTTAGAAGCGGAAAAAAATGCAGAAATTCTGCTGAAACAAATGGGATTTAAGATTTTAGCCCAGCGCTTCAAAACAAAAATGGGAGAAATTGACCTTCTTGCGGCAAATAAGAAATTACTCATCGCTGTAGAGGTTAAAAAACGTAAGACTTTGGAGGAAGGACAACTTTCACTCCGTCCCCGTCAATGCAAACGCCTTCAAAATGCGCTCAACATCGCCATAACCCTGAATCCTGAATGGATGCGGGAGAATATCCGTTTTGATATGTTTGCTTTTGACGATCAGGGAAATTACTGCCACGTCCCAAATATCCTTCAGGACTAGACAGTAATTTTTTTAGCCAAGCCTTAAACGGCCAAGGCTACTGAGCAAGTGTGAACCTATTTGATGATAAACGGCACGCTTAACCACCGCCCCTCTTCGTTTTGGATGATAGGCAGCGCGATGTACTGCGGCACGTTTGGCCGCAGGACGAGATGACTTTTCAGGAAGGTACGAAGCTTGCGCCGTATGGGAAGAGACATGATAGGAATCACTCACGAGTGCTGAATATGTCAGCTTTTCAGCTTCCATATTATCAAGGCTTCGGGCGACAGCATGTGTTCCGAGCATGAGCCCAAATCCTCCGCCAATAGCGGAAAACATCACAAATGACAAAACAGATCTCTTAACCATCGTTTGATCCTAAGCTTTGGAAGGGTTTAAAGGAATACCTTTTTCTTCCAGAAGAGTTTTCAGTTCACCATTCTGATACATTTCTGTCAAAATGTCACATCCACCGACAAATTCACCTTTAATGTAGAGTTGCGGAATGGTTGGCCAATTTGAAAAATCCTTGATTCCCTGCCGAATGGCATCATCCTCAAGAACATTACATGTTTCAAAATCGACTCCAAGACGCAAAAGAATTTGAACGACTCGAGAAGAAAAACCACATTGCGGAAAATTTTTATTCCCTTTCATGAAAAGCATGACCGGATTTTCTGTAATGAATTTTTCGATAAAAGGGAAAGCAACTTCTGACATATTAATACCTTAATGTTTTAACAACTGAATAAAAACTTATGCGTCTTCTTCGGGAGGAAGGTAGGTTTTTAATGCCATTGCATGTAACTCTTCTCCCATTTTTCCACCTAAAGCAGCATAAACAAGTTGATGCTGTGCAATACGGCTCTTTCCCTTAAAAGCCTCACTGCACACTTCACAACTATAATGGTCGCCATCACCTGCTAGATCCTGAATACGCACTTCAGCATCTGGCAAAGCAATTTTAATCATTCTTACAATTTCATCTTCTTCCATAGCCATAGGAATGATAGTCCTTTTTCTTTTAAATTACTGACTTTTCTGCACTATTTAGGAAGATGGTGCCGCCGCTGACTTGCAAGCATAGCTACCATGAAGGGCTAAATAAGCAGCCTTTCCTGCCGGCATCTTTCCAGCTTCTGGATGCGCTTGCAACCAAGCAGAAACTAAACCTCTAATTTGCCCTATACCCTGTGATGGCTCTATGCAGAAAGCCTGAGGAACAGCTTTTTGTGTAACTTTTTCATCATATTTTCCTGCCCAAACCTCACTATCTGTCAGTCCTGAAAGATAGGCATCGCAAATTTTAAACTGCTGTTGCGTTGTACATAAATGTGCCAAAGTTGCACCATTTATTTTTGAAATACGCTGAGCAGAAGCCTGCGGAGAGGAAAAGAAAAAACACAAAGCAGGCACACAGGCTGCCAAAGATGTTAAAAAAATGGATTTTTGAATAGATTTTTTCATAATATCTCTACCTCAATGGAAAACCGACGATCCCTGAGAAGGGGAAAAAGACGGCGAAAATAAATTTAATCTATTCGCAACTGCTTGATAATACTCAGCAGAGCGATCTTGGTACAAAAGCGTCTCACCGATCACAAGATCGCAACTATCAGCAGAAACTTCATCTGCCAAAACTAAAGAGAAATCTTCATCATCCCATAATCTTCCAAAACGGAAACGAACAGCGGCGAGATCAATACCAACGCCAAAAAAAAGTCCTGAGAGAAAATAATTTGCTTTAAGCGCCATAGCCTTCATGTCTTCAAGCTCATGCGGACAGACCCAATCAAAAAGTGAAAGATGCTCTTCATTCACTAAAAGCGTCTCTTCATTCTCCTCACAATAGCTATACTCTACCAAAGGTCTTGGTAAATAACCGCCTTCGAGCAGACTAAAATGTTTTGCAAAGACCCCATAAGCCATATTCCGCACTTGAATTTCTAAGGGAATAATTTCTGTTTCCTGAATGAGCTGCTCACGCATATTCAAACGTTTAAGAAATTGATTCTCTACCCCCATTCTCTGAAGGCCATTCATTAAAAATTCACTTAAACGGTTATTGATAACCCCCCTGCCCGGAATCACATTTTCTTTCGAAGGGATTCGAGATGGGAATTCATCTTTAAAATATTGAATTAACGTGCCAGGTTCGGGGCCTGCAAATAAAATCTTTGTATCCCCTTCGAACACAGGGCGACGTCTCGACGTTGGACTCACCCAATCCTCCTCAGCTTGTCGTTCTAGGAAACCATTTTAAAGAAATTTCGTTGAAAAAAATAGGAAAAAGAAAGAAGTTTTCCTCCCTATTCCCTTTTATTTTTTATGCAGTGCCAAAGAGACGCTTAAAAATCTCATCGACAGCTTTATAATGTCCCTCAGAGGAAAAAACATCAGCCAAAAATTTTTGTTTCTCTTCGGATTGAAGGACTGGATGTTTTTTCAGACGGGTTTCAAAACGATTTACCTCTCGTTCCTCCTCTGTCTCTGCCGGTTTTAAGCCATTCCATGTCTGCATAGCTGCTTCCTGAACAATTTTATAGGCATCCTCTCGTGAGAGACCACTCTCTGCCAAGGCCAAAAGCGCCTGCCCCGAATGGTAAAGTCCTCCCTGACTTTCTAAGTTAGAAAGCATTTTATCCGGATAAACCTGTAAATTTTTAATCACAGAGGTTAAACGAACCAAGGCAAAATCAAGTGCTTCTGTCGCATCCGGACAGATATTGCGCTCAACAGAGGAATGGCTAATATCCCTTTCATGCCATAAAATCACATTTTCCAATGCAGGCGTTACAGCAGAACGAACTAAGCGGGCAAGACCTGTTAAATTTTCCGACAAAACAGGATTGCGTTTATGCGGCATCGCAGAGCTGCCTTTTTGCCCTTTATGGAAAAACTCTTCCACTTCTGAAACTTCAGAACGCTGTAAATGTCTTATCTCAACCGCCAAGCGTTCAACGGAAGAAGCAATCACGCCTAAAGTGCAGAAAAAAGCAGCATGACGATCTCTTGGAATAATTTGCGTCGAAACCATTTCAGGTTTTAGAGAAAGATTCTTTGCCACTTCCTTTTCAATATTAGTGCCAATATGGGCATAAGTGCCAACAGCGCCGGAAATGGCACAAATCCCAATTTCTTCACGGGCCTGCTGTAAACGTTTTTTATTTCTTTCAAACTCGGCATAATAACCTGCCAATTTTATCCCGAAAGTGGTCGGCTCTGCATGAATAGCATGGCTACGTCCCATTATTTTTGTATATTTATGCTCTTCTGCCCTCAAGCGTAACGCTTCCAGCAAATGATCCAAATCCTCTAAAAGCAAATCGGTTGCTCTCGTCAATTGAACAGAAAGGCAAGTATCTAAAATATCGGAAGAGGTTAAACCTAGATGGACGAAACGGCCATTTTCCCCAACACGTCTTGCCAGCCACGTTAAAAATGCAATGACATCATGACGGGTTTCACGTTCAATTTCGGAAATTTCTTTAAGATCGTCCTCACTAAACTGATCTATCGCCGCTTGCCCTTTTTGACGGATTTCCAAAGCCGCCTTGTTTGGAATACGCCCTTCTTGCGCCATTGCCTCGCAAACGAGCGCTTCAATCTCAAACCAAATTTTAAAACGGCTTGTATCTGACCAGATTTTAGACATTTCAGGACGAATATAGCGTGGGATCATTTTAAAAGATAACCTTCTTTAAAAGAGTAAACTGCATGGAAAAGATTTATAAAAATGCGACTTAGAATAGATAATAAATAGATAAACCGCTAAAGAATAAAGGAAAACATATTATCTTCTCCTTAACAAAAAGTCAGTCAATTCTGTGGACCATTTTCACCTTTTGAATAATTTTGCCCTTTTCGTTGAAGTCATTTTACTTGACCTTTCCCTTGCAGGCGACAATGCCGTTGTTATCGGCATGGCTGTCAGAGGCCTTCCTGAGAGGCAAAAACGTCCCGCCATTTATTCGGGGATCGGTCTCGGTGCTATCTTACGGATCGGCTTGGCGCTTATTGCAATTGAAATTCTTCGTTACCCTATTGTTTCCTTTCTTGGTGCCTTGGCACTCATTTGGATCTGCTGGGGAATTGCCAAGGACCTTCTCAAAAAAGACACACACGAAGATAGTCTGCCAAGCACAGGCAATCTACTTGATGCTATTCTTAAAATTGTTATCGCCGATCTTTCCATGAGTATTGATAATGTGGTCGGTGTTGCTGGCGCTGCTGAAGGACATCCAATCATTCTCACAATTGGGCTTGTCTTTAGTGTTTTGGTGATGGCAATTGGGGCTGAATTTATGGCAAAACTCTTAGAACGTTACCCTTGGCTTGGATGGGGCGCACTCATCCTGATTGCCAATATTGCTATTCAACTTCTCTGGCATTCTGTGCCGGAACTCATGAATTATTTCAGCTAAAATATTCCCCTCATAAAAAAACCTGCTTTTATTAAAAAAGCAGGTTTTCTAAAAATCAATCTTATCTTTTACCGTATTTCTCGACCGCCCTGTCAATAAAAGCCTGGATCATTTTACGGCTATTCTCAGCGAATAAACCACCGGCAAGTTTTCCAAGAATAATCGAGCGAAACTCGAAATCAACGCGACACTCAACCAAGCATCCTCCTTCTGGAAGATCTTTAAAACACCATTCATTTCGAAGACTTTTAAAAGGGCCATCCTTAGATGTCGAAATGATTTTTTCATGTGGATAAAGATGAACATGGCTTTCATAGGATTCTTTAAGCAT
Source organism: Acetobacteraceae bacterium (assembly GCA_004843165.1). Classification (NCBI taxonomy): domain Bacteria; kingdom Pseudomonadati; phylum Pseudomonadota; class Alphaproteobacteria; order Acetobacterales; family Acetobacteraceae; species Acetobacteraceae bacterium. The sequence continues at coordinate 195,828 of CP039459.1, forward strand.
GCCATTTCCAATTGTCATTGCGCCGAGGAACTCATCTTCTTTAATCGGCGTAATCTTTGCCCCTATGCACCAAGGTAAGAAATCAGGATAAGTCCCAACATCGGCGACAAGCGCAAAAAACTCCTCAGCGCTATATGGCGTAACTTTACTTTCTTTAACGGTGGCCATATGGTCTTTCTCCCTTCTATGAGGCCCTGAAATCCTCATTAAATTAGTATTCTACACTTTCTTTAAAGTGTAATCGTTTTATTTAAAATCCGCTCTTGGCGTTCTTTTTGTAATTCAGCAAAATCTTCTCCTGCGTGATAAGAAGATCTTGTCAACGGTGAACAGCTGGCTAACAAAAAACCTTTTCTTTTCGCCGTTGCTGCCTGTGCTTCAAACCATTCCGGTTTTTTAAACTCTTTGACAGGCGCATGGCGCAAAGTTGGTTGAAGATACTGCCCCATTGTCAAAAAATCGATATCTGCACAACGCATATCATCTAAAATCTGTGAAATCTCCTCATCTGTTTCCCCTAATCCAACCATAATGCCAGATTTTGTAAAAATAGATGGGTTTAACTCTTTCACCTTTTGGAGCACTCTTAAAGAATGATAATAGCGTGCGCCAGGGCGGATGGAAGGATATAATCTCGGAACGCATTCAATATTATGATTAAACACATCCGGTGGAGATTCCATCAAACGTTCTAAAGCCCCTTTTTTTCTTAAAAAATCAGGCGTTAAAACTTCAATGGTCGTTTTAGGACTCGCTTTACGTATACCATCAATGACCAAAGCAAAATGTTCTGCCCCACCATCAGAAAGATCATCCCGGTCAACCGAAGTAATCACAACATGGCTGAGCGCCATTTGCGCCGTCATTTCTGCAACTTCTTGAGGTTCTTTGTCGTTTAAAGGAAGTGGTTTACCCGTTGTGACATTGCAAAATGCACAGGCACGCGTGCAGATTTCTCCCATGATCATAAAGGTTGCCTGCCCGGCATTCCAGCATTCACCGATATTTGGGCAGGCCGCCTCTTCGCAAACAGTCGAAAGTGTACGCTTTCGCATATCCTTTACTAAGCGTTCATAGCCTTTCCCAGCTGGTGCCCGAACACGTAGCCAATCAGGCTTGGGAGGTGAAGGCTGTAACGGATTTTTCATCTTCTCAGGATGACGAACCCTTTCCTGCTTTTCACCATGTCGCACTATAATACGCCGTGTCATGCGAGAGCCCTAACCTTTTGCTTTTGTTTTGACTTTATATTATCTCTGACTTTCGATGAGGAAAGTCAGAGATAATATGTTTTAGATATGAATGGCTTCACCCATTGCACCCAATGTTGCCTCTAGCATTGCCTCAGACATTGTTGGATGTGGGAAAACGGTTGACGAAGCTTCTGCTTCTGTCAATTCACCTGTTTTCATCAGACAGAAACCTTGAATCATTTCTGTCACTTCTGCACCGATCATATGGGCACCTAAAAGTTCTCCGGTCGCCTCGTCATAAATGACTTTGACCATACCCTCACTTTCCCCCATTGCAACAGCCTTGCCATTCGCCATGAAAGGGAAACGCCCCACATTTAGATGATAACCAGCCTCTTTTGCAGCCTTTTCAGTTAAACCAATAGAAGCAACTTGTGGCGTTGAATAAATGCAACCGGGAATATTTGTTTTTTCCAATTCCTGTGGCATACGACCGGCAATTTTTTCTACCGTAATAACGGCTTCACGGCTTGCCTTATGCGCCAAGCATGGCGGACCTGACAAATCACCAATTGCATAAATTCCAGGCTCATTTGTACGGCCAAAGGCATCAACTTTGACAAAACTGCGATCTGTTTCAACAGAAGTTTTCTCAAGGCCAATATTTTCAATATTCCCCTGAACACCAATCGCCATAATTAAGCGGTCTGCTTCCAGATGAATAGATTTGCCTTTTTCGGTTGCTTTCACTGTCAAGCTGTCATCGTGTTTTTCAACAGATTCAATCCGTGTAGACGTCTGAATTTTAATCCCACGCTTTTCAAGCTCACGCTGAAGAAGCTTGACAACCTCTTCATCTTCATTGGGAAGAATTTGATCCAGTGCCTCAATAATGGTGACCTCTGCCCCAAGATCACGGTAAAAAGACGCAAATTCAATTCCGATAGCACCTGCACCGGCAACCAAAAGACGCTTTGGAAACGATTTAGGCGTCATCGCCTCACGAGCGCCCCAAATCAACTTCCCATCAGGCTCTAACCCTGGGAGATAACGGGCTCTAGCGCCTGTTGCAAGGATAACATGGGCGGCTTTAAGCGTAACCTCTTTCCCCTCTTGTGCAACATTAACATGCTGTAACTCTTCTTTGCGGCCAAGAAGGTTTGCTTCTCCCTTAAATACATCAACCTTTGCCTTACGAAGAAGCGTTTTAATGCCGCCTTCCATACGGTTGGCAACACCACGTGAGCGAGCAACAATCTTAGAAAGATCAAAAGCGGGCTTTTCCGCAGAAATACCAAATTCTTCTAAATCAAAAAGCTGACGGTAAAGACTACCGGAACGCAATAATGTTTTTGTTGGGATGCATCCCCAGTTAAGGCAAACTCCACCAAGCTCTGCACGTTCAACCAGCCCCACTTTCATCCCAAGCTGAGAGGCACGCAATGCTGCAACATATCCACCCGGGCCGCCACCAATCACTAAAATATCAAAAAAATCTTGCATCTTTTATCCCTTATTTTGTATATTTTTTTGAAATTAAAGAACCAAAGAATGCGGATTCTCTAGAAAGTTCTTAAAGGCATTGAGCCATTGCGCTGCTGTTGCCCCATCAACGGCTCTATGATCGACAGCAATACTAACAGACATCACTGTAGCGACACCAAGCTGACCGTCTTCTTTGACAACAGGCTGTTTCTGCCCTGCGCCAACTGCCATAATAGCAGCCTGCGGTGGATTGATAATGGAGGTGAATTTTTTCACACCGAACATCCCCAAGTTGGAAATTGAGAAACTTCCCCCCTGATATTCTTCAAATGCCAATTTGCTGATACGTGCACGCGCAACAAGATCCTTAACCTCTGCGCTAATCTGACGTAGGGACTTTGTATCTGCCTTACGAACGATTGGTGTAATCAAACCGTCTGGCACAGAAACGACAACAGAAATATCTATATTGGCAAGACGACGCATGTGATTTTCTTCAAAAATAACATTCATGCCCGGCTCTTTTTTCAAAGCGAGAGCAGCCGCTTTAATAATCATATCATTGACAGAAATTTTAAAGCCTTCCTCGTCACCCAAATGATTGAGCTCTTTTCTCAAGGCAAGCAACTTATCAAGTTTAACATCTGCAAAAACATAGAAATGCGGCGCATCTTGCTTAGAAGCAACCATGCGACGGGCAATTACTTTCCGCATAAGAGAATGCGGTACCATAGAATCTTCTGCTTTTTCAGAAGCAGCAGGTGCCTGAACTTTTTGCGGCATCGCTTTTGGCGCCTGCACCTCAGAAGATTTTAAATGGGTTTCGACGTCACGGCGAACAATACGTCCGTTTGGACCTGTGCCATTAATGGTGGCAAGCGCAACATCTTTTTCTTTCGCAATACGACGTGCCAAAGGAGAGGCGAATACACGCTTTTGAGAAGATTCTTCCTCTTTTTCCGGTGCTGTTTGTGCCGCCTTTGCAGGTACTTCTTTCGTCTTTTCTGCTTCTACTGGCTTTTCAGCTGGCGCAGAGGACTTTTCTGTTGAAGCAGAAGCCTGTGCAGGCACTTCCTCCCCTTCTTCGATAACAATAGCAATAGGGGTTTTAATCGCAATATCTTCTGTACCCGCAGCAACCAAAATCTTGCCTAGAATGCCCTCATCCAGCGCTTCGACTTCCATAACTGCTTTATCTGTTTCGATTTCAGCGATAACGTCACCAATTTCAATACGATCGCCCTCTTTTTTGAGCCAACGCGTTAAATTGCCTGTTGTCATTGTTGGTGAAAGCGCTGGCAAAAGAATTTCATGTGCCATTAAATTTTTATCCTTTTATCTGAGCTTTGACAGCTTCAACAACCTCTTCAACTGTTGGAAGGGCTAATTTCTCTAAATTTGCCGCATAAGGCAATGGGACATCCTTTCCTGTAACACGTACAGGAGGGGCATCTAGCCAATCAAAGGCCTCATCACAGGCAATCGCACTGATTTCCGAACCAATACCGGCAAAAGGCCAGCCCTCTTCGACAGTAACAACATGCGCCGTTTTACGAATACTTTTTAAGACAGTTTCTTTATCTAGCGGACGCAAGGTACGAAGGTTAATAACCTCGGCATCAATGCCCTCTTTTGCAAGAATTTCAGCAGCTTCAAGTGCCCAGCCAACAGCAATCGAATAGGCAACAAGGGTAACATCCTTCCCCTCTCTTTCGATCTTTGCCTTACCCAAAGGTAAAATGAAATCTTCGTCCTCAGGAATCGGGAAGCTTTTACCGTATAGAATTTCATTTTCAAGAAAAACAATAGGATTGGGATCTCTAATGGCCGCACGCAAAAGCCCTTTTGCATCTTCTGCAGAATATGGGGCAACCACTTTCAAACCCGGGACATGCGCATACCAGCTAGCATAACATTGTGAATGCTGTGCGCCGACCCTCGCAGCAGCACCATTTGGTCCACGGAAAACGATTGGGCATGAGATCTGTCCACCGGACATATAACGTGTTTTAGCGGCAGAATTAATAATCTGATCCATCGCCTGCATCGAAAAATTCATTGTCATGAACTCAACAATCGGCTTAAGCCCCGTCATTGCTGCACCAACGGCCATACCAGTAAAACCATGTTCGGTAATGGGCATATCAAAGACACGACGATCCCCAAACTCTTGAAGCAATCCACGGCTAACCTTATAGGCTCCCTGATATTCAGCAACCTCTTCCCCTAAAAGAAAGACATCTTTATCTCGCTTCATCTCTGCGGCCATCGCATCACGCAAGGCATCACGTACCGTAATCATGACCTTACCGTCAGGCAGTGCTTCTGAAGAATTTTGTGTTACAGCTTCTGACATTAGACAGTTTCTCCTTCTGCAATAATATCCGTCCAAAGTTCAGACGCATCTGGATATGGGCTTTTTTCAGCAAAATCGGCAGCCTCAGCGACTTGCTTACGAATAGTAGATTCTAAATCCTTAAAGAAGTTTTCCGGAACAGATTCATCTAAAAGCAGTTTCTTCGTTGCTTCGAGAGGGTCACGTGTTTTTCTAACTTCATCCACCTCACTTCTGGCACGATATCTGGCAGGATCAGACATAGAATGTCCACGATAGCGATAGGTGTCCATCTCCAACAAGTAAGGTCCATTACCGGAACGGCAATATTCCAAAGCTTCCGCAGCCGCCGCAAAGACAGCCTCAACATTCATGCCATCCACTTTTTTACCTGGAATACCCCAAGGTGCACCATTTTGAGAAAGGTCTTTAGAGGCACAGGCACGAGATTGACTTGTTCCCATCCCATAACGGTTATTTTCAATCACAAAAACGACTGGAAGCTTCAAAAGGGCTGCCAAGTTAAAGCACTCATAAACCTGCCCTTGGTTAGAGGCACCTTCCCCCATATAAGCAACGGCTGCCGTATTATCTTTTCTATACATACTAGCGAATGCTAGACCTGTACCGATTGCAATCTGTGCCCCAACGATACCATGCCCGCCGTAAAATTCTTCTTTACGAGAAAACATATGCATCGAGCCGCCTTTACCATGAGAATATCCATCTGCACGGCCGGTTAATTCTGCCATAATACGGCGAGGCTCCATGCCGGCAACCAGCATTTGTCCATGATCGCGGTAAGAAGTAACAGAGCGATCCCCTTTTTTCATCGCCATGCTGATACCAACAGCGATCGCTTCTTGTCCACTATATAAATGGCAGAAACCGTGGATTTCTCCCATACCATAAAGATGGGCTGTTTTTTCTTCAAAACGGCGAACGAGAAGCATTTTTCGGTATGCTTCTTTTTTCTCATCTAAACTCAAGACAAATTTATGCTGAGAATCTTTCCCCTTAGCTGATGATTTTTTAATCATTGATATGCCTTTCCTAAAAAATCCATTCTCTTTACGGAGAGCCTTCTCATTCCGTCTAACCCTTCCTAAAACTTTTTCTCATTTTAAAAGATTTTCTGTTTCATTTCTTTCAAAACGAGAGTGATCGCTTCCTTCTTGCCGAGCAACAACAGCTTTCTCAAGTAAAATCATCATAAAAAAGATTTTACGATCCCTTAAGTCGGCAAGAATTAACGTACAAAATGGGAAATTATCTCTTGATAACGTTTAACATTGAAATTTTTAGGCTGATATTTACCAATGTAAAATCTACCTAAATTCTCTGTAATATCTCCTCGAAGCGACTCTGTTGCCTTTTGCTGAAGGTCAGAAGACATCTTTGATTCCTCCTGAGACGGCAAAGGGACAATTTTTGTTATTTTTACGATCCAAAATTCTGATCCATCCTGATCCATAACAACTTTTTCTGAATCTGATGTCAAAATACGATTCGCTAAACGATTGGAAATTCCTGAGGATGACTTCATCCGAGAAACAGTTAAATCTTTACGATATTCTCCCCCTTTAATACCAGACTGATCCAAGCTTTGCTTTAAGGAATGTGTCTTAGCATCTTGGAGCAAATTTGTAGCCTGAACCTCAGATAAATGTAATGCCTCGGCCTCTCGCCATTTTTGGATCACATCCTCTTTAATTTCTTGAAATTCCTGTAAACGTGCGGGCGAAGTTTCATCAACAGAAATCGCATAAGCCCGTTCATCATTACTGATAACCTGAGGCATATCCCCCTGTTTATGCACAAATGCCTCTCTCAAGATTTCTTTTTGAAGCGTTGCGCCACCAGGAATAACCACTTCTCGATTAGCAGGTGTCTTCCCTTCAGAATCTAAGGTCGCTGAAAAAATTTCCAGACCTAATTTTGGCGATAATTTGTTCAAATTGCCTGTGCCGGCAATTGCTTCTTCAAACTCTCCTAATTTCTGACGAAAAGCTTCCGCTGTGCCGGAGACCTGAATTTCCTTTGTTAATTCTGGACGAACCTCCTCAAAGGAACGGTTTTTAGGCGCATAAACATTATCCACTAAAAGAATAGCAAACTGCCTATCTAGAGAGATCGGCCCCTCAAGAACGTTTACCTGAGCTGTAAAGACCGTCTCAGCCAAATGGTCAGAAGGAATATCTGACTTCCTTGCTTTGGACAAAGAAGCAGAAACGCCTTCAGAGCATACCTGACTCAATTTTTGCCAACTTAAACCTTTATGCCAATGTTTCTTGCATTCCCTTGCCTCTTTTTCATTTTTAAAGGTCAAAATATTCACATCACGTGTTTGCGGCACATTGTATAAATGCTGGCGCTCATCATATAGACGATGCAACATTTCTGAAGAAACCTCTATAGATGAAGCGGCCTTTTCCTTTGTCAAAACAGCAACTGTAATATGGCGGTATTCTGGCACCCGAAATAAAGAAGCATGATTCAGATAAAAACGTTTCAACTGTGCCTCTTTCGGAGTCATAGAAGAGGCATCTGACATGTTGACCGAAAAATGAACCGCGTCGATCTGGTAACTTCTTCCAAAATAACGGCTTAAATAGTCAGAGATCACTTTAGAACTTTGAACAGAGTTTCCGAGCCCTTCTAAAACAGCTTCCTCGTAAAGTTCTTGACGAACCTGCTTAATAAGATCTTCATGGGTCTGACCATTCGCCTGCAAAAGCATATTCATTTTCACAGGGTCAAAATTTCCATCTTCCCCTTTGAATTGTGGGTCTGAAAAAACACGTTCTCTGACACGCTCATCACTGACGATAAAGCCAGCCGATTTAGCAGCTTGCATAGAAGCCAAAGAATTAACCATAGAAGAGAGCGTCACTTGCCCAAGTTGGGCAACACTTTCCTGACTGTAAATCCATTTTGCATTTTGGAATTTATCGGCCAGAATTTTTTGCCTGAGATCTAAAAGACGCTCAAAATCCGATGCTTTAACAACTTCGTCCCCCACAGAAACAAGTGCATCCTCCGATGTTCCTGTTGAGAGATTGAAAATACTATTCCCTCCCCACACAACGAAGGCAAAAAAAGTCAGTAACGCCATAAGACGTCCCAACCAAGAATCTACAAATAAATGCCGCAGAGCCGTAATCATCAATGAAACTCAATTAAGTCCAATAAATTTAGAGAAAGATCTACTATATACAAACACGCACAAAGAGACAGGGACCCCCTGCCTTTTGTTTTGAAAATACGATATGTTTCCTTGAAAATATATGACGATCCGTGACTGGGAAACAATGACCCATGATTTTTCTTCTGTATATAAGTAAGCAAACCTGACAAGGACTCCCTGTTCATGCCCGCCTCTCTTCATACCCCATTATCAAAGCATTACATAATCGGAAACTGGAAAATGAATGGCACATGCCATGAAGCAGATCAGGTTACGGCAGGTATTATAAACGGGATCAAAAAAATATATGCCCCAGATCTTTCTCCGATTATCTGCCCTCCTTTTACCCTTTTAGATCGAATCGGAACGTTTCTTTCAAAGGAAGAAGAGCAGGGAGAATACAATTTTCCGCTTGGTGCGCAAAACTGCTCCTATCCAACAGATACCCCAAGAACAGGCTCTATTTCAGCAACAATGCTCGCAGATCTAGGGGTTGATTTTGTCATTCTGGGACATTCCGAGCGTCGAAAACATAATCGAGAAAGTTGCGATGAAATCTGTCGCAAAGCGCAAGCAGCACAGGCCGCTGGGATAAAACCGATTATCTGTATCGGTGAAAATTCTCTTGTGAGAGACAGCGGAAAGACATCTGAGTTTTTAAAAAAACAAATTGAAGATTCGGTTCCTGAGCATTTTTCGGGATTCCTTTCTTATGAACCCATTTGGGCTATCGGACAAAAAAATGCGGCGCCGATCCCTGCAATCGCAAGAGCGGCAAAAGAAATTAAAGAAATTTTACTTAAAAAAAATCCTGAAGCAGCACCTGTTGTCTTTTATGGGGGATCCGTAAATGCACAAAATGTCTCCGATATTTTAAGTCTTAAAGAAATTAATGGCGTTCTTCTGGGACGGGCCAGTTTGCATGTTGATTCTTTTTTAGAAGTTTATCATCAAGCGGTTGCGACAGTTGCTCTGAAAAGGCAAAATACAAACTAAAGTACGGATGCGCCTTCATCTTGCCTCATTTGCCTTCTCTCTTTTTTTAGGTATAACCAGCTCACAATGACTACAGCACTTCTTATTATCAATCTTATTGTTACCATTGCCTTAATCGGCTTTATCCTCCTCCAACGTAGTGAAGGGGGCGGCTTGGGTATCGGCGGCGGTGGAAGTGGCGGTCTGATGACCGGACGTGGAGCGGCGAATCTTTTAACACATGCCACAACAATCTTAGCGACTATTTTTATGTGCCTGTGTTTAGCGCTTGCAGTGCTTAATCGTGGTGCTGTTAATCACCAGAAAGATATTCTTTCATCTCCACCTGCACCTGTGCAGCATCAAAATACAACCCCATCTAAATCTTCTTAAAAATATAGAGAATTATGACACGTTTTATTTTTATCACCGGCGGTGTTGTTTCCTCGCTTGGAAAAGGAATTGCTGCTGCTGCCCTTGGCGCTTTACTTCAGAGCCGTGGCTACAAAATCCGCATCCGCAAACTCGATCCCTATCTCAATGTTGATCCAGGCACCTTGAGTCCTTATCAGCATGGAGAAGTTTTTGTTACCGATGACGGTGCTGAAACAGACTTAGATCTCGGTCATTATGAACGTTTTACAGGTGTAAATGCCAAGCAGAGCGATAATGCAACGACAGGCCGTATTTACTCCAACGTCATTGCAAAAGAACGCCGTGGCGACTATCTGGGTGCAACCGTTCAGGTTATTCCACATATTACGGATGCCATTAAAGATATTATCTTACGTGATACGGATGGCTATGATTTCGTTTTAACAGAAATCGGTGGAACTGTTGGCGATATTGAAAGCCAACCTTTTCTTGAGGCAATCCGCCAGCTCCGTAACGAAATCGGTGCCGAACGTTCTTTATGCCTTCACTTAACCTTATTGCCTTATATCCCAAGCGCCGGTGAACTAAAAACAAAGCCAACGCAACATTCTGTCAGAGAGTTACAGCATGTTGGTCTTCAGCCTCAAATTCTTCTCTGCCGTTGCGACAGGCCTATCCCTGAGAGCGAACGCCAGAAAATTGCAAATTTCTGCAATGTCTCTCCAAGTGCTGTGATTGCCGCAAGGGATGTTGATACCATTTATGCCTGCCCTTCAGCCTATCATGAACAGGGTCTGGATAATGAAGTTCTAAAATATTTCCATCTTGAATCTAAATCTGAACCCAATTTAGAAAAATGGGATCGTTTTGTTTCCGTTCTCCGCAATGAGAGCAAAAAAGTAACCATTAAGATTGCAGGAAAATATACTTCCCTCCTTGATAGTTATAAATCTCTGTCCGAAGCCCTTCTACACGCAGGCGTTGCCAACAATCGAAAAGTTGAGATCATCTGGGTCAATGCAGAAGATCTCACGAGTCAAGAAGAATGCCAAAAGCAACTTTCAGATGCAGATGGCATTCTTATTCCAGGTGGTTTCGGAGAGCGTGGGACAGAAGGAAAGATCGAATCTATCCGTTTTGCACGTGAAAACAAGATTCCGCTTTTCGGAATTTGTCTTGGCATGCAGCTCAGTGTGATCGAATGCGCTCGATCCCTTGCCGGAATTAAAGATGCCTCTTCAACAGAATTTGATCAGCAAAAAACACCTATGATCGTTGAGTTGGAACAGGCTTACCACGGCAAGGAAAATGCTCCTCAAAATCTTGGCGGCACAATGCGTCTTGGTGCCTATCCTGCACAATTGCAAAAGGATTCCCATATTGCCAAAATTTATGGCTCTGAAAAAATTTCAGAACGCCATCGCCATCGCTGGGAAGTTAATAGCGACTATAAAGACCAACTGGAAAAAACAGGTCTTATTTTTAGCGGCATGTCCCCTGATGGATGCCTGGCTGAAGCCGTTGAGTATCCGGATCACCCTTGGTTTATTGCCGTTCAGTATCACCCTGAACTTAAATCAAAACCATTTGATCCCCATCCTCTTTTTGTAAGCTTTATCCAAGCTGCGGCAAAACATCATTTAGAGAAAAACGCTGGATGAAAGTTACTCTCGGACAATTAGAGATTGGGGAAAATCTTCCCTTTTCTTTAATTGCCGGCCCTTGCCAAATTGAATCACGCCAACACGCTTTAGAGGTTGCTCTTTCCCTTAAGGAAGTTTGCACAGCCTTAAAAATTGGCCTTGTTTACAAAAGCAGTTTTGATAAGGCAAATCGTAGCTCCATTTCCTCAAAAAGAGGCGTAGGACTTTCTAAAGGTCTAGATATTCTTCACGAGGTCAGAGAAACAACAGGCCTACCTATTTTGACAGATGTTCATCTGCCCGAACAATGCGCTGAAGTTGCCTCTGTTGTTGATATTCTTCAAATTCCTGCTTTTTTATGCCGTCAAACAGATCTGCTCTTAGCTGCGGGGCATACGGGAAAACCTGTAAATATTAAAAAAGGTCAGTTTATGGCACCTTGGCAAATGCAAGGTGCTGTGGAAAAAATAAAAACAACAGGCAATCAAAATATTTTTCTTTGCGAACGTGGCACAAGTTTTGGCTATGGCAATCTCGTTGTAGATATGCGGAGCCTTTCAATTATGAAAGAAACAGGCTGCCCAATCGTTTTTGACGGAACTCATTCTGTTCAAATGCCGGGTGAGCGTGGCTCCGAAAGCGGTGGGCAAAGAGAATTTATTGCTCCCCTATCAAAAGCCGCTGTTGCTATAGGCATTTCCGCCCTTTTTCTTGAGACCCATCCAGATCCTGATAAAGCGCCAAGTGATGGGGCCTGTATGCTTCCTTTAAAAGCACTTTTCCCTCTTCTTCAAGAATTACAAATGCTTGATCACTGCGTAAAAAAAATCTCTCTATAAGTCAGATATATCTATAAAAAAAAGCCTAGAAGGACTATGCTTTAGGCACCCTTAACTGGTGTATATAAATCGGTTCCCCAGTTCAGGTTCTATTAGATATATGAAAAGGATAATTTCATGAGCTCAATTATATCCGTAACAGGACGTGAGATCCTGGATAGCCGAGGAAATCCAACAGTAGAAGTTGAAGTTATTTTGGAATCTGGCGTTTCTGGCCGCGCCGCCGTTCCTTCAGGAGCTTCCACAGGACAGCATGAAGCTGTTGAAAAACGTGATGGTGATAAAAAACGCTTCCATGGTAAAGGCGTTCTTCAAGCAGTAGACGCTGTGAATGGTGAAATTGCCGAAAATATTCTAGGTCTTGACGCCTTAGATCAAGTTGGCCTTGACCGAATCCTTTCTCAGCTTGACGGTACCCATAATAAAAACCGTTTAGGTGCAAATGCAACATTGGGCGTTTCTTTAGCCGTTGCAAAAGCAGCCGCTGAACTCACAGCTCAGCCATTATATCGTTATGTTGGCGGTACTTTTGCCCACATTCTTCCTGTTCCAATGATGAATGTCATCAATGGCGGTGAACATGCTGATAATCCTCTTGATTTCCAAGAATTTATGATTCAGCCTGTTGGTGCCAAAACATTTTCGGATGCCCTTCGTATGGGTGCAGAAATTTTTGCAAGTCTGAAAAACAAGCTTAAAGCCGCTGGCCTCAACACCAATGTTGGTGACGAAGGCGGTTTTGCTCCTAACATTGTTTCCCCAAGTGAAGTTCTTAACTTCCTCACCGAAGCAATTAAAGATTCTGGTTACGAACCACGTAAAGATGTCACCTTTGCTTTAGATTGCGCTGCAAGCGAATTCTACAAAGATGGCCGCTACGTCATTAATGAAGGGAAAGATTCCCTAACCTCCTCTCAGTTGATTGACCTTCTTGAAAAGTTGGTTGAAGAATTTCCAATCGCCTCCATTGAAGATGGTTTGGCCGAAGATGATTGGGAAGGCTGGAAAGAGCTTACAGATCGCTTAGGAGACAGGGTTAACCTTGTCGGTGACGATCTTTTTGTTACAAACCGTAAACGCCTTGAAGAAGGTCTTCAAAAAGAAGTCGCAAATGCGCTCTTGGTTAAACCTAACCAAATCGGTACATTAACAGAAACACTTGATGCTATTCAGTTGGCTCATTTTTCTGCTTATAAATGTGTCCTCAGCCACCGTTCTGGTGAAACAGAAGACACAACCATCGCAGACTTGGCTGTCGCTACAAATTGCGGCCAGATCAAAACAGGCTCTCTCTCTCGCTCTGACCGTGTTGCAAAATACAACCAGCTTCTCCGTATTGAAGAAGAATTGGGAGAAGATGCAGCCTATGCAGGGAAATCAATTCTGCCTAAAAAATTCAAAGCATAAGCTTTAAATTGATTTGGTTTTGATTTTTCAGTAGAGAATCACTACAAAGGAACGGCAGGGAAATTCATCTCTGCCGTTTTTTGTGTGTCTAGAAATGAAAAAAATTTTTACTTTCTTGGGTCACCTTTGCAAGAATTTGTTGCCCGCTTGCTTTTTTTTGCTTCTAGCATTTTATTTTATTTGGAGTCGAAGCGAAGGCTTACATGGCAGCAGAGCTTCCCTCATTTACCAGCATCAGCTTGAAGACGCAGAAAAACAGCTCGCTAAATCAAAACGAGAAGAAGAGAACTGGCTTAATCACGTCAAGTCACTTGGATCTCAGGCTCTCGATCGAGACCTTCTTGATGAGCGAAGCCGGGCGATGCTTAATCACAGCACCATGGATGAAATCCTCATTCCCTATCCAGCAACTGCGCCAGGTGGCACAAAGGGGATAAGTCAGTAATCAACCGACTATCCCCTTTGAGAATACTTCAAATTTAAAGTGCTAAAATTATTTGATTTTAGCTTCTTTAAAAATCACGTGCTTACGTGCAACTGGATCATATTTCTTAAGTTCCATTTTGCCTGTTGCAGAACGTGCATTTTTGCGTGTTACATAGAAGTAGCCTGTATCAGCAGAGGATACGAGGCGGATTTTGATTACATTCGTTTTGGCCATAATTTTCTTACCTGAATTCTTATAGAGTCCGAATATTAAAGATATTAGGCCTCTTTTTATTCAGCCTTCACATTCGGTTAATGTCTGATTAATGAAGATTTTCCAGCAAAAGGTCAAGTCCGGAGAAAAACAAAGACCAAATTTAACCTATTAAAATACTCAGATTTTACTTTGTTTTGCGATTTGGGTTCTTCCTCTTAACATTCGATGTTTTTTTCTTAACGGGTGGGATATCTGAGCCTGGCGGTGCGGTATCTAAAAATTCTTTTTCAGAAATTACTTTAACAGATCCATCCGGCGCAACCATCGTTACAGTTCCATCACCGTTTGGAATAGCAACAACATGGGTGTTCGGCCCTTCAATATATTTTGAAGCCGCATCTGGTAAAGGATCCTGCCGATTGCCTAATCGTATATCTTCATCTTCCCCTAGCGCAAGCTTTCCACCAACAGGGAGTTGATTTTCAGGAAAAATTTTATTGAGGTCATTATCTAAATGTTTTGTCGTTTTTCCGTAATTGCGATTAAATTCACTATTCGGATTATCGACATCCATCAAGGTTGGAACCGATTCAGGATGATCGTTCCAAATATTACCTGACTGCGGTAGAATAGGTGTCACAGCAATTTCCTTTTTGCCGTGAGATCTCTTGAAATTTTCTCCACCATGTTTTGGACCATTTTCCTGCCATGGCCAAACCATATCCATAAGTAAGTGCCCTATACCGCCGCAGCCGGATAACAGCAAAAGAGATAAAAGAGAAACTCTCCCTAAACAAGCAGAGCGCATACCAACATATTTCTGATAAGGGTTTTTAGAGACGTTTTTTATTGCTTAGCTCCTTCTTGACGAAAGATTTGAACAGCGTAGCGCAAATAAATCAAACCGGAAATCCAAGTTGGAATAACAGAGATCCATAATAAAACAGCACCGATCAAAGTAACAGGAACCTGAGGAAGCCCAAGCCAGACCCCACCAGACTTCCCTACGATCAAAAATCCTAAACCTGTCATTTGAACGGCTGTTTTCCATTTTGCAATACGTATTGTTGGAATTTTAGACCCTGCGGCGGAAGCATAATCTCTCAAACCACCAACCATAATTTCCCTAAATAAAATTAAAATAGCCGCATAAAGCGTTCCATAATCCGAAAGATGACCTAAACCGGCCAAGACTAAAAGTAAGCATGCTACCAATAATTTATCGGCGATTGGGTCCATAATACGACCCAGCTCAGATTGAACTTTTTGGCGTCTTGCGAGTGCCCCATCCAGATAATCCGTAACACAGGCGAGAATAAATAGTCCGCAACACATCACACGCCAAAAAGACGTTTCAAAAGCTAAAAAAAGAATAATAATGGGAATTGCAACAACTCTTAAAAGTGTCAAGAGATTTGGAAGCATGTTAGAATTATACATTACGGGTTTATTTCACCCTCCCTTTCTGAAATGTGAAAATAATCATAAATTTCTTGAGATAGACGCCTGCTTACACCCGGCACTTGCTCCAGCTCCTCAACTGTCGCCTGTCCAATATTTTTAAGAGATCCAAAACGCGCAAGAAGCGCACGACGCCGTTTATTCCCAACACCTGGAACATCTTCAAGTTTTGAATGTAAAAAAGCCTTACCTCTCCCTTTCCGATGCGTTGTGATCGCAAAACGATGCGCCTCATCCCTTAAACGCTGTAAATAATAAAGAAGCAAGTCCTCTGAAGGAAGTTGAAAAGGATCTTTTCCGTCAACAAAGAACCATTCTCTTCCCGCATTACGATCTGGCCCCTTTGCAATTCCCATCACGGGAATATTTGAAATCCCCAATGATTGCAGAATTTCTTTAACAGCGCTTACCTGTCCTTTTCCTCCATCAATGAGTAAAAGATCCGGCCTTGTCCAGTCCTCGGTCTCACCTTCTCTTTCCTCTGCGCTCATACGCAAGAAACGACGTTGCATGACCTCTTTCATCATGCCAAAATCATCGCCTGCCTTGGCTGTCTGAATTGAAAATTTCCGATAAGCATTCCGCATAAAGCCATCCCTACCAGCCACCACCATAACCCCATAAGGTGAAGTCCCCATGATGTGAGAGTTATCATAAATTTCGATACGTTCAGGATGAGCCTTTAAATTTGCGACTTCTTGAAGCTGCTTTAAAATTTTTTCTTGGGAAAGTTTTTCAGATAAATGTCGTGCAAGAGCCTCTTTTGCATTCATAATGGCATAATCAAGAACAGCCTTACGATCTCCACGTTGTGGGAAACGGAAAAATAATTTCTTTTCTCTTCGAATTTCCAACGCTTCGAGTAAGAGTAACTCATCTTTAGGATAATCACTCAAAATAATCTCTTTGGGCGGAATTTTATCCTCGTAAAACTGTCCTAGAAAAGCAGATAATATTTCTGTTGCCTCCGCATCTGCTGCATGTTCCGGATAAAATGCACGATTGCCGTTACTATTGCCACCCCGAATAAAAAAAACCTGAATACAGCTTCGCCCTTTATCCTGTGCAATCGCAATCACATCCGCCTCAACAATACTGGCAGGATTAATAGCGTTTGAAGATCTAATATTGCCAAACGCCCGCAAACGATCTCGGAGCAAAGCTGCCTTTTCAAAATTTAAATTTTCAGACGCTTCTGCCATTTCCTTTCCGAGCTGTTGCTGAAGGGTTGCCCCCCCACCTGCCAAGAATTCTTTTGTTTCTTCAACCAGATGCCCATATTCCTCTGGTTCAATTTTCCCGACACAAGGTGCCGAACAACGTTTAATTTGATGAAGTAAACAAGGACGCGTTCGAGAGGCTAAAGTAGAATCCGAACAAGTACGAAGAAGAAAACTTCGCTGTATAACTTGCAAGGTTTGTTCTGCCGCCCAAGCGCTTGCAAAAGGCCCCCAATATGTCAGACCCTTTTTTTGCTTACCACGCTGTCGAAGCAATCTTGGAAAATCGGGATTTTTTCCGGGGTCAAGCATTAGCCAAGGATAGCTTTTGTCATCCCGTAATAAAATGTTAAATCTAGGCTTCATCCGGCGAATAAAATTCGCCTCTTGCAATAATGCTTCCGCCTCATTCGCCGTGATAACGATTTCCATTGAAACCGTTAAGGAAACCATAAGACGCAAACGATCTGGCAATGCGCTCAAACGTGTATAAGAAGTGACTCTTTTTTTAAGACTTAAAGCCTTACCGACATATAGAACCTCCCCTTTTTCACCCAACATGCGATAAACACCTGGGAGAAAAGGAATAGTCTTCAGCGCATTTTGGATCGCCTCAACACCCTTTAAGTCTTTTTCCTGAATGTCAGAATGCGCTTCCGCTGATAAAAAAATGGGATGTTCCATAGACTTTTATAATCTGACAAATAGTTTCTTTTTTATAACAAAAGATTTTCATCTCTCAACAAACCAATTAAAGTGATTTGCTATGACAAAATCAATCTCTTCTCCGCCTCTTCCAAAGCATTTACGTATTCTAACATGGAATATCAATTCTCTGCGCTTACGTCTCCCCCTTCTGGAAAAGATTGTTCAAGAAAAAAATCCTGATATCATTTGCCTTCAAGAAACAAAAGTAACAGATGCCCTTTTCCCCTTGGAAGGCGTCCAAAAAATTGGCTTTGAACATTGCCTCTTTAAAGGGATGAAATCTTACAATGGCGTTGCCATTCTCTCCAAATATCCATTGACTCTTTTAGACGATTTTCCTGAATGGCAAGGACTGCAAGATTGCCGACATATTGCTGCACGCCTTGAAAGTTCCACTGGCCACATTGATTTGCACAATTTTTATGTACCTGCCGGGGGTGATATTCCAGACCCCGAGGAAAACCCTAAATTTGCCCATAAGCTTGGTTTTCTCGAAGAAGCAAAAGAATGGTTTGCTAAAAACCCACCCAAAAGAGCTGTTCTTATGGGCGATTTAAATGTTGCACCGCTACCAGATGATGTCTGGTCTCATAAACAACTTTTAAAAATTGTCAGCCATACACCAGAAGAAACCGAAAGATGCCATCTCTGGCAACAGGAGGGGTTTATAGATGCGATGCGCACCCTCCATCCAGAGCCGGAAAAACTCTTTACATGGTGGTCTTATCGCAACAAAGACTGGAAAAAATCCAACCGAGGCAGGCGCTTAGATCATCTTTGGATCACGCCTGATCTTCGGGAATCATTAGCTTCTCTTGAAATTATGAAAGAGGCAAGAGATTTCGAAAGGCCTTCAGACCATGTACCTTGCTTTATTGATCTCGAATTAAAATAACATAAAAACAGGAGGTAAATACCTCCTGTTTTAAAATTTAATCCGCTTCTTTTCGCTCCAGCAAACAGGCAAAGAAACCATCCGTCTCATGCTGTGCGGGTGTTAAACGAATATAGCCCTTTTCCTGTAATTGTTTTTTCAAAATTTCCGGTAAATCGACAGAAATAGTTGCAGGATCTTTCATTTGAAAATCAGGATGGGTTTTAAGAAATTTCTCAATTCTTTTTTCATTCTCGTCTGCAAGAATGGAGCAGGTTGCATAAAGCAAGCATCCGCCTATTTTAAGCAGGCTTGAGGCTTTCTCAAGAACCTCCTCCTGCTTTTGCATAATCTCTTCTAAATCAATCGGTGCAAGTGTCCGGCGGGCATCCGGATTACGGCGCCATGTCCCTGTTCCCGTACAGGGGGCATCAATCACAACAAGATCAAAATCTTTTTTGTGACGTTTGAGCCATTTGTCCCCTTCAACGAGCAAATGGCGTTCAACATTATGAACACCGGCCCGGCGCAAACGTTTTACAGCACCATTTAGGCGAACTTCAGAAACATCACAGGCAACAATTTTCCCACGATTTTCCATATTCATCGCCATCGCCATTGTTTTACCACCGGCACCTGCACAATAATCAACAACCCTTTGTCCAGGCTTAGCATTTGCCAAGAGGGCAACAATCTGACTGCCCTCATCTTGAATTTCGACAATACCGTTTTTAAAGAAGTCCAAAGACATAATGGCACTTCTTGATGGTAGTCTGATGCCCCAAGGCGATAAAGGAGAGATCTCGGCAGGAAAATCAGCTTTACGAAGCACAGAAAGTGCCTCTTCTCGGGTTGCCTTTAAAAGATTAACCCGAATGTCCAAAGGCGCTTCCGCCTGCATTGCGGCAACTTCTTTTGCGATCTTTTCTGGAGAACCAAAGCTTTCTTCTAAAAGGGGCGAAAGCCAATCCGGATATTCCCCTCTCACCGCAGGTGATTGATCTTGATGATCGAAAGGAAGCCCTTCCAAACGTGACAGCAAAGTCAGTTCATTTTTACTTAAAGGTGCCGCAGCATATTTGCCTGTTCCGAAAGAAGCTTGAAGCGCTTTTACGCTACCCGTTCCCATCACAGAAAAAGCGAGACAAATTTCTCTTGATGAAAAAAAAGATTCCTCATCGCTTTCTTCTTTTTTAGCAGAGAAGAGATTCTTAAGAATTTCCTCCCCTTTAAATTTTTGTTGTATCAAATGCCAATGAATACGACGCCAATGACGTAAGACACCCCAAACAATTATTGAGATGAAACGGCGATCACCGCTCCCGATATAGCGCCGCTGTCTAAAGAATACCGAGGCAACAGCATCCGCAGGACGACGCCCTGCTGAACGTATTTCATTTAGGAGTTCAATGGCCGTAGAAAAACGTGCACCAGGTGTCATAAAAATATCCCGCCTCAGCTTAAAAGACTTAATTTTCTGTTCGCTTAGTAGCGGTAGTTTGGAGATTCACGTGTGATGGAAACATCATGTACATGGCTTTCACGTAAACCGGCATTGGTAATCTGTCTAAAGCGCACATTTTTCTTTAACGCATCCAAATCTGCGGCCCCTACATATCCCATACCGGCACGAAGACCGCCGACAAGCTGATGAATAACCTCACCCATCATGCCTTTATACGGCACCTGGCCTTCAATCCCTTCAGGGACAAGTTTCAAAGTATCACGCACATTACCTTGGAAGTAACGATCTGCGGAACCTTTTGCCATTGCACCGAGAGATCCCATGCCACGATAGGATTTATAGGTGCGGCCCTGATATAAGAAAGTTTCACCCGGGCTTTCCTCACAACCGGCAAGCAAAGAGCCAACCATCACCATATCTGCCCCAGCACCTAAGGCTTTAACGATATCGCCTGAATTACGAATTCCCCCATCTGCAATGGTTGGAATATTCATTTCCTTACAAGCTGCAGCGACCTCTTTAACCGCAGAAAACTGAGGGACACCGACACCGGCAACAATTCTTGTTGTACAAATTGATCCCGGACCAATCCCCACTTTAACGCAGTCTGCCCCTGCTTTAATCAAGGCTAAAGCGCCTTCTGGAACAGCAACATTCCCGGCAACAATTTGAAGCTCAGGGTAATGATCTCTTAAATTCGCAACAGAACGCAGAACACCTGCTGAATGACCATGTGCGGTATCAACAAATAAGGCATCCACTCCTGCTTCAATCAATAATTTTGCACGTTCAAACTCTGCATCTCCAACCCCAACAGCCGCGGCGCATAATAAACGTCCTTGAGAATCTTTTACAGCCAGAGGATAAGCTTGCGCTTTTTCCATATCCTTAACCGTAATAAGACCAACGCAACGGCCTGCATCATCGGTGACGACAAGACGTTCAATACGTCTTTGTTGTAAAATATCTTTTGCATCTGATGGGGTTGCTTCTGGAGAAATGGTTGCAAGATTCTGACTCGTCATCAGATCACGAACACGCATTTCCATATTTTTAGCAAAACGCATATCTCTATTGGTTAAAATACCAACAAGAATACCGTCTTTTTCGATCACGGGAAGACCAGAAATACCATGCGTCTCCATCACATTTTTCACTTCAGAAAGCGTTTGATCTGGCCCAACAGTCACAGGATCAATCACCATGCCTGCCTCAAAACGCTTCACACGGCGCACCTGTGATGCCTGTTCTTTTGGACGTAAATTCTTATGGATAACACCAAGGCCACCATTTTGTGCCATGGCAATGGCCATTCCCGCTTCCGTCACCGTATCCATCGCAGCGGAAATCAAAGGAATATTTAAAGCAATTTTATTTGTAAGACGTGAGTTGACCTTTGCCTGAGAGGGCAAAATTTCAGAGGCGGCCGGTGAAATTAGAACATCATCATAGGCTAATGCCATTGGAATGGCTGTGTTATCTTCTGAATTTCTCATAATCTTACCTTTTCTTACGCTTTACCGCTTATGATGGATAACTGAATTAGGCTCGTTTATTAAACACTGCATTTCAAAATGAATTTACAATAATCCGATGCCGTGAAAGCCCTTTTAGCTAAATATAAAGAAAACATAAAGTGAGAGAGAATTGAGAAAAACTCCAACCTCTACAAATTCCTTTAAATTCTCTTTGCCGATTAGACATTATCTCTCTATTATTAGAACCAATCTTCACAATTGTGAAGAAATGAGGGGGCCGGATTTTTATGTTAGGCCTTGTTTTTAATCTTCTATTAGGAGAAATCTCATGCGTCTTTCATACAAGACCTTGATCGCAGCCGTTGCCGCTGCTGCTTTTGTTGTTCCAGCTTCTTTTACTTCTGTTGCTTTCGCTGCGGATGCAGCTCAGCAAAATGAACAGGCTGCACAAGACAATGCACAAAAAGCCAAAGCTTCAAAAGAAGTTGCAAAAGCCGATGCTTCACATGCTAAAGTAGCAAAAAAAGCTGCAAAAGCCGATGAAAAAGCTGCAGATCTCGATGCGAAAGCTGTAAAAGCTGATGACCATGCTGCGAAAGCCGAAGCTGATTCCGATAAAAAAGCAAAGCATCACCACAAATGCAAATGTCATGACAAAAAAGAGCACAGCAAGAAAAAGCATTGCTGCCATGACAAAAAAGCAGATGCTTCTGAAGCAAAATAATTCCTAATGTTAAAAAATTAGGTAATTATCAATAAGGGATGGCGTGAGCCATCCCTTATTTCTTTTTCAGCCTTTAAAAATCATTCATAATGTTTCTATATATGGCTATAATAAGAAATCCTTTTCCCAAAGGGTAACTTTTCCGATTTTTCAGATTTGATGACTAGAACACTTATGCAGAATAAATTACGTGTATCATTTCTATGCCTCCCCTTTTTAGCGGGATGTAGCTATTTTCACTCGCAGGATCAAAAAGATTTCAAGACAGATGCACCACCCAAACAAAGTGTGATGCAAGAAAAAACGGCATTGAAAGATAAGACAGAGCACCCAGCTGCAAAGAAAACACTCGCCCCTCAACCAGAAGAACAAGTAGAGCCCGAAAAAGTCATTGCAGGGAATCAGCCGTTACATCATATCAGCCCATTATCTCCCCCAGATCCGACAGCAATGGAAAATAATTCCAACCCAAGCTTACCATCCAATGGCACCGTGACCTCAACACCTACTGTAAAAGATGATTATGCCCCAGCTCTTTCCGCCCGCCAGCAGGAGCGCCAAGCAGCCATTAAATTACGGGATAGTTTAGAACGCATTCAAAACGGGCACTTAAATAATTCAGAAGAAGATCGACAACTTGCTGAATTACCTTCCTCACAAAGAAAAGCCATGCTTGAACAACTTAATCAGGCTCTTGCAACAAAATAGTTAACAAAAAAATCCCCTAAGAAGGGGATTTTTCAATCATGAGACAAATTCAAGAATTTTTCGTTGCGTAAGCTGCTGCTGCACCAAATAATCCAGGTTCGGGATGAGTGATAACTTTCACAGGAAATTTACGCATTAAATTTTCAAAACGTCCCTTGGCCTGAAAACGCTGTGCAAAACCGGATTTCTCTAAATAATGTGAAATCCGAAAACCAACGCCGCCGCCAATAACCAGCGCAGAAGAACCATGTGCAAGCACAAGATCCCCGGCAACAGAACCTAAAGAAAGACAAAAATGATCTAGAGCCTCACGAGCAAGTAAATCGCTACCATCAACAGCTGATACCCAAAGCGTGCGATTATCTATCGAATCTGAAACTTCTACGCCTTTTATCTCTCCTAACGCCTTATAAATTGCGGCAAGTCCTGGACCAGAAACAATTCTTTCTGAAGAAACACGGCAGAGGCCTTTTCGAACAATTTGAAGAATTTTATCTTCAATCTCATTCTGAGGTGCAAAAGCAACATGCCCCCCCTCTGTCTCAACAACCTGATAAGGCCTCCCTTCCGGACGGAGCAATAAAGCAACACCTAAACCTGTTCCCGGCCCAACAATACTAATATCATTATGCCCAGAAAGATTCTCTTCAGGACCGCAAAGATGACGAAAATGCGTGTGGTCCAAATGCGCAACAGCATGCGCAACAGCAGAGAAATCATTAACTAAAACAAAATCATCTAACTGAAGATCCTGCACCAGCTTACTTTGATGAATAATCCAAGGATTATTCGTCATTTTTAAAATCTCTCCTGAAAGTGGGCATGCAATCGCAATCCCAGCTTTACGAGGCATTGGAGAATCTAACTGCTGCTCAAATGCTTTCCAAGCAGAAGCAAGTGACTCATATTCCGCACATTTAAACGTAACGGGCTCTTCCATGTAAAGAACCTGCCCTTTTTCTATCGTAGCAATAGCAAAACGAGCATGGGTTCCCCCAATATCAACCGCAACGATTTTACAAGGGAAACCTTCTGAGTTTTCATAAATAGAAATAATCTGAACCCCTTATTTTTTATGTCCTAGTATAAAAATACCTAAATAAATATTATTTTTTTTCTGGACGTTGCATCACGTGAAAAATGCGCAATACTTTGTGAACCAATGGACGTGGTGCAATCGCTTCTAAGAAACGAGCAACATGAAAAGGCCAAGGGAAAATCACCGTAATTTTACGGTTATCAATTGCCGCTTTGATTTTCTGAGAAGCCTTTTCAACGGTCAGCATGAAAGGTCGTCCAACCCCTTTAAGACGCTGGCTCATCGGCGTATCAATAAAACCAGGAATAATAAGCGTAACACTCACATTATGCGGTGACATTGCTGCCGCTAAGGCTGTGCTGAATCTGCCAATTCCTGCTTTTGTTCCTGAATAAACAGAGGCCTGAGGCAAATCATGGAAGGAAGCAACAGAACCGATAAAAGCGATAGAACCTTTACGGCGACGCCCCATTCTTTCCGCTGCTTCACACGCCATGACGACAGGTGTTGTGAAATTAACCTGAGACATCGCCAAGGCGCTTTCAGCACTTTCAATTAATTTTCCTGCAGAGCGCAGATGTGAAAGACCTGCAGCGAGGATGGCAATATCAACAGGAAGCTCATCATCAGCCTCTGCAAAAGCTCTAATAGCCTCGGCAGAATCTTCGAGATCGATCTGACGGGTAAAAACAGTTGCCCCTTTTGCCTGTATCTCAGCGGCAATTTGAGATAGACGGCGGCGATTACGCCCCCAAAGCGTCACCGCAACACCAGGCTCCGCATATTGCCGAGCCAATTCTGCCCCAATGCCACTTGAGCCGCCTGTAATTAAAATATGACGGCTGATACCTGTAAGATCCTGTGTCAACGCTACGCCTCACTTTTTCTATTATTATTTTTTCACCAAAAGACTAGCTTTTGGGTCATTTGTAAGCGTATAGCTTACTGTATGCAATCTTCCATTTCCAATATCTTATCTTCATTTATTTCCGATTCTCAGGAAATAAATGTTAAATTCGTCTCAGGGAAAAAAGATTTAAATCTCTTTATTACCCTGCCACAGAAACTGTATGCAGAATATACTGACTATGTTCCAGCGCTAAAGATGGAACAAGAAGCTCTGCTTCACCCTAAAAAGAATTCACTTTTTAGGCACTGTGAGCATCAGTATTTTATCGCCTGGGTTGATGATAAACCTGTTGGGCGAATTGCTGCGCTGATTGACCATGTCGCTCAAGAATATCTCCAAACAAAAATTGGATATTTTGGCGCTCTGGACTGTATTCCTGATCCGAGAATTGTTGCTGCACTTTTAAAAGCCGCTGAAGATTGGCTATCGACCCAGGATACTAAAACCGTTAGAGGGCCTCTAACTCTGAGCTCCAACGGAGAATCCGGCGTTATGGTGACAGGGCAGCAAGAAGAAATCATGGTCGAAACGCCATGGCACCCTCCAGGATTGGCAGAACTCATTGAGGCTTCTGGATATACACAAACCGAAGATCTTTTAAGTTATCGCCTGGAAATTAAAACAGAACAGGTTCAAAATTATAAAATCCCCGGAAATCTTGAGATCGGGGCAGGACGTCTCAAGGACGTTACCATTGAAAAAGTTTCTAAAAAGCAAATTCAACAACAAGCTGAGATTTTGCGTGATCTTTATAATGATGCTTGGGATGCAGCCTACAATTTCGTTCCGCTTCAGGACTATGAAATGAAAGATATGCTGCATCGTATGAAGCCGATTATTCATACCAACAATTATGTTCAAATTAACAAAGGCGGCGAAGCGCTTGCGATTGCACTCGTCATTCCAAATGTTTATGAGCTGTCAGCTGGTATCGGATCCTCCCCATCCCTTTTAGGCTGGGTTAAAATTGGCTGGCGCCTATTACGTGGCCGCTTTAAATCTGGACGCGTTATTCTGCTTGGTGTTTCCAACAAAATCCGCGGAACCGTTCTCGGCTCTCTTTTTCCAGGACTTGCTATCCATGAACTCATTAAAAGAGAAGGCCTGCCCGGAATGAATTTTGATTGGGTAGAGCTTGGCTGGATACGCAGCAAAGACCGTCCGATGCGAAATCTTATTGAAGATTCCCTCGTCCCAGAACCTTATAAAGTTCACCGTCTTTTTGAAAAAGAGCTTCCTTAAAGAAAAAAAAGGGGGCTTTAAAAATGGCGCCAGCCCCCTTTTCCACTCAAATTCTTCCCCTCTGTATTCTTTAGAAACAGTCCTTTTCCCTGAATAACCTCACCAATGCAGGTAACTTGTATATTTTCTGCTTCTGCCCGTGCCATCATACGGGCTTTATTTTTGGGATTTATCGTAAAAAGTAGCTGATAATCATCTCCGCCTTCTAAAATAATATCTGGATGAGTCTCAAAATATGGCTGAGCCTGAGGCAAAAGCGGAATATCTAAAATATCTACAGAAATGCCTACCTGAGACTGTTCCGCGATATGCTCTAAATCTTGTAGCAAACCATCCGAAATATCGATTCCCGCTGAAGCAATATCCCCTACTAAAAATTTCACAGGGGGGTTGGGTAAAAGATAACTTTCAGCAAAAATATTATCCGAATCAGAAATCTTCCCCTCACGACATAACAACCCTAAAGCCGAATTACCGATCGTTCCTGTCACCCAAAGCTCATCCCCTATTTGCGCACCGTTACGGCGCAAAATTCCTTTTTGATGAACCTCGCCAACAATCGTTATGCTTAAAAAAATCCCACCTTTAATCCGTGTCGTATCCCCACCGAGCAGGGAAAGAGCATATTTTTCCTGATCCGAAGCAAGTCCCTGCTGAAAAGCTTCAAACCACTCTTCGACATCAAGATTTTCTGGATTAAAGGCCAGAGAAAGGAAATATCCCCTTGGAACAGCCCCCATTGCAACCATATCGGAAAGATTTCGGCGCAACAGTTTTTGAGCCACACGCCTCGGAGAATCCTCGGGAAAGAAATGCACCCCTTCTGCTAAATTATCGACAGAGACAACAAAACAACTCTCTGAGGAGAGTGGCGGAAGCGCAGCGGCATCATCTCCAAGATTCCAAGCGGTTTTACCTGCCAAGGGCGCAAAAAAACGACGGATAAAGGAAAATTCTCCCATTTTTTCTTGAGATTCGACTTTTACGCTTTCCATTATTTTTTAATTTGATTTACTCACTGCTTCCCGACGTTTTGCCGCTGTTTCCAGAATGCCATTCAGCATACGTGCGGTCTCATCACTGAGAAAAGCATGTGTTACATCCATATATTCATTAATTGTCACGGCTGTTGGTAAACCATCATTCAATTCCGCAAGCGCTGCTCTTAAAATCGCACGCAAAACAGAATCGATTTGCTTCAATGGCCATTGTTTTGGCAAAATCTCCGAAAGCTCTGCATCAATTTTTTCTTGATTGAGCGCTGCTTTTCGAACAATTTTACCTAGAAGAAGCATATCCGCCTCCGGCACCCTTCCTTCTTCGAACTGCTCTAGATGCCCGCCACCACGATGCTGGTTGAATTGTAGAATAATAAGATCAACAGAATCACCTGATTGTTCATATTGAAAAAGTGCCTGAACGGCGCCTGCCCGTGCGATAGTGCGTTGCCTTGGTTGTCCGGTTCGTTTTTTATTTGCTTTATGATGAGAGACGGAAATAGAATCCGACATAAAAATTCCTTAAAATTTACTTCTTCTACAAAATGAGAGTAACTTCTACTCTATCTTTTTTAAGGCTTTTGGGAAAGCAATACGCCTGCAAGAAAAACGTCCCTGAACAATAATTAGGAATAGCTAACCATGTTTTTTCTCTCGAGATACCGCCAACGCTCTATAAAATCTCACATTTTTTCTCTCGCTGTGACGGCTTTATGCATCCCCTCTCTGTCCACAATGGCCTATGCCGACAAAGCAAATGACAGCGCAAAGCTTTCTGCCACCCCGAATTCCTCAAATGCGGCTTCTGCAAAGAAAATTCAAACAGAGGCCTATAATTATCAGCACCAATCGACTCTTAATGCGCCCGTAAGCAGTATTGAAATTCAAAACGCTGTTTTAAAAAAATCATCGAATGACCTCATCGAAGGAAGCTTTATTCTAAAAAATAAAGCCAATAAAGATTTTCTTCTAAAAAGTATCAGCGCTGAAAAATGCCAATCTGTTGGACAATTTCAAGATAATCAAGCCTCTATTGAAGCGACAGAAGAGACCTCAAATGCTGCTGTAAATATTTTTAAAAATCTTCCTATCGCCCATCTCAATACGATTTCTTTCCCCTTCAACAGCTTCCATCTTGCCTGCGTTCCTAAAAAAGACTCTACGTTCGAAGAAGGAACCACAATCCCCTTCATCTTCCATTTTCAAGAAGGCGATCAAACCTATAACTTCACTGTTCAAAATAATAACGCCGAAGGGTAAATTTATTTCGTCTTTAAAAGACTAAACGAATCAGGCGCATTTTGTATTTGCTCTATAATCTCTTTTTCTAAAAGATTTGCCATACATAGCGCCTGATAGGCAGATTCGAGTGATGATACATTCTCTTTGCCAAATAAGCAGGACTGCGTGAAAGCATCATGCTCTTCCCATAAAAGATCTTTTTTTTGCCATGAAATTTGTTTTACCAAATGATCTTTTTCAAAAAACAACAGCTCATGCGCGACAAAATCAACCTTCAAAGCACCTTTTTCTCCCTCAATAAGAAAAAAACGTTCAGGCTTTGAAGCCGCACGGCTGGCAAACAAATCAACACGGCACGTTTTTTTAAATAGAAAACTTGCCCTTACTTCATCTAAATAATGTGTTTGGTATTTCCGGCCGCATGCCTCTAAAAGCACACCTTTTTCTCCCATGAGAGAAAAAAGAAACTCAAGATCATGAATCATCAAATCTAAAATAACGGAAACATCAGACCCTCTGTTTAAAAAAGGAACAGATCGACGCATCTGCATTTTGATCGGTTTTGGAATAAAATTTAAAATTTTTTGCGGTGGTAGAGAAAATGTTACAAGATGACCTACCTGAAGGACTTTTCCTATCTTTTTAGAAAGGGAAATAAGCGCTTCTCCCTCTTCCCTGCTAACAGACAGGGGTTTCTCTAAAAAAACATGTTTACCCCTCTCTAAAGCCTGTTTTGCAAGGGTAAAATGTGTTGTCGCCGGTGTCGCAATAATCACGGCATCAACAGATTCCAAAAGGTCGCTTTGTTGCGAAAAGAAAGAAACATCAAAATCTTTAGCAACCGAAAATGCTTTATGGCGATCAAGATCAAATACCCCAACCAGCTGCTCTAAAGGATGGGCGTGCGATTTCTGAGCATGAAAATACCCAAAATGCCCAACCCCGATAATGCCAACGCGCAAGCTTTTAGGCATAAAATCCCTGCCTTCCTTTTCAAGCAATTTTAAGCAACATTTCTTCTGCCCTCTTTCTTACACGTTTTACCCCTCCAGACTTAGAAGAAAATTGAATTTCATTCTTGGAGTTGCGCCTTCGCTGAGAAAGCGGCATTGTACGAACGCCGAATGTTAAGGGGATTATTCTTTACGCTATGCTTTACTACACGCGTCTTCGCCTATTAGGGATTCTCGCTATTTGCCTGGCTGGCATCTTATTCTGCCTGCCAAATATTATAAAACAGCCCATGTCACAATTGCCGTGGCGTCAAATTCACCTTGGGTTAGACCTTAAGGGTGGATCTTACCTGTTGATGCAGCTTGATACAGCCTCCCTTGAAAAAGATCAGCTTCACTCTCTTCGAGAGCAATTAAAACAGTCTCTTCTTGCTAAAGGAGCCGGTTACGTTAATTTGCTGGCAATCGAAAGCAAAAACGAAATTTCATTTTCACTTCGTGCCCCACAAGAGCATGATATCGTTGTTGCAACGCTCAATAAGCTGATGAAAACGAATGACAATGTTTTTACCTTCCGTGAAACCAATGGTCATTTTATTCTGAGCTTTGAAAAAGAAGCCTTTGACGCAAAAGCAAAAGAGGCGGTCAGCCGTGCTATTGAAATTGTTCGCCGTAGAATTGATGAGACAGGCGCTATGGACCCGACCATTGCGCGCGAAGGTGACAACAGAATCATGGTTGAGCTTCCGGGTGTCAGCGACCCCGAAAGAATTAAAACGCTCCTTGGAACAACCGCACGTCTAACCTTCCGTTTGGTTGCACAGCCTAATGAAAGCTTTGGCACAGCCCTTCTAAAAGATGAGCAAACAGGTCGGGATATTCTTATTCGTGACCATATCGCCGTTGATGGCGCAGACCTCACCAATGCAGGTGCCTCTATTGACCAGCAAAGTGGTGGATGGGCCGTAACTTTCCAACTTAATAGCAAAGGTGCAGATGCTTTTGCTAGCGTAACGCAAGCTAATGTTGGGAAACAATTTGCGATCGTTCTAGATCAAAAAGTGATCGAAGCACCACGCATCATGAGTCCAATTACAGGCGGGAATGGACAAATCACGGGCGGATTTACCTCTCAAAGCGCTTCTGACCTTGCCCTTCTTCTACGTGCCGGAGCCCTGCCTGCGCCGCTCAAAATTATTGAAGAAAGAAGCATTGGCCCAAGCCTTGGGAAAGCCTCTATCCATGCCGGAATTACAAGTCTTGGTGTTGGCTTCTTGCTTGTGACCCTCTTTATGGTGATCTTTTATGGCCAATTCGGGATTTATGCAGATATTTCCCTTCTTGCGAATTTGGGTCTGATGTTAGGGATACTTTCCCTCTTCCAAGCCACCCTAACTTTGGCTGGAATGGCAGGTATTCTATTAACCCTCGGTATGGCTTTGGATGCGAATATCCTTATCAATGCACGTATTAGAGAGGAAACGGAAAAAGGGAAACCACCCTTACAAGCGCTCCAAAGTGGTTTTTCCCATGCAAAAGCTACCGTCATTGATAGTAACGTCACCGCCTTTTTAGCGCATGTGATGCTCTTCATCTTTGGCGCAGGCCCTGTCCGAAACTTTGCCTTAACCATTACGATCGGTATTGGAACAACTTTGTTCACAACCCTTCTTTTAACACCGCTTTTGATTATGCGCTGGTATTCGCGCACCCGTCCTAAAAAGCTTCCAGTTTAAGGTCTGTCATGCGTTTAAAACCACTTTTGCATTTTTTTGCTAAACAGCCACATTTTAACTTCATGAAAGGAAGATGGGCAGGCCTTGGCACGTCCGCCTTTCTGTCAACACTTTCCATCATTCTCTTTTTCCACCCTGGTTTAAAGCTTGGCTTAGATTTCCGTGGAGGGGTCGTCATTGAAGCGCACTCGCCAAAAGCTGAGCCGCCTGAAGAAATTCAGAAAATTCTAGAAAAAAAAGGGATCTCCGCTTCTGTTCAATCTTTTGGAACGGATCAGGATTATCGTATTTCTGCAAACTCACCCCGTGAAGAGAGTTCTGAAAATAGCAAAAATCTTGTGACGCAAATCCAATCTGCCCTAAATGAACACACGGCAGGAACAAAAATTCTGCGTACTGATTCGGTTGGTGCCTCTGTGTCTAAGGAACTTTTCCGTGATGGCCTCCTGGCGCTTTTCCTGAGCCTTGGCATGATTATGATCTATATTTGGATCAGATTTGAGCGGGAATTTGCGATTGCTGCGGTGGCAACCCTTCTTCTAGATCTGACCAAAATGGTCGGTTTTCTTATCCTGACAGGGTTTGAGTTTGACCTGATTATGGTTGCAGCTCTCCTCACCATTATTGGCTATTCCACCAATGATAAAGTTGTTGTTTATGACCGGGTACGTGAAAATCTGCGCAAATATCGAACAATGCCACTCATTGAAATTCTAAACCTTTCAATCAATGAAACATTGAACCGAACATTAGCAACTTCGAGCACGCTTTTCTTAGCCGCTTTACCTTTAGCGCTTTTCGGCGGAAGCACCCTAACCGCTTTTGCATGGGTTATGTTGGCCGGAATCGTCATTGGCACGTCCTCTTCGATCTTTATTGCAGCGCCTTTACTCCTTTTAATGGGAAAAAAACGCCTACGGCCACATGCAAAATAGAAACATCTAAAGGAAGGAATATTTTCCAGACAACAAAACCCCGTCTTTTCATAAAGCGGGGTTTTTTACTTTAAGGATGGATCGAAAGTTCATAATGAATAAGCGACCTTTCCATCTTCCCCTCGAAAGCTTTGTTTATCAGATTTTGCTTTGCCTGTGCGTCAGCCTTAACAAGAATCTTAATTTGTGCTGGTGAAAGTTTCCCTCGACCCAATGCACTTTGCGCTGCACCGTGAAGGATAAAATAGCTGTAAAAACGGGCTTCTGGAGAAGAAGTTCCTATCCCTAACCGCTGAAAAGGATGCAAAGAACAACCTAAAAGAAAAACGGTGATACAGGAAATCGTTAAAAAAACGATCTTAAAAGGAAACGCAGGAGAGAGATGTTGCGGATGATCTTTCATTCTTTAGATCATAAATGATTTTTAGAAAAAACATAACGCTTTCTTTACAGAAGTAAAATCAGCACAAAAACCAGCTTCTGCTTTTGGCCTTTTCGATTTTGGAAAATTCAGCTATAAGGAAGAAAATTTTTCTTCTTTTAAGGAAGAATTTCCCCAAATTAATTATTCTACAACGAAGCAGAGACCTAATGAAGCAAGGTATTCACCCAGATTATCACGAAGTCAACGTTATTATGAGCGATGGCAGCGAATATAAAACACGCTCTTGCTACGGCAAGAAAGGCGACAGCATCCGTCTAGATATTGATCCAACCAGCCATCCTGCATGGACTGGTGTTCATCGTATTATCGACAGTGGCGGAAGAGTGGCACGCTTTGCAAAACGTTTTGGTACGCTTGGCGCCCCAAAAGGCAAATAATTTCTTTTCTGCACTGCTTTGAACGGTTCTTTTATGACAGCTCCATTGATGCCCAAAGCCACAGCCGTATGGTTAGTTGAAAAAACGGCTCTGACTTTTGAACAGATTGCTGATTTCTGCGGAATGCATCCGCTTGAAGTGCAGGCTATTGCAGACGGAGAAGTCGGCAAAGGCATTAACGGGTATGATCCCGTTAAAAACCGTCAGCTTCCGGCAGGTGAAATTCAACGCTGTGAGGCTGATACGACAGCCCGTCTCAAAAAAATTGAGCCGGATAATCCTGTTGTCCGTCGGACTAAAGGCGCACGCTATACACCTTTAGCACGTCGTCATGATCGTCCCGATGCAATTGCCTTTTTGCTGAAACAATATCCTCATATGGAGGATAAGCAGATTGTGAAATTATTAGGCACAACCAAGGATACGATTGATAAAATCCGTACACGCCAACATTGGAATACGCCTAATATTAAGCCTAGAGACCCTGTTATTATGGGACTATGTACCCAGATGGATCTTAATGCCGCGATCAATCTTGCCAATGAAAAAGCCGCTCAAAAAGGGCAGCTGGATCAGCAAAATGAAATCATTGATGAATTAAAGAATTTTGGCCTCTGAGACATTATTCTTTAAATTCAAAAATAATTGAGTCTTTCCCTATTTATGGGGAAAGATGAAATTATTTTAAGGACTCCCCTTTTCTAAAAAGGAAACATCTTATTCTTCCCTCTGATCCAGCGTGCTATTTAGACAGACTCAATCCTGAGCAAAGGGCCGCCGTTGAACAGACTGAAGGTTCCCTTCTTATTTTAGCGGGTGCAGGTACCGGAAAAACCAGCGTTTTAACGACACGTTTTGCACATCTTCTTTTAAGTGGCAAAGCCTACCCTTCCCAAATTCTTGCTGTGACTTTTACCAATAAGGCCGCACGTGAAATGCGTGAACGTATCGGTAAAATTCTTGACCGTCCTGTAGAGGGGCTTTGGCTCGGCACATTTCACTCTCTTTGCGTTCGTATGTTGAGACAACATGCCCCCCTTGTTGGGCTAGAACGTGATTTCCTCATTTTAGACAGTGACGATCAGATTCGGCTGATTAAACAGCTCATGGCCGATCTGGGGATGAATCCTAAAGTGCTTGCGCCGCAAAAGGCTCTGAATGAAATTCAGCTCTGGAAAGACAAAGCGCTTACCTACCGTAAATTACGTGCAACAGATGAAGTCAAAGTTGGTGAACATACGCTTTCTGCGCTTTATCAACGTTACCAAGAGCGTTTAATTGCCTTAAATGCCTGTGATTTTGGCGATCTCATGCTACATATTACAGAAATTTTTATTAAATATCCTGATATTTTGGCTGAGTATCAAAAACGTTTTCGCTATATTATGGTGGATGAATATCAAGATACAAATGCGATTCAGTATCTTTGGCTTCGTCTTCTCTCCCGAAGAGACGATAAAACGCAGCCGAATATTGCCTGTGTCGGAGATGATGACCAGTCCATCTATTCTTGGCGTGGCGCAGATGTCACCAATATTCTACGTTTTCAAAAAGATTTTCCGGGCGCAAATATTATCCGCTTGGAAAGAAATTACCGATCAACCCCAACGATCTTAAGTGCAGCCTCCGGGTTAATTTCCCATAACCAAGGCCGCCTTGGAAAAGAACTTTGCTCTGGATTGCCTCAGCAAGAAAAAAAAGATGATTTAATCAAAATCATTTCTGCAGAAGATTCAAATCAAGAGGCAGATCTCATTGCCGAAGATATTTTAAAAGCGCACCGAAAAAAAACCTCTTTTCGAGAAATGGCGCTCCTGATC
Source organism: Acetobacteraceae bacterium (assembly GCA_004843165.1). Classification (NCBI taxonomy): domain Bacteria; kingdom Pseudomonadati; phylum Pseudomonadota; class Alphaproteobacteria; order Acetobacterales; family Acetobacteraceae; species Acetobacteraceae bacterium. The sequence goes on from CP039459.1 coordinate 230,245, forward strand.
CGTGCAAGCTTTCAGGCACGATCTTTTGAGGATTCTTTTATCCGCCAAAATATTCCCTATCGTATCATTAGCGGTCAGGGATTTTACGAACGTGCCGAAATTCGTGATTGCATTGCCTATATCCGCACCCTTGTTCAACCTGCAGACGATCTCGCCTTTGAACGGATTATCAATCTACCCCGTAGAGGAATGGGCAATGTTGCTGTTGGAAAATTACGTCTAGAAGCGCAGGAACAACAGATTTCTTTGCAAAATGCACTTGCGGCGCAATATCAAAATGGCCTCTTAAAAGGGAAAAAAGGTCTCCCGCTCATTGCGTTCATCGAAATGATGGACGAAGGACGCAATCGCCTCGAAAATGATACACATGGCGAAGTCATCCAATGGCTTTTGGAAGCCAGTGGCTATATTGATTATTGGAAAACGCAAACAACACCTGATGTCCAGGGAAGATTAGACAATATCCAAGAGCTTTTGCGAGCGATTGAAGAGTTCCCTTCTCTCAATGATTTTTTAGAACATATTGCCCTTGTCATGGACGTTGATGCGCTCAAAGCCGAAGATGAATATGTCAGCATTATGACCATTCATGCGGCAAAAGGTCTAGAGTTTGATCTCGTCTTTTTACCCGGCTGGGAGGAAGGGATTTTTCCTTCTCAGCGTTCGCTAGATGAGAGAGGCACAGAAGCGCTTGAAGAAGAAAGGCGCCTTGCCTATGTAGCGCTCACACGGGCACGAAAAACAGCGATTGTTACTCATGCTGCCAGACGGCGAGTCTACGGGACATGGCAGGATTGTATCCCTTCACGTTTTGTTCGGGAGATCCCGATTGATTTTACAACGAGCGTGACACCGAAAGAAAATGCTTATGGCTTTCAATCCGCACGCTCACAAAATAAATCTTTCTTTTTCCGCCCAGCATCAACATCTACAGAAGCACAAACAACTTTTAAAATTGGTATGGATGTTTCTCACCGTAAATTTGGTGAGGGTGTGATCGTCGAAGCCAACGGCAATCAATTAACAATCACTTTTGATGATGGCCAAACACGCTGCCTCATGGCTGATTACGTGACCTTAAAATAAAGCCTCTATTATTTGGAATAAATTATGCCCCATTCAGAAATCCCAGAAGGTTTTTTAGAAAATATCTCTTTCACCGTGCATGAAAAAGATGCGCCTATTTTTGAAAAAGCCTTACAGCCAAACTGCTTGGCTGTGAGTATTTTTGAAGTGGATGAAAAAAATCTCACTTGGAAAGTTGAGGGCATTAAAATCCCCGGTGAAAAACAAGAAGAGCTTGATTCCGCCCTTGATCTTGCCAGCTTTCTGACAGGTTGTACGCCTGATATTTTCATTGAATATGTCCCGCAAAAAGGCTGGCTGGAAAAAGTCGCACAGGAATTTCCGCCCCTCCTTGCTGGTCAAAAATTCTGCATCAATGGCAGTCATTTGCTCGGCGAAAAACCAGAACATCCCGAGCGAATCAATCTTTATTTAGATGCCGGCATTGCCTTTGGTTCCGGTCAGCATGAAACGACAAAAGGCTGTCTCCAAGCCCTTGAGGAAATTGCCAGAGACTATCCAGAAACATTTGACGGCAATATTTTAGATATGGGCTGTGGATCTGGAATCTTGGCAATGGCTGCGGCAAAATTATGGCAGCATCCTGTTCTCGGTATTGATATCGAAGACGATGCCGTTCGTGTCACAAAAGAAAACGCCGATCGCAATCAGATAACTCACCTCATCACTGCCTATCAGGCTGACGGTTGGCAGGGAGAACATGCGCTGAAAAATGCGCCTTACAAATTGATCTTTGCCAATATTCTGGCTGGTCCTCTTTGTGAAATGGCACAAGACCTCTCAAAAGCTTTGGCCAAAGGGGGCTATGCCATTTTAGCAGGACTTTTAGCTGTTCAGGCAGACGAAGTTTTATCGGCTTATGATAAAGCAGGGCTCTCCTTGGAAAAAAGATTGGATGATAATGGCTGGACGATCCTGCTTTTAAAAAAGAATTTTTAATTACAAGGATATTTTTATGAACAGAACAGAATAAAAATTCTAAACGCTGGACACTGGAGCAACTTTTGAATGAATGGGAATTTGAAATTCCCTTCTATCAGCGCTCTTATGCGTGGGGTTTAAAACAGCTTCAAAATTTCCGTGAAGATCTAGAAAATCAAATTGAGGCCAATCTCGATGATCCTTATTTTTATGGTGCCATTCTCTACGCACCGCAAAAACCAAAATCAGAAGGTTTTCGACAAACCACTTCCGATATTATTGATGGGCAGCAACGCTTAACAACGGCAATGCTCTTTTTTGCTTCAGCTCATCTTCTGCTGAAAGCGGAATACCCTAAAAACGCAGAAATCCTAGAGAAAATTTTAACAACCGAAAACCATAATCCCCGTTTAAGACTTCAAAAACCTTTTGGTATTGCCGCAGAGCAAACAGACGATGCTTTTTTTCAGAGATTGATTACTAACGGAAAAATGCCAAAAGCAGACACACCAGCTAAAAAAAATTTAGAACAAGCAAAAAAATATTTTAATCAATGGCTCGGGGCGATTGAAGATAAAACAAGAATCCAAAAACTCACCAATGCGCTTTTAAAGGCTGAAATTTGGCCGCATTGCATTCCATCCAAAGAATCCGCTGCACGTATTTTTGAACTCCAAAATGACCGTGGCAAAGGATTGACGGAATTAGAGAAATTAAAAGCCTCCCTCATGCGAATGGCCTATATGAAAGGCGACGAAAACTCAAAAAAAATCATTGATCAAATTTATAAAAATTTTGCAGAAATCAATCTTCTGCTAGAAGAAATCACTGCTGAAACAGATGGGCTTGAAGAAGATGCCATTCTTTCACATTTCCTCATCGGTTATAAAAATGATCTAACCGCTGATGAGGACGGTCATCTTTTACCTAAAGAATATGAAAAGAACCGTTCTAAATACTGGCAACATATCCAGCACGCCATTCGTTATCATTTCAAAAATCTTAAACAAAATGGCAAAGATGTTCTTGAAGGCATAACACATTTTAACAAAGAATTACGTCAAGCTTATGTCGCCTGTCGTGATATTTTAAAGTATCGCAAAGAAAATGATGATCTAGCTTGCCATTTTATTGCCCAAAAAAAACTTTATTATTTTTGGCCTCTCTTTCTGAAAATTCAACGCTTAGATGGTTTTGAAGCTTTAAAAACAGTTACGCAGGCCAGTGCAGAATTAAATATTGCCTTTATCCATACACCGAAAAGCAATACAGGTGAGGCAGAACTGCGCACGCATGCCTTTAAATATGAAAAAGGACATGCAGAACAGTGTGCAAATAAATTAAGAAAATATAAGGAAAACTTTTCCGATCAACTGCAAAACGCCTTAACAAGTGAAACATTCTATCAAGAGAATAAACCTGCTGGTTACTATATTCTTTGGCGCTATGAAAATTACTTGCGACGACAAAATGGCGGCAATCTTGCCCGTATCGAATGGGTAAATTTTAATTCTGATGCAAAGCGAGGGGGAAAATTCACCCTAGATCATATTATTTCCCAAAACCCAAAGGATGCTGCTGAAAAATCGTGGTTAAATAAAAAAATCGGCGAAGATGATAACGGTGATCCTATCAGGAATGAATATAAACACCTGCATCGTTTTGGAAATCTTGCAATTGTAAGGCATAGCATCAATGCAAAATATGGTAATGAAGCTGCACTAACAAAAATTTCAGATAAAAAGATGGGGTTTCGGGAATTTATTTCCTATTACAAACTTGATGAATTTATTGAAAATGACAAATGGCAGGCAAAAGCCATTAATAACCGAGAAAAGGCCTTAATTGATTTTGTGTGGGAGGAACTCTTTCGAGGCTAAAATCACCTAAAACAGAAAAATTTTAAAAAGGCAGAAGAATTTCCTATCCTGCCTTTTTTTTATTCCTTTTATCCCTTAGCCTTAAAGAAAATTAATATGCCTAAACAATGATTTCCTAATTTAGAGGTTTATGATGACATCTTCCCCCGATAAAAAAACTTCTGAACAAAGGCTGAGAGCGCTCCGCAATCTCATGAAAGAACAAGGGATTACGGCCTTTATTCAGCCGCATGACGATGAATTTTTGGGGGAATATATCCCTGAATCCGCAGAGCGTATTGCCTATATCAGTAATTTCTCCGGCAGTGCTGGACTGGCCGTCATTACCCTAGAGGATGCCTGCGTTTTTTCTGACGGACGCTATACCGAACAATTAAAAACAGAAATTTTTCCAAATTGGCAAGGCAAACATATTGTTGAAAACCCGCCGCAAAATTGGCTGAAATCTCTCCTTAGAACAGGTGACAAAGTTGCGTATGATCCACGCATCCTGACGCTTCCTTCCCTTAAAAAATGGGAAAAAGCAGGACTAGAAATGGTGCCTGTTGAAAAAAATCTTATTGATGAGATTTGGACAGACCGCCCTGTACCGCCTGCTACGGAAGTTAAAACGCACCCTATCGAATTTACAGGACAGACTAGCTTTGAAAAACGTCTCGCTTTAGGCTCCTTTTTAAAAAGTCAAAAAGAAGATGCTTTTTTAGCAACAGATGCCTCTGCCATTGCTTGGGCGCTCAATCTTCGAGCCAGTGATTTAGAATGTTTACCAATTGCTTTGGGCTATGCCCTCTTTCACCAAAATGGCGAGGCAGAATTTTTTATTGATCCCACACGCCTTAAAGGCACGCTGGAAGATGATAAGATCAAACTCTTTCCGGCAGATAAAATTTCTGAAAATCTTACTCTTTTAAAAGACAAGAAAATCCGTTTTTGCCCTGCGGAAACCCCTGTCTTTTTAAAATCACAGATTGAAAAAGCAAGTGCCAAAGCAATTGAGGGGGAAAATCCACTTCTGCTTCCAAGAGCCATTAAAAATGATCTGGAAATTGCAGGCCATAAAAAAGCACAGCGTATAGATGGCGCCTCGCTCGTTAAATTTCTCTCCTTTGTGAAAAAAAATAACGGTGCGGATTTGAGCGAAGTTGAACTGGCGGATAAATTAGATAATATTCGCCTTTCTGCCCCTGAATGTCAGGCTTTGAGCTTTGGAACGATTTCCGCTGTCGGCAAAAATGCGGCACTGCCTCATTATCATGCCAAAAAAGACACTGCGGCGATTTTAAATAAAAATCAGATGTATCTGGTTGATAGCGGTGGACAATATCCTTTTGGGACTACCGATTGCACCCGAACAATCTGGAGCGGCCCAGCAGAAGCACCAAAAGAGCTAAAAGAAGCTTTTACACGGGTTTTGAAGGGTAATATTGCGCTTTCTAAAGCACGTTTCCCTTCTGGTCTCCCTGGCTATCGCCTTGATACGTTGGCCAGAGCGCCCTTATGGGAAGGCGGCCTTGATTACGATCACGGCACAGGCCACGGCGTTGGGAGCTATCTCTCTGTGCATGAAGGACCGCATTCCATTTCGCCAGCACCTCGCCCTGTTGGCATTGAGGCCGGCATGATTATCTCCAATGAGCCGGGCTATTATGAAATCGGTCATTACGGTATCCGTATTGAAAATCTCATTCTCGCTGTCAAAGATGGGATCGGAAGAAATGGGAAAAATCATTTAAAATTTGAAACCCTGACCTTTGTACCGATTGATCAAGACCTCATTGATCCAACGCTTTTAAATAAAGAGGAACTCGGTTGGCTGAACCAGTATCATGCCGAAACCCTTAAATACCTCTCTCCCCTTTTGGAAGGCGATACCCTTGAATGGTTAAAAGAAGCTTGTACGCCGATTAAAGAACTGCACACCCCTCTCTAATCGGTATATATAATAAGAAGCGACACAATCGTCTGCTCTTCCAAGGAAATAAGAAATGTTGACCATTTACCATCTTGAACATTCCCGCTCTGAACGTATTGTCTGGCTTGCGGAAGAAATGGGACTAGATTACCGCCTCGTTTCTTTTAAGCGTGATCCGCAAACCCATCGTGCCCCTGATAAACTCAAAGCGCTTACACCGCTTGGTCGGGTACCTTTTATTGAGGATGGCGATGTAAAGCTTTCGGAATCTGGTGCGATTGTAACGTGGATACTTGAAAAATACGGCGCTAAGACGTCTGATGGCGCTTCCTTACGTCCTGATGTGAAAGCGCCTGAATTCCCTGCTTATACACATTGGATGTTCGCTGCGGAATCTACTCTGATGACAGCCCCCATAACAGACCTTCTCACACAGATGACACAGGCCAGATCACCTGCTTTAGAAGGGCTTCTCAAAAATGAATATCATCTGATCCTTGGTCTCTTGGAAGATATTTTGTCAAAACAAGATTATATCGCTGGCAATAATTTCAGCGCCGCCGATATTATGATTGCTTTCCCTTTGCGCTTTATGGGCTTACGGGATGTCTTCCCCGGTATTAGATTACTTCCAAATCTTGAAGATTACCCTGCCATCAAAACTTACCTTGGACGTGTTCTCTCCCGTCCGGCATGGCAAAAGACTTTAGAAAAAATTAGAGAATAACTATCTATTTCTTAAAACAAAACTGCCTCGTTTCCTTCTGAAAATGGGGCGGTTTTATAAATAGCTTTTTACTCTTTTAATACGGATAATATTCTCTCTAAATCAGCTTTATCTTTCCCAAAAATCTCTGTTGCTTTTAAAAATATTTATTGATTTCCCTATCTGTCAAACCTAAACAATTCAGCAAAAGAGCAGGATGGGGTTATGGCGCTTCTTTCCGGTGTGAATTCGCCGGATTGAAGAGCAGCTGTTATCATTTCTTTTTTAAAACCAACAGATTTCATAATAATGGCGCAAGTCAGCATTCGTGTCGCTGACAAAATAGGAAGAAGGCGCATCGCCGCAGAGGTACCCTTCCCGATTTCAAAGATACTTGCCTGATGGGCGAGGTAATTTCTTAAAGATGTAAATTCATTCGTGAAATTTCGTATCTCTTTCCAAGAAAAATCACATTCCAAGAATTGAATAGCCAGCCATAATCTATTCTTAAAATACAGCCGCTGGAGGGATTTTTCCAAAGAGGCATTTTCATTGCTTAGAATCTGCTTCTTGATATGTTCCAGATTACCCTTTGAATCTCTCAAACTATTTTTTAGCGCCATATCAGTATGAGAATTTTTTAAACTCTCAATATCCTCCTCCAACGAAGCGATAATTTTTTCCATTGCAGACAGTAAAACAGACGCTGTTGTGAAATTTTCATGTAGCAAAAGATTAACGAGATGCTCCAAGGAAGCTGCAAGAAAGAAAAAGGCCGCCTCATTTTTTTCAAGGGAATAGGCATCTTTGACATAAACAGAATAGCCTGACTGGATAATCTTAGATTTTTCTAAATAATGGGTAAGGTAATCTCCAAATTCCGCCTTCATCTGATTAAAGGGAAAAATATTTTTATAGATAGACGGAGATTGCGTCTTTTGCGGTCTTATCGCCATTCTTGGTACGATTAAACGGGCATGAAGGCCATTACTTAACCGCAATTCCGGATAAGGTATTTGCTGATCTCTTGAAACGAATGTGCGAAAAAAGCTTTCAATCCCGGAATATAAAGTCCCTGCTTCTTGTACATTATAATTTCTATGAGGCGTAATCTGTAAAAAGCCGCTGGTTTTAATCCGCCCTTCCGTTTGGAAAAGACTGGTCTCCCCCAAAGTGCAATTTCGGCTCACCTTAATTTTACCTAATGCGGTTCGATATTCTTTTATTTCGCTTTTAAATTCATACGGAACAAAAGCGAGTTCGCCATCGGCAATCAGGGAAATACGATCACCGGCCGTTTCTTTAAGGTCTTTTTGTAAAGTGAGATCAGGCTGGTAACGACACCGTACAAAAGCACCGAGCCACGCTCTAAAATCATCTAAATCCCATATAAAAGAGGTGATATTTAAATCATATGGCAGTGACGGTGGCGCATAGCCGAGCAGATAATGCGTCTTTTTCTTTGCATAATCGAAGAAGACAGCAGCATCTATTTCTAAAATCTGCCAGAAGACATCAAAATCCCCTAAACCGTCATTTGCTTCCAAATCTTCTGAAGTGGAAAGAAGTGCTGGATGATAGAGATAAAAAGGCTGGCCTGTTTTTAAAATTTTTCCCCAGATTTGCGGGAGTTTACGTAATTTTCCTGAAATTTCTTGTGCGGATTGAAGCGCTTTCTGAAAAAAAAGGGGAAGATCTGTCAAAATGGCTGTGATTTCACCATTTTTAGTAATTGTGATCTGCCCTGTAACACTTTGCCTGTCCGTAATTGAATTTAAATAAAATTCAGCGAGTTCATTTTCAAAAATAACATTTTTAAGGGTCTCTTTCATATTTCCAATTCACTTTATAGATAAAGAATGAATTTAAAAGACCATCATATTTTCTGAACCGACTTCTGCTAAAAGCCCAACCATTCCGCCAACTTGCACCCCTTCGATCAAGTCTGTTTCTTTTAAATTTGTTTGGAAAAGCCCTGTTTCACAGGCAATTAATCTTGCCCCAAGTCCTACGCTTTCCTCAATCAATTTATCAAGGCAAAGAACGCCGCTTCCTTCTGGACAACATTCGCTTTCACAATCTGCTCTTAATTTTCCTAAAAGACGAACAGATTTTCCGCCGGCAAATAGCGTGACTTCTCGGCCTAGCGCCAAAGCAGCCAAACTCAAAGAAAAAGCAACATGCGCCCGATTATGATCATCGCTTGCAAGCAAAATAAACAGAGGTGGAAAAGAAGTTACATTTGTCATAAAGCCGCCTCAAATATTGAAAAGCTACGTAGATTTTTGCCCATAATGTGGACAATTTTGATGCGGTGCAATCCGAACTTTTCTTAAATGCCGTTCCATTGCATCCCACATATAGAGGCGAGGTTCATCCGCATAACCTTGCCACTCCAAAGCCATTCTGAAAATCTCTGTTCCCATCATGCCGGCAATGGTTGCACAGACACTGCCGACAACACCGGCCAGTGCACAGCCGCCAGCCTGCATGTTTTCCAAATCAGGATAGAGGCAACGATAACACGCAATTTCATTATTTTTATGATAAGGAAAACTTGCCCACTGTCCCCAAGTTCCTTGCACAGCACCACTAATCAAGGGCTTTTTCAGTTTTCGACATATATCGGAAACCAAACCTCTTGTTTTGGGATCATCACATCCATCGGCAATAATATCGACTTTTGAAATGATCTCTTCGGCGTTACCAGAGCTTAGATATTCACAAATCGGCGTGACAATGGTTTCGGGATTAAGCGCCTTTGCACATTCGGCAGAAACTTCCGCCTTAAATTTGCCAATATCTGAGGTACGGTAAAGCGTCTGTCTCGGTAGATTCCCGAGTTCAATCCGATCGGGATCTATCAGAAAAATCTGACCGAACCCTGCGCCAACAAGTTGTGGAAGCAAGGGGGCACCAAGCCCCCCTGCGCCGACAAGAAGAATTTTCAGTTCGCTAAGACGCTGCTGCCCCACTGCACCAATGGCAGGCAAAAGAATTTGTCTGGAATAGCGTTCCAGCTTTTCTGGCGTCAGCATAAAAATTCCTAAAATTACGCTTCTGGGAGATCTTCTTGAAGCAAAGTAATATTTACGGCATAGGAAACTTCGCCATCTTCCTCGTCTTTATAGACGGTGCCAATGGTTTCATCCCCGACCAAAACTTCAACACTCACCCCTTTGCGGGCAACTGGCGGAATACGAATATCGGGGGATTTAAGAAGTTTCTGCAAACCGGCTTCAAGTCTTGAGATCTCTGATTGCGTAAAATCAGCCATAAAATATCCTGTTCAAAATAAAAATCTCTGTTCGGGCTGAAACATATCAGCTTTTTTCAAAGAAATCTTTGCTTTCTTTAAAAAATTTAATCCTTTTTTAACCTTTATCCACGTTTCTTATTCATATAAATTTGCATTTTTGAAACCGCTTTTGAAAGTCCTGTAAATAAGGCTTCTCCAATAAGATAATGGCCAATATTTAATTCTGAAATCTCTTTAATTGCCCCCACATCGCCGACATTTTCATAAGTAAGTCCATGACCTGCATGCACTTCCAAGGCTTTTCCTTTAGCAAAAGCGGCCCCTTTTTGAAGTCGGGAAAGTTCATATTTTAAGACATCTTCCGAAGATGCCTCTGCATAGGCACCTGTATGCAATTCAACCGCATCTGCGCCTATTTTAGCGGCTTGTTCAAGTTGATTACAATCAGGATCGACAAATAAAGAAGTTCTAATCTCTGCTTTTTTCAAGTGGGAAATAAATTCAGGAAGTGCCTCCTGAAAAGTATTTAATCCGCCTTCCGTTGTGAGTTCCTCGCGTCTTTCCGGCACAAGACAAACGGCAAAAGGTTTGAGCTCCAAAGCAATAGCGAGCATTTCTTGCGTTGCCGCCATTTCAAAATTTAAAGGCGTGGCTAACGCTCTCAAGCGCTTTATATCATCATCCCGAATATGTCTTCGGTCTTCTCTCAAATGCGCCGTAATCGAATCAGCCCCGCCTTTAACAGCCTCTTTTGCGAGCAATACCGGATCTGGCCAACTTCCGCCTCTCGCATTTCTTAAAGTTGCTGAATGGTCAATATTGATTCCTAATCTCAATTTTTCTGTCATTCTTTTTACTCTTTTTCTTTCTGGCGGGCTAAAGCGATTTTTTCCGCTTCAATCAATGCCCAGCGCAAACTTTCCTCTGAGGCAAGACTTTGAGACAATTTTCCTAAATCACAGGCAATATCAAAGGCAGTACCGTGATCGGGAGAGGTTCTAACAATCGGCAACCCTAAGGTGATATTCACACCTCTTTCCATCGCTAAAGTTTTAAGCGGTATCAGCCCTTGGTCATGATACATGCAAAGGGCCGCATCATATTTTTCCCGCATTTTCTTTGTAAAAAGTGTATCGGGTGGATAAGGCCCTGTGACATTGATCCCTTCTGCCTGTAGAGCGATAATTGCTGGTGTAATAAAATCACTCTCTTCTTTCCCCATTCTTCCATTTTCGCCAGCATGAGGATTGAGACCTGCTACGGCAATATGGGGACTTTTTAAACCGAAATCTTGTTTCAGTGCCTTATCTGTTCGCCGAGCTGTTTCTATAATGCGTTCTTTCGTTAATTCTTTTAATGCCCGTTGAAGAGAGACATGTACTGTTGCCAAAACGACTTTGAGTTCCGGACATGCCAGCATCATGATCTCTTCTCCTGAAAAGCCACATAAATGCGCCAGATATTCTGTATGGCCGGGAAAAGAAAACCCGCCTTTTGCTAAAATATCTTTTGAAATCGGTGCCGTCACGATGCCAGCGAGTTTTTCCTCTTGGCACCATTGAACAGCAATGCGAATGGATTCAATTACGGCAGCCGCATTTGCAATGTCGGGCTTTCCAGCTTTTGGTAAGTTTTGGCATTTTATTGGAAAAATAGGCAAAGCCTCATCAAAAAATTCCAATGCTTCCTGCGGCGTTTGAATCACCTTTACCTTACCCGCTTTCTCAAAAATATCTGGATCACCAAAAACCAGAAATTTCGGTATTTTCCATGCTTTCCTTGCCGCCCATATTTTAAAAATAATTTCGGGCCCTATGCCTGCTGGGTCTCCCATTGTCATCGCCAAAAGAGATGATTTTAAATCACGCATTTTAATCTTCCAACAATTTCAAAGGACGACGTGGGGCCTCTCTTTTTTGTCTTTTCAATTCCGAAAATCCATCTTTTTCAACTTCATGCTCTAAAATTTCCTGACGTGAGTGATCGAAGATAAAACGTAATTTTTCAATTTCAATAGATTCAGCCTTCTCTCCCTCTCTCTGCGGAAGAGAAAGAAAGATCTGCTCTAATTCAGGAAATTTATCTAAGATCGGCATTTGCCCCTCTTTTTTAAGAGCAACAGTATCGAGTAAGGGATTTTTCACGATCTGAGCAAAAATCTCTTTATCCCAATGCGCTAAATCTGTCTCAAAGCGAAGATCTAATAAACAGGAACTCAGTGCGTGTGCTTCGCCAAGATGCGCCTGCCAGAATGCTAAGAAAATTTTAACGGGCTCAAGCCCCACGATCCAAATTAAATCGGAATTTTCTAAATATTTTAAAAGCGATAAATCCCGATCTTTGGGAGATTCCTCCCAACTTAATTTTGAACCAAAATGAAGAAAACGCTCTAAAATATCGGTTTTTTGTTTTTCTAATGCGAGCAGATGAACAGAAAAGCCTGCTTTCATCAAAGATTTTATCTCACAGAGAAACTTTTCCGCATCTGGATCACACGCTATGTCAGGCAATGTCTGTACAACAAAGGTAATCTTTTCAGATTTTTCAGAAAGAAGAAGATTTGGAAACATCTTTCGCCGCCAACGTGCAAGATGACTTTCTCTCGTTGGAAAGGAAAGTTTCCCCTCCGCATACGCAAGAAAGCTCGGAGAAAAAAGAATTTTTTTTGCGTTTTCCCGTAAACTCAACGCCAGTGATTCAAAATCCGAAAGTCCTGTCCAAACAATACGGTCTTTAACCTTTTGAGATCCTGCAATTTTTTGCCAAATTGCTTTAACTGCCGAAACATCAAAAAGCAACATTCCAGAAGCCGGCAAATCTATCTCCACCTCCCCTTGGAAAAGGTCATCCCTTTTTTCTGGCATAATCGTCTGAGAGACTAAAGTACCGTCAATGGCGACGTTTCCGCCCCACGAATAGCTAATACCTTCTTTAACAATCCCCCCGATGGCAGAAAATTCTTGATTTTCAAGACGGGGAATCATCATTTTGAGATTTTCACTCCTTAAACGGACACCTGCCTCCAACCATAAGGTCACCCCGCCTCTAAGCGTATCAAGCGCCTTCTGCCAAAAATTTAAAATCTCTTCTGTTTTAAGAAGATGGCAAAAATGTATCTCACCTTTTACCAGAGTGCGGACAGTTTCTGCCTCTTTTGCATTCCCGGAAGTCACAATAAGAAGCTCTGTCCCTTGCTGTAAAATGGGAGAGAGACTCTCAATCGAGCTAATTAACGCCGCATAATCCCCATGCGAAAACAAAACCACACTTAAATAAGGTGCTTGAGTATGTATTGTTTCTGACCAACTTTGTGTAAAAATTTGTAAGGGAGAACGGCTTAACACCGTAAAAAGCGCCTCTTGGCGTGCCTGTGAGAGACGCATAATCTGCCCGGAATCCTGTAGGGAATCTTTGGGAGAGATATGATCCTCTTTAGAAGGCTTTGGCAGATCTTCTAAATCTTTTCCAAGCGATTGATAAGCAACATAAAGCGAAAAAAAATCATCCGCTTCTAAGGCTTTCATTTCAGCTTCTGCCTCAGGCGTTTTTTCAATAAAATGAAAAATATTTCTTGGATAACCGTTTTTATCCGTTAAAAAAGTTCTTCCCTCTGCTTGCCCGCAGCAAAGGAAATGATCGTACGCATTTCTAAAATGACCGTTTTCAATCGCCCCCTGAATATCAGGGTGATGCGAAAGATATTCTGCCTCAGAAAAATACGGTAAGGGATTAAATTCAGAAGGTGTTTCATTCGTTAAATAATGATGAAGCGGCGAACTGAATTTCTTTTTTTCAATTTCTTCAGAAACTTCTGGATAGGTTTGCAGATACCATTGCGGATCAAAATACCAAGAGGTTCTAAGGAAACCCACCTCATCTTCAAAATGACTGAGAAAAAACTGCCAAGCCCCCATCCCCTCAGGAAGTGCTAAAGATTTTTCCTCTAAATTTTTCAAAAACAAAGAAGGTGAAAAAAAACGATGAGGTCTATAAGCATTTTTGTCCCCTTCAAGACAGAAATGATCATAGAAATTTAAGAATAAACTTCCCTCTTCGCTAGAAAGGCGCACAAATTCTGATAGATCAAAGGTAAAATGCTCTTTTGAAAGCCCTTTATTAAAACGCAAATATTCTTTTTCGGAAAAAAGCCAATGTGGTGCATCTCCTGAAAGCCCATTGAGCAAATAAAACTCCAAGGGAGTTTGGTTCTCAAAAGAGTTATTTGTCGAAAATTTTGTGGCATAAAAAGCAGGGTCGAAAAATAAATTAGGCGCCTGCCCGCTCTCCCAGCCTCGCTTAAGCCAAAGGAAACGATCCCGACCTTTTTTTTGAGGAATACGTTTACCATACCGATGACGACGCCAAGAGAAATCTAAGAAAGCCCAGCTTAAAGGCTGTTTTCTGGCTTTTTTGAAATTTTCAAATTCGGACTTGGAAAATTCCGGAAGGATTTCAAAACTGGATAAAGACATGGCCATAATTCTTTTTTTAAATTTCATTCCGTTCTTTATAAAAATTTGCTCCGGAAAAAACACTCTAAAAGATATACTTAAAAATCATTGAACGCTATAAAATAGACCGTTAGGGATATAAATTCCGCCGAATGCCCAGATATTTATAAAATTTCTTTTATTATGAAAAACCAAATGACGAACTCAAATTCTACCCTTGCCAATCCTGCTCTCCGCTTGCCTAACCGTACAGGCCTGATTGTCGCCCTAGATACGCCCTCTTTGGAAAAAGCAGAAAATATTGCCAAAGCCATTCACCCTTATACAGATATGCTCAAAACAGGCATGGAGTATTGTTATGGTGCTGGTCTAGAAAAAACAAAAGAAATTGAGCAGATTCTTCCTATCTTTATGGATTTAAAGCTCTACGATATTCCAGCAACCGTGAAAAAAGGCATGAAATCCCTCATGCGCTATCGCCCGACTATGGTAACAATTCACGCTTCAGGCGGTGCTGAGATGGTCAAGGCAGCCAAAGAAGGCCTCTTGGAGGGTGCTCTAGAAAATCAAGTTGCGCCACCTATTTTGCTCGCCGTAACCGTTTTAACAAGTTTTTCTGCTCAAGCACTTTCGCAAACAGGTGTCCCCCTTTCTCCACTGGATCAAGCCGTCTTATTGGGGAATTTAGCGATTGAAGCCGGGGCAGACGGTCTTGTATGTTCTGGGCATGAGCTTTCCCGGCTCCGCCAAGAACTCGGAAAAAAACCCGTTCTCGTTACTCCCGGCATTCGTCCCCTCGGCAATGACACGCACGATCAAAAACGCACAATGACACCTGCCGAAGCAGCTAAAGAAGGCGCCGATTGGATTGTTGTTGGCCGGCCTATTACAGAGGCAGATGATCCCGCAATGGCAGCAAAAAAGATTCATGAAGAACTTTTAAATGTCTCAAAAATAGCCTGATTTCACGAAACTCTCCCCAAAAAGCAGATAATGTATTAAGATACGCAACAACTTTTATGAAATGAGCGAATATAGAATGACTGAAATAGATCCTTTTTCTTCTAAACCAGCTGAAAGCCTAAAGGCTCATCCACATCTAGAAAAACAGGTTACGGATTCTGCCGCCTCTACCGATCGCTCTAAACTCTCTAGCGCCTCTTACCTTAAGGCCCCATCAGAGCCTGAAGAAATCATTTCAAAAAAAGACTCCTCTTCCGAAGAGGAAGAAGCATCTGTAGAAAAAACAGAAGAGGAGCTTGCGGCTGAAAAAGCAGCTGAAGAAAAAAAACGTCTTGAAGAAGAGTTGGCAAAACTCAAAGAAAAAGCAGAGTCAGAGGCAAGAAGAGAACTAACTGCGGCACAAATTCAAGCAAAAAGTGCCAAAACAGAGAAAGAAATGTTCGAAGAGCTAGAAATGCTCACAGCGACAAAAAACCTCACCCCCTCTCAAATTGGGAGTGTCTTACAATGGTTAATCAAGCAGGAAATTATTCAATCTGAAAGAATCAAACATCTTCAGAAAGAAGTGGTACGCCTCTCAAACGAGACGCAAGCATAATTTTGTTTAATCCTTTCTGAAGGAATTCTTAAAAGATAGTTGTTTTAATACAGCTCTCTTTTTTTATCTCTACAAAGCCATTTTGAGGGCTTATCTCTGAGAAGTTTCTCAAGTAAGCTTTTAAGAAGTTCTTTGTGCAGGCTGCACATTATTTAAAAATGAGACAGATAGATTTCATTCACTTTTTATCTTCTGTCGCTTCATGGGGAAACAATCATGAAATTTAAACTTTGCAATATTCTTCCCTTAGCTGGCGTCGCCTGCCTGCTCAGTGTCGGACTTCTTGCTGGATGCACCAGTGAAAACGAACAAGAAGGAATTTCCAGAATGATGGGAACCGGCAATCAAGAACAGCCTTATGCGGACACAGAGCAGGGCGCAAAAATGCAATATGACCAACAGCAACAATTAAAAAAACAACAAGCGGCACAAACACAGGAAAATACTCCCCCATCCGCTTCCTAAAGAAAAAAATTTTCTAAAAAAAGCACTGTAAAATTTTTACAGTGCTTTTTTTGTTTCTTAAATTAGATCAATTTAAATGAGGATGCTGGTCAATGAGACTTTGACGCTTTTGCTCCAGATCCTTCACCTGCTCTTTGAGCTGCAAAATCTTTTCATCCAAATCAGAAACACGTTGTTCTAATGTATCATGATGCTCATGCAATAATTCTTTTGCCTCTTCAATATCTGAAGCGGCAGGACGTGCACCCCGCAAAGGTTTGTTCGCCGTTTCTTTGAGAAATAAGGCCGTAACAAAACCAATTGCCCCAATTCCCATCAAGTAATAAGCCGGCATCATAAGATTACCTGTGGATTGCACCAGCCAAGCCACAATTGTTGGTGTTAAACCTGCGATAACGACAGAAATATTAAAAGCACTGGCCAAAGCACGGTAACGCACCTGCGTTGGAAATAATGCCGGCAAAATAGAAGCTGTTACCCCCATGATACAATTTAAAAGGACAGCAAGAATTAACAGCCCCGCAAAGAGTGACGTTCTAACACCGGAACCAATCAAATGAAATGCCAGAATGGATAAGGACATAAGCCCCAATGTCCCAATAAAAATAAAGGGACGCCGTCCTACACGATCACTTAAAAATCCCACGACAGGTTGCACAAACAACATGCCGATCATCACAACAAGGATGATGAAAAGTCCCATGCTCGCACTGTAACCAAGATTATGTTCAAGATAACTCGGTAAATATGTCCAAAGAACATATTCCTGCACATTGCAGGCAATGACCAAACCAATACAGAGCAAAAGACCGCGCCAATATTTGGAAACGATTGTAAAGAAAGTCGTTGATTCGTTTTCTTTATTTCCTGCCTTTTCTTTTGTTTCCTGCTTTTCAGAATGTTGCTGAAAAGTCGGGGTTTCCTCTAAGGCATGACGCAGATAAATCCCAACGAGTCCTAAAGGAAGCGCAAGGAAAAAGGGAATACGCCATCCCCACGATTCTAGAGTGTCCGAGCCAAGCGTAACGGTGATAAGCTCAACAATACTTGCCCCAAAAAGAAAGCCTAGAATAGAACCAAAATCAAGGAAGCTGGCCATAAAGCCACGTTTCCGATCTGGAGAATATTCCGAAACGAAAACGGTTGCGCCAGCATATTCTCCCCCAACAGAAAAACCCTGGGCCATTTTGCATAACAGCAAAGCAATCGGCGCAAAAAAGCCAATCGTTGCATAAGAGGGAATAAGGCCAATACAAAAAGTACTCACCGTCATGAGAATAACCGTCAACGCCAGAATTTTCTGACGCCCGTATTTATCCCCAAGGGCACTAAAAAAGAATCCCCCTAATGGACGAATTAAAAAAGGAACGGAGAAAGTTGCCAAGGTCGCAATTAACTGGATACCGTGACTGGCAGTGGGAAAGAAAACCTTTCCCAAAACCGTGACAAGATACCCATAAACCCCGAAATCAAACCATTCCAAGGCATTGCCTAACGCCGCGGCAATAATAGCTTGATATAATTTCTTATCTTCAATGATGGTGACATCGTCTAATTTTAATGGCGTGACACGTTTATCCATTTTATAAACTCACTCTCCTCAAGGACAGGAAATAGACATCCTCTCGTCAGTTAATATGCGGATGCTGATCAATAAATCTTTGGCGCTCTTTTTTACTTTCAGAAAGTGTCTTTTCGAGATCACTAATAACCCCATCAAGCGTTTCAATCTTTTGGGCAAGCGTTTCATGATGCTCATCTAAAATTTCTCTTGCTTCTTCAAGATCAGAAGCAGCAGGCGATGCGCCACGCAAAGGTTTATTTGCTGTTTCCTTCATAAAGAAAGCTGTCACAAGCCCAAGTGCCCCAACCCCCATCAAATAATAAGCCGGCATCATAAGATTACCTGTTACCTGAATGAGCCAAGCTAAAATAGTTGGGGTTAAACCAGCAACAATCACAGAAATATTAAATGAAATTGCAAGCGCACTATAGCGCACTTCCGTAGGGAAAAGCGCCGGCAAAATGGAAGCCATAACCCCAATAAAACAGTTCAAAATAATAGCTAAAATAAATAGACCAAGGAAAAGCGCCGCTTCAACATGCGAACCAATCAACTTAAAGGCCAGAATAGCAAAGCAAAGCGCACCCAAGCTTCCTGCGCAAATAAAAGGACGTCTGCCTATTTTATCACTTAAAAACCCAACCAATGGCTGAACAAATAGCATGCCAATCATAATGACAATGATAATAAGAACGCCTTTGCTCGAACTATAACCTAAATTATGCTCAAGATAACTCGGTAAATATGTCAGCAAAATATAATAGGTAACGTTGCACACGATCACGAGACCAACAGCAACCAGCAAACTGCGCCAATATTTAACAGCAATATTCTTCAAGGGAACACTAGGCCCCTCTTCAAGTGCTTGACGATCTACCTTGTCTAAGCCTTTGACATGCTGTTGAAATGTTGGTGTTTCCTCCAAAGCATTTCGCAAATAAATCCCGACAAAACCTAAAGGCAAAGCAAGGAAAAACGGCAAACGCCATCCCCAGTCCATCAAGCCCTGCTGCCCCACAAGACCTGTCAAAATTTCGACAACCCCAGCCCCAAGCACAAAGCCTAAAATAGAACCAAAATCAAGGAAACTTCCCATAAGGCCTCTTCGGCGATCTGGAGAATATTCCGCAATAAAGATAGATGCACCTGTATATTCGCCACCAACGGAAAAGCCTTGAACCATCTTACAAACCAAGAGCGCAATCGGTGCAAGTACGCCAATCGTTGCGTAAGACGGAATAAGTCCAATACAAAAAGTACTAAAGGTCATTAAAATAACCGTTAGGGCTAAAATCTTTTGACGACCGTATTTATCCCCCAAAACACCAAAAAACATTCCTCCAAGCGGACGAATTAAAAACGGCACAGAAAAGGTCGCCAATGCAGCAATTAGCTGTATGCTCGGACTGGCTGCTGGAAAGAAAACAGCACCAAGAACCGTCACAAGATACCCATAAACCCCGAAATCAAACCATTCCAGAGCATTCCCCAAAGCAGCGGCCGTAATCGCTTTGTGAAGTTTTTTGTCATCAATAATCGTGACATCACTTAATTTTAAGGGGACTGTTTTTTTTCGTAACCTCATGGAGATCCTTAGTTATTTTTTAAAAGCTATTAGCAATAGAACGATATAAGTAAGCAGTTTTCTCGTGGAAAGTCAATTTTTGACAAATAAAACCCAACTTAAAAAAACATAATATTACTTACAAAATACTTACAAAAAATATTTTCTTACTTACAAAATATTTTTTTATTATAAATTAACTAGAAAAATTCAAAGTAATCACACTATTAAAATTTATTAATGTCCTAATGAATTAGATTCTAAATCTTCTGCGTCACAACGGACAAAACGATGTTCTTTTTGTGGGGAATAATCTGCCTCCCAGCACCAGCCTCTTTCCTGTAATTCCGTTCCAGCAGCGCTTAAAAGAATAGAACCAGCAGCATTTTTAAAAGGATCAAAATTTTCACGTGCCTGCAAAGACCAAGCAAACAGCTCTTTTAAGGGCATTTTCATCAAATGGCGCATGACATCTTTGGGGGGCGTGGTTGTAAAAAGTACGCACCGTGCCGGTGACCTGCCGTCTTTTTTGCATTGTTCAAGAATTTGCGCATTCATTTTCCGTGTTAGCGCTAGAAACTCAGCCTTTTCCTCCGATGTCAAACGCTGCGCCATCGGATCATAATCAATCTTTGCTGATTTCTCCTTTAAACGTTCTTCCTCTTCTTTATGCTGCTCTTCTTTTAATCTTAATTTCCGAAGCCTTTCTACCCCTGAATTTCCTTTCAAAGCGATATCCGCCACCCCAAAAGCAGGAACAGTCCCTAAGCCATATCCATCTGAAAGAGCTTTTTTCTCCAACTCTGGATTATTCTCATTCTCTTCTTCAGACTCACTTTCGGCTTCTTCCCAAGGTAATTTATTTTTTCCAGGTGCAATCCCAGCCTCTTCTGCGGCTTCTTCTTCATTAAAACCGACCTGTCCTGTCGTTTTATGCTCTCCATACGTTTTTTCAAAAGTCTCTTTGGCCTCATCCACTCCAAATTTTCCGGCCTCATCCCAACCTGATTCTGCGAGAGATGCTGCGCACGCCGTTCCATTCAGCGAGAAAGACAACGCAGTACTAAAAACCAGTGAACAGAAAAAAGAGGAAAAAAATTTCTTCATACTAAGGCGCATTCCGTTGGGAAAATAAAGAGATCATAAGACTTAATAATGCGCCATAACTTCAAAATTTGCGCCAACCCGCCGCAAGCCACTGCTATTTTCATATAGTTTTGGCTTTTCACCAAAAACCAGTGTCGTACGATAATATTCCAAATTAACATTACCATGCAAAAAGATTGGCGAGGTTTCCGGACGCATAAATTTCTTTGGCACTAAAATCGCTTCTCGTGGATTAATCTCTTTTAAAGACATTCCCCATCTTTCTGGCAGAACTGGCGGAAAGACATAACAATGCCCCACAAGGGCTAAGGGGTCTTCAAGATTTTTTTCAGCAAGAATTGTCGGAACACCATGACATTTCTGCAAAGTTGCCTTTCCCCACTCTTCCTCTTCCTCTTCCCATTTTTTACGTTCTGTCTCATCGGTATATTTAGTGCGTGCCTCGGAAACATCTAACCCTTTTTCAACCATTAAACTGGCTGTCCCAATGGTTTTATCTGTCTCACGCCATTCAGAAGGATAGGCTAAATTAACCTCTCTTATATCTTCAGCAGAAACATCTCTTGAATTAACCGCCCGCATCAATATTTTAATGGCGGAAACATCCGGCGCATTTAACACTTGAACTTCACGATCCACAGATGAAGCCGCACCAACAAAAGCAGATTGCGGCAGGCCTAATTTCTCAATCCATATTTTAAGCTCATGTGGTGTATGGATACCCGTATCAGAAAACTGACGCATAAGATCTGGAGAATAATGATGATCGCACCATTGATGAATCTGATCGTCTTTCAAACCGCTATCGAGTAGATCCATATAATCCGTTACCGCTAAATGATGCTCCTTATAATAGCAATATTCATCATAAGGCACTCCCTGATCCTTCCAAGCTGTTGCATCAGAATCACTCCCTTGCCCATGCAAAAACGCCACCATATTATCCGCAAAATAATTATGAATCATACTACTGCACCCACCCAAAGAAAAAAGGGCAGATAAAGCAAGTGTCGTTTTTAATAGATTTTTCATTGGGAGCTCTTCGTACAATTATAATAATTCGTCAGCGAAGGAAACGCCTGTTAATTTCTCTGCTTTTTTCCACAATTTCTCACCATCTGTCCAACGGTAGGATTCTGGTTTTTTAACACGACCATTTTTACCGATAAGCAGCCAGCGTGGCCCATAGTAACTTCCTGGACGTGCATTAGGATCCGTTGCAGCCTGAATCAATGGCAATGCCCCTTTATCCGGATTCATTGCCGGAATAAATTTAAATACCCATGACGGTGTTGTTTTATTCGTCCCCATATTAGGGCCTGTAATCATCAAGCGTGTTCTTGTACATCCCGGATGTGCGGCATTGGAAAGCAGATTCCAGCCTTTTTCTGCCGAAATTTTTGCAAGCTGATTGGCCATATGAAGGTCTGCAAGTTTGGAACGTGCATAAGCCAAAAACGGTAAATAAAGTTTCTCTGACTGTAAATCAGACATACCAAGCAAAAAACCAATAATCGCAGCACAACTCGCCATTGTCGTAACACGGGGAGATTTTGAAGATTTTAGTAAAAGCGGCACAAGATGATTGGTCAACGCAAAAGGACCTAAATAATTCGTGCCAAATTGCAATTCAAAATTATCTTTGGTCGTGTAGCGCTTAGGCGGACTCATAACCGCAGCATTATTGATAAGAACATCTAAGCCCCTACCATCAGACTTTAAATTTTCTGAAAAACTCTCAACTGTTTTTAAATCCGCAAGATCAATATGCCTGACCTCAAGCTTCGCCCTAGGAAATTGGCGCAAAATGTCCTCTTTTGCAATCTCACCAAAGGTAAGATTGCGAACCGCCATAATAATTTCTGCACCGGCCTCAGCCAAACGTCTTGTTGCCTCTTTACCCGTGCCGCTATTTGCGCCCGTAATCACAAAACGGCGGCCTGATTGGTCAGGAATATGATACATCGCTCTTACTTCACCCTTTTTCTAAAAATCTATAACGGATCTCATTTTAAAGAGAATTACATATTATCGACATCGTTACCGTCTTCTGTATCTCCAGGCGTATTTCCCTGCTCTAAAGCAGCTGGTGGTGGATTATACTGGGCATTTCCTGAATTTTGTGCTTGCCCCGATACTTCTCCACTTCCAGCATAGCTCCCCTGCGCCCACTGACTTTTTGAATTATAGCTTTGTGGAGAGGGTAATTCTGGCGGTGGTGGTAATGCACCACTTTCTTTTAACGCTTCAAGATGTGCCTTACTTGGTTTTTTCATATCCACTAAATTTGGATCTACTTCTTTATGATGGAAACATCCTGCCAACAAAAGAGAAGACACGCCTAAAATGGTCATTTTCTTTAAAAATTTTACCTGTCTCATCGCCTTTTATCCCTTCAAATTTTTTCTTGAAAGCTCTTTCCAAGACTGAACTTTACCATTTGGCAAAACAAACCAACTCTTTCCATCTTGTTCCAAAGTCGCCTGCAACATTTCAAAATCCCCTTTGCTGTTGCCGTAAGCCACTGAATTTTTAGGAAATTTCTCTTCTTTAAGATAATTTAAAATACGTACCACTTTTTGAGATCCATAGCAGTTTTTACCTTTGAACCTTCCTGTGGCACGTCCATCCAACCCAACTTCTAAACGGGTTGCTATGACGGTTTCAAAACCATTTTTAGCCGCCCAGAACTGTAAATATTCTCCAAGACTTGCGCTCACAAGAATACAACGATCCCCTTGAGCCTTATGCTTTTCCAAGCGCTGCATTGTTTCAACAAGCAAAACATTCCCCTGAAGGCGATTCTCCACAAAACGCTCTCCAAGATAAAAAATCTCCTTTAAAGAGCGCCCTTTAAAGACACTGCCAAAACAGCATTCTTTAAATTTATTTTTATCCATTTTTCCTAAAAAAAATTCTTTTAATACCCATAAAAGGCATAAAAGAATACGTGGAATATTTCTCAGACGCAGGCAAAACAAAAGAAAACGCCAACCGCTATCCCCTCTGGATAAGGTACCGTCAAAATCAAAAAAAATAGTTTTATGCAAGGGAGAAGAATGTAAAGAAGTCATGAATCCTAAGCTTAAGAGAATAAAAGGGGTTATATTTATCTCTTTATAAAAGCATAAAGTAGCCATACACTCTCATAGAGAAATTATATATCAATCTATGTTATAGAATATATTTCTTATTTCCGATGATGGACATAGAAAAGATTCTATCTCTCATTTTTATCGTCTCTTTTTTAGAATGACGCAAAGCAATGGCAACAAATTCTCAATCTGCTTCCTACCCGCCAGCCCCTTCTACAGAGGCGGCACTTCGTAAAAATCAATATGAAAAAGAAACCTTACAGGATGGGATTTGGATTGTTGGCGGTATTTTTATCGCTTTGCTTTTTATTGGCCTGGCCTCTTATATCGTCCGTTACGTGGCTTCAAGACCTTCCAATACGCTCGTAACAGGGGAAATTATTGGCCTTTCCTCCCCGAAAGATCATCCTATCAGCGGCAAACTCATCAAAAACAGAAAAATAGAAAACACAAAAAGCGCATGCCAAAAACAAGAAGGAAAGACTTTTGACCTCAAGCCAGGGAAAACAGTTACAGCCTATTTCCGTGGGAATGTTGGCTATAATCTCTCTTTTGAACTTATCAATGTCCCTGAACTCTCCAACTGCCCCTATGAAATGCTGTTGACACCCTCAGAGGCAAAAATAGCTATGAGCGCTTATACACAACAGCATCAAATGCAAAACAGCATCGTCTCTGCCCTCCCATTCTCAGAAGAAGACATCAAATCTTCCGATAATAATGATAAATTGAGCGCTGAAGAAAAATCTACATAAAATTAAGAACTGATATATCTGCCCGAGAGAGCATTTTATGCCATTCCTCTCTTCTTACGGCACCTTAATCTGTGTTTGCAGAGGAAAGTTCTCCAATTTTTACCACTTCTGCAACGCTCTCTCGGCAAGGGGCAGAAACAATCACACCCACGAAATCTTTAACATGCAAACTGCCCTGCCGACGGACAAGATATGTCTTTTCACCATCAGCAACAGAAAAAAATGTAAAATTTTCCCGATAAGGAATATTCACAGAAGGAAGATATTTTGTATGTGTGCCATGAGAAGCTCCTAAAATCTTCCCCTGATGAATGGTAATCGGACAGTTTTTATCATTGCGCTCTGCGTGGACATTAATCTCATCTTGAGGATGTTCCAAAGATTGCTCTTTAGGTGCAGCGCCTACGCCCGCCATCTCAGCAGAAACCGGCAAAAGGAAATCTGTTGAAAAGAGAAAAACAGCTGAAAGACAAAGAGCAAACTTCTTAAAATCTTTTTTTAACACCGTATTTACCCCTCTATACAAGCTTCTCAAAAGAGACTCTTCCTTCCGATACCAAACAGAAAAGCAAGAGCCTCCTTTTCTCAGGGAGAATTATTTCACATCCCGTTTTTCGACAACCATTTTATTTGTGCCATCCGGATCAATATTTAAAGGCTCGATTGTCATGGTAACAGACAAAGGATTTTTTCCTTTAAGACATGAGGCAGAAAGCCTTGGCGCTTCAAAATCAACGCTCAGAGAATTTTTCTTATGGTGTACAGACGGCTTATCTAAAAACATTTGATAATTACATGGTTTTGGTGCCATGACTTTAAGTGTTGGCGCTTCAAGCGAAGGGGAACCCAAATGAATATTGGCCTGAGAAAGATTCAACGCCCCCTGCCCGACAGCTTCTGCAATCAAATAAGAAACGGTTGTATGTGATTTTCCCAGTGCGAGCTTATTGCTCATCACGCCGGCAGAGCTCCAATTTAAAGAGCTACCATTCGCATATTTAATAAAATAGTTATATCCAAAAAGCCCTGCATCATTACCATCACTCGGCGCTAATGTTGCCAAAACAGCGGAAACGGCACTGCCATCCGCCTGCACGGGAAGCTGATAGATTCCTTTTGAGGTGTTGATTAAACGTGCTTTGAGGGTAATCGTCTCTGTGGCACGGATCGGCGAATCCGCCCCGCATTTTTTAGGAAGGTTTTTTGCGATTTGATAAGTGGAAACCAGGCCTTTTTCCGTTACTTTCGTGCCTGTCAAACGCAAATTATAATGGCAGGCCTTAGAACGTAGCACGATATGCTTTCCGCCAAGACGTGTCTCAATTTTAGCGTTCGCAATAGAGACTTTTTTCTTTAACTTTTTAAGCAGTTTTTCTGCAGTATGCTGATTTCCTGCGAGGGCTTCTGTATAGGCCTCGAAATTTACAGGAACATCCGCAGCCTGTGAATAAACCTCTCCTGATTTACTTTTTAACGTAAAACTATTCGTCGCCAAGGCTGTATGTGCATCTAAGGAAGCTGGTAATGCATAGGCCGCCCCCGTGCCTGTTAAAAATAGCGCTGATGCACCAAGAAGATTCGCTGTAAAGCGTTTCATCTTCTGTTTTGAGTTTTTCATAGCTCCTCGATCCTCATACACTAAAGGCATTTTGATGAAAAACGCCTCATATTCTATTTATTTCGGTCAAAAATGCGCCGAAAACAGAAAAAATTCAATTTTATTCTATCTAACACAAACTTTTCTCTTGCCCACCATAAAAGCAGAGTGATATGGGTATAAACACAGAAACGGAGAGGTGGCCGAGCGGCTTAAGGCGCACGCTTGGAAAGCGTGTGTGCGTTATGCGTACCGCGGGTTCGAATCCCGCCCTCTCCGCCATTTTGCTTCCTTTTGTGGAGCATTCCTCAAAAGTTAGAAATCTTAAAACATATTTTTTGCTAGATCGAATCATCCTGTGATTTGATTCGCCTAAAATACAAACCGCCTCTGCAAATATTTTAACTACAGCCATCGGTAGAATGCTAAAATAACAAAAGGCCGCATCTAAGCTACCTTTTTCTATATTTTTTTATGAATTTCTGAAATCTTTTTATATTTTCGTAAAAAAGTTCATTTTGTTTTTTTCTACTTCCTGTCGCTACTAAAAATTCAAAATTTTCAAAATTGCACGGATATTTTTTAAGAAACTTCAGCTTTTCTTTGTCATTCAAAAAAACTGGAATATCAAACTTCCTAAAGTCTGTTTCCGAAAAATCAGAGCAAACCATAAGATTCTTTGAGTAATCCCTCTCCTGCTTTTTTACATAATATTTATGAAGTAAATAACCTAAACTATTTTCAACATAAAAGTAGATACGCCCACCCCCCTTCATTAATGCATAATCAGGAGCAATACAGCTTTTTTTAGATCCATCAAAAACAATATAAGCAAAAGTATCAATAATATAATTTTTATGCATTAAAGCGACCCAAGAAGCGCCACCATTTATAGGGTAATGGTAGCCAAATTCTCCACGTACCCACTCTAAATCAAACTCTGGATCAACAACTTGTGCATTTGAATCATAACAAATAGAGAAATCCGAATCTGGATCATAATAGTCAACGTTTTTATTTACGTCATTTGAACTTTTCCATCTCTCTGGAGAAAGTAAATGCCGCTTAAATTTTTCTTCTAAGAATTCACTCTTAAGAGAATTGCTTGCCCAAGCGCAGCCCATAGTTAAAACAGCACAAATTCCTAAAATTCCTTTTGAAATAATACTGTAATACAGCGTATCTGTGGGCGCAAAGAGCCCAATGAATGAAGCCACCAAGCTTATAGATGCCAAAGTTAAAGGACTCGATAAAAACTGTTTTATAGAATCTATGAACTTATCCATCATAACTATGCCCCTAACTTTTAGGGAATTTCGGCTGTTTTGCCTTCGAGTTCTTCCTGCTTAAAGAGCCATTTTTCTTCTAAAGATTCGATTTGTTTATTCACAGCCGCAAGTTCTGTATTGAAGGTGGCCATTTTGGACGTATTCCCCGAATCATAAAGCGCAGGATCTGCCAATTTCGTTTCGATTCTTTTTTGATCCTGACGCAATTTATCCAGCATCGCTTCAATAGAGCGGATTTCTTTTTTAAGCGGCGCAAGCAAGCGTGTCAGCTCCTTGCGATTCTCCCTCACCTCTCTGGCTTGGGTAATTTTTTCCTGCTTGGTTTCAGGAACCTCTTCTTTTTCTTTTTTTTTAGAAATACTGGCCTGCTCCAAAGAACGGCGATATTCCTCCATTGTTCCGTCAAATTCGCTCACAGTGCCGTTTGCTGCAACAAGAATTTGATCGGCCACGGCCTCGACCAGATAGCTATCATGGCTAATCAATAAGACAGTGCCTTCAAACGCCATCAAGGCACGGATAAGACTATCTCTGGCATCAATATCTAAATGGTTTGTCGGCTCATCCAAGATTAAAAGATGCGGCGCATTCCGTGTGGCCAATGCTAAGAGAAGGCGTGCCTTCTCGCCGCCAGAAAGTTGACCGACCTGCGTATCCGCCCGATGCACATCAAGTCCAAAACGGGCTAATTGTGCCCTTGCCGTTGTGATATTTGCATCTTCAAGAACCCTTAACATATGGTCCAAAGGCGTATCTTTTAAAATCAACGCCTCTTGCTGATGCTGGGCAAAATATCCGACTTCTAATCGGGAAGAATGATCCATCACCCCTGACAGCGGTTTCAAATCTCCTGCCAGCAATTTTGCAAAAGTGGATTTTCCTTCCCCATTCCGTCCTAAAAGGGCGATACGATCCCCCATATCAATCCGCATAGAGAGATTGCTTAAAATAGGTTTATCGCCATAGCCAATGGTCACCTCTTCTAATTTGAGCATTGGCGGCGGTACTTCCCCCGGAGAAGGAAAATCAAATTGGACAGGGGTTTCCTCAATCACCGAATCAATTTCCGGCAAGCGTGCTAAAGCTTTCAAACGGGATTGCGCCTGACGTGCCTTCGTGGCTTTTGCACGAAAACGTGCAACAAATGCTTCCATGTGCTGACGCTGTTTTGCGACACGTTCAGCGGCTCTATTTTGCTGGAGAGCTTGTTCTGTTTTAATTCTGAGAAAACGGCTAAAACCGCCCGGGGTTAAGGAAAGCTTTCCCTTGTCTAAATGCAAAATGGAATCTGTGACATTATCTAAGAAATCACGGTCATGGCTGACAAGTAAAACCGTCCCTGAATATTTCTTTAGCCAAGATTCAAGCCACAAAGCGGCTTCCATATCTAAATGGTTTGTCGGCTCATCCAGTAAAAGAAAATCAGGTTCTGTAAAAAGAACACCTGCGAGGCTGACACGCATCCGCCAGCCACCTGAAAAATCAGAAATCGGACGGGCTTGTGCCTGCTCATCAAAACCTAAACCGGAAAGAATAATCGCCGCTCGTGCCGGAGCGGAATAAGCATCAATCGCATTTAAACGCTCATGAATATCGGCAAGACGCACAGAAGAAGGGTCTTTTTGCTCTAAGATCTGCATCTCTTCTAAAAGGCTCGCACGTTCCGTATCCGCCTCCAATACGATATCTAAAACACTTGTCGGGCCTGAAGGGGTTTCCTGTTTCACCCGCCCCATGCTGACACGGTTTGCAAGCGTGACCGAGCCGCCATCCGGGGAAATATCCCCTGAGATCACGTTGAGAAAAGTTGATTTTCCAGCACCATTTTTACCCACAAGGCCAATCTTATGCCCGGCATCAATCGTCACCGATGCATTATCGAGTAAATTACGATTTCCCATACGAAGGCTGAGATTAGTAACGTTTAAAATACTCATAATGAATCTTTTCTTATCGAAGGATTTTTAAAATAGAGAATTATTTTGAAATAATATTGCGCATTTCAGACAAAAGAGACGCGCAGAAAATGGAAAGCGAGCGCTAAGGCATGCTCGTGGGCTTTGAGCGAAAAATAATACAGCACCAAACCCGACAGCATCAAGCCAACGGCAGCAATACCCCCTGCAAAGGGATATTGCTCATCAACCAATTGGCTGAGCGCAAAAACTGCACCGCCAATGGTCAAACAAATTCCGATCAGCTCTCCAAAATTCATATTGTTATTCCCTTAATCTATCATAAGGGAATAACGTACCTTAGGAAATTTTACCATAAGGTGACAGGAGATTGTTTGGATCAATCGTAACGCACCCTTTCCTCACGCCCTTAAATCAAGTGCGTGAACGAGATTGTTTCGCACGTGTTGGCTTTTTAGAGGAAAAAGATTTTCGATTTCCTGTATTCGAGCCACGACGTCCACCGCTGCCGCCACGTTTTTTCCCAAGTACAGGAGCTGACATTGTTGACCACTGCGCCGCCTCGGAATGGAAAGGCTGCTCAAGATCGACAGGAATTTCCAACTTAACCGTCTTTTCAATATTTTTAAGCCATGCACGCTGTTCTGGTGTGCAGAAGGAATAAGCAGAGCCATGACGGCCGGCACGTCCCCCACGTCCAATCCGATGAACATAAGATTCCGGAATATTTGGCAAGTCATAATTAACAACTAAGGAAACATCCTCAACGTCAATCCCACGTGCCGCAATATCGGTAGCAACCAGCACCTCAACATTTCCAGAGCGGAAACCGCTCATGGCTTTTTCCCTTGCAGATTGAGATTTATTTCCATGAAGTGCCGCAGCCTCAATACCATTTTCCTGTAAAAAAGCAGCAATTTTGTTCGCTTCATGCTTCATTAACGTAAAGACGACAACACAGCGCGGTTTTTTATTTTCTTTTTTCAAAAGATAAAGAAGAGCTTCTTTCTTATCCTTCTCCTCTAAAAAAAGAATTTTCTGCTCAATACGCTCAATTGAGGTCTGTTGTGGAACAACCTGAACTTGAACAGGATCAGAAAGAAGCGTATTTGAAAGAGAGCGAATATTATCTGGGAAAGTCGCAGAAAAGAGCATTGTCTGGCATTTATTCGGCAATTTTGCAGCAATATTACGAATATCGTGAATAAAGCCCATATCTAGCATTCGGTCTGCCTCATCAAGAACCAGAAATTCCGTTGCAGAAAAATCAACATAGCCTTGATTTGCAAGATCAAGCAGACGACCTGTCGTTGCGACCAGCACATCAACGCCCTTACGCAAATTATCAACCTGACGGCCCTGTCCGACACCACCAAAAACGGTCGCAATACGGAAACCCTTAATAAAACGGGAAAAATCCCCGATATTATCGGCAATCTGAGAGGCCAACTCACGGGTTGGTGCCAAAATCAGTGCCCGAAAACCCCAAGCCTTATAGGCGGTTGGTTTTTGCACAATAAATTGCAGGATTGGCAAGCCAAAAGAGGCTGTCTTTCCTGTGCCTGTCTGGGCAAGCCCCAAAACATCACGCCCTTCTAAAATTTTTGGAATAGCCTGTTCTTGGATGGGGGTTGGGGTTTTGTATCCAGTGGCTTCAATCGCTTGGCGAAGAGGCACTGCAAAGCCAAAGGTGTCAAAATCTGTCACTTGCTTACACAATCACTTAAAAAATAAAGAAATGAGATATACTTATCTAAAATAAGACCATTTTAGTCTCTTTTCAAATAAAGGCAAGAAGCTTCTAAAAAGAAGCATAATCCCCCATTTTTTCAAACGATTCTGAAAAAAGATGAGAATTTCTTTTTAGAGATGCGATTAAAAATTACGCCCAACATCCTACGCAGGTCGATCTGGTATTTTCCTCGCCATATTGAGACCCTGCAAATAGGATTCCTCATGCTGTTCGCTACGCTCGTCCCAGTAACGATTTAAAAGCGAGCCATCTTTCATCCACACAACGTAACGGCTGGCCTGCACATTCTTTAAATTCTCCGCCCCATGAGACATCCAATAAGCATATTTTTTAAGCGTTGGCAGATATTTTGTATAAATGCGATCGCCTTTTGAGCGCTGTGCCTATTTCAGAATCAAAGCAAAAAATGATGTTTAGGAACGTGAAAGATAAAAAGATAATAAGAGTGTTTAGCATTTGGAATATAGCCATAAGTCTCAATTTGATAAACGAAATTATCTAACATCCCATCGGCGAGCTTCCCCTGATCGGAAAGACGTAAGGCCAGCATGATAAAATGAATGTTCCAATAATAGCCCTCAAGAAAACGTCCTCCCGGCACCACATAGGGATTAGGCATAAAGAGGCGAACTCCCCTTTTTCGTATAAACAGGCTGACGCAAAAATGGATTCGTCCAAAGGCTGGCCTTTTGGCGGATGCGCCCGATGTATCGTAGCGTGCTTAAAATGCTGATATGTAAAATTTTTCAGAAAAAAATGGGGGTTATTTTTCTACTAATGATAAAGGCTAAGAATTTTTTGTGGATCTTCGTTCGACTCTGCATCCAGAAAATCCTTTTAGCCAGGATAAATCTAATTAACCTGAATATCGTGAAATAAATCCCCGTAAACCTGCCGTGGAGTCTGTATCTCCTGCCATATAACAGGCGTCACTTTGACAAATTCTGCCCTCTCCCCTGTAATCGCTTTAGAAAGATGAAAAACCCCTAGCGACAAAAGTATGGAGGACGAAAGGATCCAACAAGCGACAAAGCACCATTTTTGGAGATTTTTTTATCCACCAGTTTAATCATAGAAACTGGATAGGAACAAGGGAGATATTGATATTGGAATTACACAGCCTTGCACTTACTAAGAACAGCATTACAAAAGTCGGTGAAACCCTCTGGTATTGGCATATAAGGCGAAGCTGTTGCCAAGGTCAGTTCCAGTATCTTTAATTTTCCTGAGTTAGAAAAAGGATAGTTTCCATCTTTTTTACAACACCTCATATACTTAATAAATTCTTGAGCGAAGTGAAAAATGATCTTACCTCTCCAGTCTCTTTTATAGTCTAGGCGATTAAACTCTTCTGAGTAGTTCTCCTCAGCAGATTTCAAGTCTTCATCTATTTTAAGCTCGAATTGCTGATTATCAGGGATAACAAAAAAATCAGAAACTTCTTTTTTCTGAAAAACTAGTTTTTTATCAACAATGCCTAATTTATTAATATTCTTCATCTCGCTGGGAAGATTGACGTCTTTTTTCTTATATATTGGATCTTTCCTATAATAATATCCAAGTAAATGAACCTTATGATATTCTTCCCTAAAAAGTTCTAGCCCTTGATTATACAAGTTTATTATATTTTTTCGTATTATAGGTGATAGAGCCTGATGTTCAGCATTTTTTTTCTCAACATCAGTGTAAATAGAGTGTGTAGCTTTACACATATATTTATCAATAAGCTCTACATTTGCTCCAAGATTTTCAATGCTATAATAAGGCAAAATATAAAAAGTTGGATCATCAGGAAGATCTTTTTTCTCGTGATAGTCTCGATCAACAATAGCGCCAATAAAGTCTTCTTCCCTAAAGAATTCGTACAATTCAATTACAGTCTTCTTGTTTCCACATATGTAAAACTCAAATTTCCTCTTTTGTAACTTACTTATAAAATCTTCATAAACAGCAATATCGTCCGGCCCTTCTATAAAAAGAATAGGAACATTCTTACCGCACTCTACCTTCAAGCTAAGAATACTCTGTCGAGTACGAAAATTTGTTTTTAAAACTGCAGGAGAATAGAAGGCACCCTCTGCTTTGAAGTCATCAAGCTTTCTTTTTTCATCTCGTGTCATTTTTAAACTCTTGGAGATCTTACAGGTTGCGTCTCATTCGGCCCTAAATTTTTAACAATAGAGGGCGAATGTGTCGTTACAATCAATTGCTGACAGTTTGGAGCCTTCATAATATCCTGAAGAAAACGGTTCTGCCACTTAATCCCTAATGATAATTCGGGCTCATCAACTAAAACTATTAAGTTTTTATTTGTTCTTGATTCCTCTTCTTGTAGCAATCTAGGTAACAAAACACTCCTCCTTTGATAGGAATTTCTTGACCAGAGTTTTCCTAAAATTCCTGTAATTTGCTTTTCTCCTGAAGACAAACTCTCCCAATCAAGTACTCTTTTATTTCTCGACTGTAGTGTTACCTCTAGTGTTCTTGAATCTAAGTATAATTCTTTACCATCAAAATACTCATTTAAGGTTGTACAAAAACCGCGCAAACGCTCTTGAATGTTATCTATCACACCCAATCCCTCAAATAGACTTGAAATAAAAAAATCCACTAGCTCTTTTTTGGTATCATTTCCCTCTGTTTTTCCTGACGAAACAGACAGGTTTTTAATAATAGAATTCAAATCTTCTTCGTCAAAAAGACCTAATATGCTCAAAACATTCTTAATTTTTTTAGTAGGATGCGCTGAATTATTTTTAAGACACGTAGCTTTTCGTTTATCCAAGAAAACATAACCTACTAATTTTTCTGTCGCATCTCTATAGGCAGAATTAGTTAGTCTAACAACTCTCGAGTTAAGTTGTTTTAAGTCGTCTTTAATACCTTCCAAAGAGTAATGCGTTAAATTCCGTAATTCACGATTATATTTACATTCAATCTCATTGCCCCATTCCTCCTCTTCATCCAAGATCTCTCCAAAATCTATCCCTTCCCCCCCATGCTTCCCCGCCTCAATGCAGCGAAAAGTTGGAAAAAACAGAACGTCCCACCCTTCTAGTTTTTCATTTAAATCATACAAAGTCTTTTGCTGTTGCTCTTTTAAAGAACGTCTTGTGTTTTTAACTTCTGAAATTCTAGCAATAACAGAATTCTTTAGGTATGTACGTATTTCTCTTAATGGCAGCTCCCAACTTCTCTTACGTCGCCTAAAACGTTGAATAATTTCAACGGCCTCTCTTTCACCTTTTAAAAAGTCCAGTAAAAGATCTTTTGCCTCACAAAAAGTACATTTAAATATCCCTTGAATTTCTTGAAGAACTTGCCATTCAGATGAAGTCAGTAACGGATAAATAAAAGCATCTCCTTTTGACAAAGTTAAAGTAAGTTTTTCTGCTGGGATGCCTCGTAAAAGATCTAAATTTTGCGTTAACAAGCCATGCAAAGCAATTAATGCCGTTGTTTTTCCTACCCCATTCTCAGCAATAAATGCAGTTAAGCCTCTTTTCATACTAAGCTTTAATGAATGAGAACCAAACAAATTTTGGATTTCAAATTCTTTAATTAGAAAAGAATTTTCTTTTTTGCTGGTCATTTTTTACCTCGAAATTATTAGTGCATTTATAAACAACTGATCTCTTGTAGTCATAAGTAAAGCAGAATAATTTACAACATAAAGCCAAAAATCTCATTTCTAAAAATTATTTCAGTAAAATGTAATTTTTATGGACTAAATTATAGAAAAAGGCTCTCTCTTTTGGAGAATGAGCCTTCTTTCTAGCATAAGAAAATTTTATTTCTTATTCGTCTTCGGTGTATTTCACCATTGGCTGGTGGAAATGGGGGGTGCCCTGTTTATCCATGACAACAACCAAAGAGCCGTGCGGACGGAAGCCGTCTGCCATACATTGATTGACGGTATCGCTCAGGTCTTCATAATCTGTGTCATGTAGGATCGTGTATTCACTCATGATTTTAATGCCTCATTTTTTAAGTACAGTTTTAGAAACTTGATCGTACAAAATCCGACAAAGAATCATCTTCTGTAATTAAAATTTTTATATTTTTGGGAAATGGGGATACAGTAAGAATATGGCGGAGGGGATGGGATTCGAACCCACGATAGAGTTTCCCCTATACCGGTTTAGCAAACCGGCGCCTTCAGCCTCTCGGCCACCCCTCCATATTCTTTTTTACAGGAGAATCATTTTTAAGATTCTCTGCATTCGCTGTTGTCACTGGTTTTAAGGGTAAAAAGCGGAGGCGTCAAATCATTCCTCCGCTTTCTTTAAAAGAAAATGCTAAAAAAATTTATTTATCTAAAATTTTATGCAGTTCCTCGTTCACAACAGCCGGATTTGCTTTACCACGCATCCGTTTCATCACCTGTCCGACAAAGAATCCGAATAGGCGATCCTTACCGGATTTATATTCCGCTACTTTATCTTCGTTCTCGGCAACGACAGCTTCACATTCTTTAAGAATCGCACCTGTGTCCGTGACCTGACGCAAGCCCTTTTTATCAATGATTTTTTCAGGGTCTTCGCCTGTTTCAATCATATCCTCAAGGACTTCTTTCGCAATCTTGCCGTTAATGGTTTTATCCTCGATCAAGCCCAAGA
Organism: Acetobacteraceae bacterium; assembly: GCA_004843165.1. Taxonomy (NCBI): domain Bacteria; kingdom Pseudomonadati; phylum Pseudomonadota; class Alphaproteobacteria; order Acetobacterales; family Acetobacteraceae; species Acetobacteraceae bacterium. Next base: position 265,745 of record CP039459.1, read on the forward strand.
GCTTATTGAGCGCCCCTGCTGAAACCGGACTGTTTTCAAGGCTTTTACCGGTACGGTTCAAGCCAGCAAAGAAATCACCCAGCACCCAGTTCACGGCCAAGCGAGGATCTCTACCTTTTGCAACGGCTTCATAGAAATCTGCTGTCCCTGATTCCATTGTCAAAATACCGGATTCATAAGCATTAATACCGTAATCTTTTTCAAGACGGGCACGCTTTTCATCCGGAAGTTCCGGCAAGCCCTGGCGCAATTTCTCGATATATTCATCTGAAATGCGAACAGGCAGCAAATCAGGATCTGGGAAATAACGGTAATCTTGCGCATTTTCCTTTGTTCTCAGGGAACGTGTTTCCCCTTTAGCCGAATCAAACAATCTTGTTTCCTGATCCACAGTTTTTCCTGCTTCCCAAGCCTCAACCTGACGTTTCGCCTCGACCTCAACCGCCTGCATCACAAAACGAATAGAGTTGACGTTTTTAATTTCGCAACGTGTCCGATAGCCTTTTTCGCCGACAGGACGAACAGAGACGTTCACGTCTGCACGCATGGAGCCCTCTTCCATATTGCCATCACAGGAACCTGTGTAACGTAAAATCTGTCTAAGTTTACGCACATATGCCCCTGCCGCTTCAGGAGAGCGAATGTCCGGCTCACTCACAATTTCCATAAGACCAACACCGGCACGATTTAAATCAATATAAGATTTTGTCGGATCTTGGTCATGTAAAGATTTCCCGGCATCCTGTTCCAGATGCAGACGGGTAATCCCAATTTCTCTTTCTGTACCGTCTGACATTTCAACGGTGAGCATGCCCTTCCCAACGATAGGATGGAAGAATTGAGAAATCTGATAGCCCTGCGGCAAGTCAGCGTAAAAATAATTCTTGCGGTCGAACTGACTGAATTTGTTAATTTCCGCCTTCAAAGCCAATCCTGTACGCACAGCTTGCGCAACGCACTCTTCGTTTAAGACAGGCAGAACCCCCGGAAAGGCAGCATCAACCAGGCTGACATTTTCATTGGGTGCGGCACCATAAGTGGCAGAAGCCCCAGAAAATAGCTTTGATTTACTGACGATCTGGGCATGGACTTCAAGCCCAACAACGATTTCCCAATCCCCTGTTTGTCCTTTTAAAATCCACTCACTCATGCTGAAGCTCCCATTTTTCTATTGCCAGCCCAAAGCGTTGGACGCTTGTTAAAGCCGATAGCACTTTCGAGAGCGCCGCCAGCGGCTAGAATGCTTTCCTCATCAAAGAAATTACCAATTAGCTGAAGTCCCAATGGAACACCCAGATGGTCAAAACCGGAAGGCAAGGAAAGTGCGGGAACACCTGCTAAACTTGCAGGAACCGTAAAGATGTCGTTGAGATAGCGCTGAATTGGATCTGCCGGCTCTTGATCCCAAGCAAAGGCACCGCTTGGCGCTGTTGGCGCCAATAAAACATCAACTTTTTTAAAGACATTGACGAAATCTTCACGAATTCGGCTGCGGACTTTTTGCGCCTGCAAATAATAGGCATCATATTGCTCTGCAGAAAGCACATAAGTCCCTAAGAGAATACGGCGTTTAACCTCTTCCCCAAAACCAGCATCTCTGGTTTCTTCATAGAGTTCATCAAGGCTATGGCCGGAAACACGCTTACCGTAGCGAACACCATCATATCTGGAAAGATTTGAGGAGGCCTCTGCTAAGGCGACAATATAATAAGTTGGCAATCCGTAATCTGTATGAGGAAGCGAAACTTCCACGATTTCAGCGCCGGCATCTTTAAGCTGCTGTGCCCCTAGATCCCATTGTGCCAGCATCTCTTTTGGTAGGTCTTTATGGCGATATTCTTTCGGAATACCCACTTTAAGCCCTTTCACACCTCTTTTTAGAGCCGCTTCAAAATCGGGTACGGATTGAACAGAGCTTGTGGAATCCTTTGGATCATGTCCTGACATGGATTTAAGCATGATGGCACAATCACGAAGATTACGTGCCATAGGCCCTGCCTGATCTAGAGAGCTTGAAAAAGCAACCATTCCAAAACGTGAGCAACGTCCGTAAGTTGGTTTAATCCCTGCAATACCACAGAAAGCAGATGGCTGACGGATTGAGCCACCGGTATCACTCCCGGTTGCACCAAGTGCAAGCCCGGCGGCAATTGCTGCTGAGGAACCGCCAGAAGACCCACCCGGTACCAATTTGGCATCGGAATCTTTACGTTTCCACGGATTTTCAACCCCGCCAAAAGCAGAAGTTAAATTGCCTGATCCCATCGCAAACTCATCCATGTTGAGTTTACCCAGCACCACAGCACCATCTTGACGTAATTTAGCGGAAACAGTGCTTTCATAAGGTGGCACAAAATTCTCAAGCATCAAACTTCCTGCCGTTGTCTTGAGATTTTTTGTCACAAAAAGATCCTTAATACCGAGCGGAATACCGGTTAAAGCCTTCCCCTCGCCTTTGGCAAGAATCTCATCGGACTGCTTTGCTACTTGGCGTGCCTCCTCAAAATTGGTTGCCAAATAAGCATTGAGGCGTGGATTGAGATCTTCAATGGCACTGATATAAGAATCTGTGAGCTCTACAGCAGAGATTTTTCGTGCGGTAAGCGCATCCCGTGCCTCTGCTAAGGATAAATCAAAGAGATTATTTTTTGTATCGGTCATTCTACTACTTTCGGAACGGTAAAATAAGGCCCAGCAGCATCTGGTGCATTGCTGAGAACGTCTTTAACGCAGTTTCCATCCGTCACTTTGTCTTCACGCAGGCGGTCTTGTCCGACACCTGCATTTGTCATTGGCGCAACCCCTTCGACATCAACTTCAGACAGCTGATTAACCCATGTCAAAATATTACTGATATCCCGCCCAAGATTTTCCTGTTCAGCAGGTTTTAAACGTATATGCGCAAGCTTTGCCACACGCGTGATGGTCGTGATATCGAAAGACATAAACGACATATCTCCTAAAAATTTCTTATAAACTAACTTGCATAGGTTTTAGCTCTATGCACTAGGTATTTTTGTCATCCTACCCTAATAACATATCAAGTTATAACTTTACCTGTTATATCTTAATTTTATCCCTATTTTTTACAAAACGATGACATCCAATTCCAAAAATTGCAATTTACCTCCTCAGGAATTCTCAAAACTTTTACCCAAACAAGGCAGAATACTTGGGATAGATCCCGGTAAAGTACGGATTGGGATTGCGCTTTCCGACCTTGGACGCAGTATTGCCAGCCCTGCGGGCACCATCAAGCGTGGTCGCCTCAAGGAGATGCTTCCAGAAATTCAAAAAATAATTAAGGGCGAAGAGATTTGCGCTATTTTAGTTGGTCTTCCGCTTGAAATGAATGGCAGCGAAGGCAGTTCTGCGCAATCTGCAAGAGATTGGGGACATATGATTGCCGATGCGTTAAATCTCCCCATTACCTTTTGGGATGAACGTTTTTCCTCTTCCGTTGTTAATCGCTTTTTAATTGAAGAGGTGGATATTAGCCGCAAAAAACGTAGCGCTGTCGTCGATAAAATGGCGGCCTCTTATCAGCTTCAAGGCTGGCTGGATGCGGCACGTCCACCATGTACCTCTTTTGATATATACTGAAAATTTTATGCTTTCTTTTTTTACGCTATAATCATTCCCTTAATGCACGTGTGAGTGCTAAAATTTTTCAAATGAAAGCCTGCCTCACCCCTGCTTTCTGCTTAACGCGCAACGGCCTTATTTATGACATTTTTTTCCTGCGATCCTTCCCATTGCTCCGGTAGTTCAGAGCAGAAAAAACAGCACAACCATCATCATGACCATCATGATTCCCCCCATTCACACACGCACGATCATGGGCATGGGCATGGGCATGGGCATGGGCATGGGCATGGGCATGGGCATGGGCATCACCACCATGTACCAAGTCAGTTTGGCAAGGCCATCGGCTTAGCAATGCTTCTTAATCTCTTATATGTCGCTTTTGAGGTTTTATGGGGAATTAAAACAAATGCTTTGGCGCTTCTCGCCGATGCGTGTCACAATTTTTCCGATATTTTAGCTTTAGCAGCTGCTTGGCTCGGTCATGCTCTTTCCAAACGCAAACCAACAGAACGTTTCAGCTATGGGATGAAACGGGCAACGATTTTAGCCTCTGTAGCCAATGCGGGTCTCCTTTTAGTGGTAACAGGTGGAATCATCTGGGAAAGCATTATCTGTCTTTTGCATCCTGTTGCCGTTCAGGGGCTTTCTGCGAGTGCTGTTGCGGCAGGCGGTATTTTTGTCAATGGGATTGCGGCCTTGCTCTTGATGAAGGGGTCTAAAGATGACCTCAATATGCGAGGGGCCTTTTTGCATATGGCTTCCGATGCTGTGCTCGCCATTGGTGTTGTTATCAGTGGACTGCTTGTGGCTTGGACAGGCTTTTTCTTCCTCGATCCTCTCACTTCCCTCATTATTTCAATTATGATTATTCTGGCAAGCTGGCGAATGCTCTCTGAATCCATCAATTTAGCCTTGGATGCTGCCCCCACGAATATCAATCCCAGTGAGATTCCAGAAACCCTCAAAAGCCTTTCTGGCATTATAGATATTCACCATCTCCATATTTGGCCAATCAGCACAACAGAAACAGCCTTAACCGTTCATTTAGTGATTAATGATCTCGCCAAAAGTGATCAGCTTCGCCTACAGGCCGGAGAAATTTTAAAAGCACGCTATAAAATCACTCACGCAACTTTCCAGATCGAATCTGCCCCCCATGCCTGCTAAGCGATCTCTCTGAAATGCCGCATTCCCAGACACCGACAGATTATGACGCACAAAGCGGACAAGCCATTAAATTTGCAATGATTTGTCTGCCTGTCAGTCTTCTGGTCTTGCTAATCAAAACAAGTGCCTGGTTCTTTACAGGATCCACGGCGCTTTTTTCAGATGCGCTGGAAACCTTGGCGAATGTCGCCGCCGCTATCGGGGCAATCTGGGCTGTAAAATTAGCTGCCCTTCCGCCAGATGAAAATCACCCTTATGGCCATGCCAAAGCCGAGGCGATTTTTGCCATTATTGAATCTCTGCTTGTTTTTATCACAGGGATTATTATCGGAATCTTAGCCTTTTTTGAATGGTTTCACCCGATTAAGCTTGATACGCCACATCTTGGCGCGGCCCTCAATGGTGGTGCTGGTCTTATTAATCTCATTTGGGGACTGATTCTCGTCCGTTGGGGTCGCAAAAATCATTCGCCCGCCCTGCTCTCTACCGGGAACCATATGATTTCCGATATTTGGGCAAGTATTGGTCTGGTGATTGGCGTGATGCTCATCCCCTTAACAGGCTGGGATCGTTTAGATGCTGTTCTCTCCCTATTGATTGGGGTCAATGTCCTCATCATGGGCGGAAAAATGTTTTGGCACGCCACCCACCCCCTCATGGATCAGGCACTTCCAGAAGAAGAGCAAGAAAAAATAAATAAAATCATTTTGAAAAATGCCTGCGGACAAGCAAAAGCCCATGATTTAAGGATGCGGCGTGCCGGTAAAGATCTCTTCACTGAATTTCATCTCGCCGTGCCGGATGAAATGCCTGTCTGGCAGGCTTATGATATTTGCAGTCGCATTGAAAATGCCCTCAAAGCGGAAATGGGCTATATTTCAGTCTATATCTATCTTGAACCAGACAGCCAAGCCCTTCTGGAAAAAGGCGCCGATGCCATGAGTGCGCAAGCCATTTGCCAAAAATCAAAAAATTGCTGCTGCTATCAAAAAAAGACTTCAAAATAAGAGAGAAAAATTGGACGCATCCCTATGAAATGCGTTACCCTTTAAGGGAAGATTTAAAATTTATTCCCTCGATAAAACGCTCTTCATAAAAAGGATTATTCCCATGGCCGAAGCCTTTACAAATAATGAAATTCAAATTGGCGGACTTCCTTCTTCTGTTTTACGCATCGCCCTAGGAACTTGGGCCATTGGCGGATGGATGTGGGGAGGCTCTGACGATGATCTTGCGATTAAAACCATTCATGATGCCGTTAATAACGGTATTAACCTCATTGATACCGCCCCTGTTTACGGCTTTGGTCATTCTGAGGAAGTTGTTGGCAAAGCGATTGCAATGCTCAGTAACAAGCCTTTCATCGCTACCAAAGTTGGATTAAGCTGGGATAATGGCAAAGTCTATCGTGACTCTCGCCCGGCAACCATTCGTCAAGGCATTGAAGATTCTCTTAAAAGACTTGGTGTTGAAACCATTGCGCTTGCACAAGTCCATTGGCCGGATCACAATACCCCGATCGAAGAAACAGCGGAAGAACTCGCAAAACTTCGTCAAGAAGGCAAAATTTTATCCTTAGGTGTGAGCAACTATTCCGCAGCGCAGATGAAAATCTTTCAGCAGGCAGCACCGCTTTCCACCTCTCAAGATCCGCTCAATATTTTTGAACGGGCCACTGAGAAAAACACACTTCCTTTCGTCAAAGAAAATGACATGGCTTTGCTGGCTTATGGCCCGCTATGCCGCGGTCTTCTTAGCGGTAAAATTACGGCAGATTCTGTCTTTTCAGGGGATGATTTGCGTAAATCAGATCCTAAATTTCAAGCACCTCGCTTTGAACATTATTTAAAAGCCATCAAAGAGCTTCAAACTTTAGCGGATGAAAAAGGCAAATCTCTTCTTTCCCTTGCCATTCGCTGGGTTCTGGATCTTGGGCCGACAATTGCACTTTGGGGGGCACGTAAACCGGAACAAGTCACGAATATTCGAGATGCACTGGATTGGTCTCTAACGTCAGAAGATTATCAAAAAATTAACGATATTCTTGCAAGAAATACACCAGATCCGATAGAGCCTACCTTTATGGCACCACCGGAACGTCAAGCCTAACAGGAGAATTGGGTGGGGAAATCCATGTCTGAATTTCGTTTAAATCTCAAAAACTCAAAACATACATGGATTTTAAAAGGGGGGCTGATTTCAGCTCTCCTTTTTTCGCTTTCTGCCTGTATGCATCCGCATTTTAAATCGGAAATACCGACATCTGTCCAAACCCATCCCAATGGGGATGAGGAGATAACGGCCTATAACCCTCGTGTTCCGGCTTATGCTGCAAGATCTATAACCCCTTTTAACCGAGAGGATGTTGTTGCGATTGCACAGCGGGAATGGCGACTTTTTGGACAAGTGACTGTTGATATTGACCCCAGACAAACAAGAGAAATTTCCGATCTTCCCCCACGCAATAAGCCCGAACGCCAAGCCGGACTCTGGCAGAGGATTGGCGAATATTGGTGGATCGGCCAGCCTCTCTACGGAAAAGAGGCCTGGTGGACAGGTCTCAGCATTGAAAATGGTGAAATCTTCAAACCGAAGGAAGACGGCCAGCATGCATGGTCTGCCGCTTTCATTTCTTATGTCATGCGTGTCGCAGGCGCTGGCAACCATTTTGTCTATGCGCCGAACCACGCCACCTATATCAATGCGGCAAAAGCCATAGCGCCACATGGATTACGGGCAAAAAATCCGGCAACTTACGCACCCCGAAAAGGAGATATTCTCTGTACCGGAAGAGGCTCTGCCCGAAATATTAATTTTTTTAGTCTGCCAACAGCGGCGTTTTTTCCTGCCCATTGTGCGATTGTCACCTCTGGTAAAATTTTAGGCAGTCCTTTCGGGAGGCAAATTGAAACCATTGGCGGAAATGTTGAGGATCAAGTGGCGCTAACCCACGTTCCCGTTGATCGTGGTGGCTTTGTTGCCGACCAAACAGGCAAAAGCCTTGATCCCCGTTTCCCTTGGTGCGTCATCCTTGCACCGCACTACCTACAGAATAAAGATCCTTTACCCGACCTTAATCCTTAAAAAAGGTTAAAATATAAGGGGAGATTATCAAAAACAAAATCTCCCCTAGCCTTTCTTTTATTTTCCGCAAGTTCCATCCAGACAACTCGCAGGATCAGGGATATCCCCACCGCTTTCAGAAATGGATTTTTTGATTGAAAATTCCTCCTGCTGCGGATTTGATTTTGGAGGCTCTCCTGTCGGCGGTGTCGCCGGATAAAGCCCAAGCCTTGTTCCCAATTCACTGCCTTGACGCTCCAGCTTGTCCATCTCCTCTGGAGATGGCGGTTTAAACCAAGGCGGCGGCACACGTTTGCCCCCCTTATAGAGACGAATCTTATGATGGGAGTTATCTGTCATCCCGGCAACCGTCAGAGAGGCTCCTTGAACACGCATCGCCCCGAGCATCTCTTTTTTACCACCTTTATTCGGTAAAATTTCTTCCCAGCCACCGCCAAGCGCATTGAAAAGTTTTGCAATCCCTTCAGCTAAGGCATCCAACGTATTAACAGCTTGAAGCTCATTATTTTCTGCATCCGCCTGCATTTTCAACGCATCTAAATAGGTAATCAAACCATTGGCATACGCATTAACGGCCAAATCACGCTGTTTTCCCTTTTCTTCGGCAGAAGCCAAAGCGGCGGAGGTTTGAAACTGTGTCTCCCGATAGGCTTTAAAAGCATTATCTACTTCCTGCCATGCTTTCATCACAACAGAGCGGTAATTGATGGCGGCGGCACGCTGCTGTGCCTTTTTAAGCTGTAACTGCCCATATAAACGCCCACCTTGGAAAATCGGAATTTGGATGGTTGGCCCGATGCTCCATGTGCTTCCTGACCAATTTGCCAAAGAATTAAAAGACAAGGTACTCATCCCAAAAGACGCATCAATCGTAACTTTCGGATAAAAGTCCGCCTCAGCCATCCCTGTCTCTTCGATGGACGCTCTGAGCATATCCTCCGCCTCGCCAATATCGGGACGGCGGTGACATAGCTCACTTGGGATGCCGACCGGTACTTCTGCCGGCAGGCTTGGAATAGCGGGATGAAAACCTAATTCAGCATCCAAAGCATGTGGGGGCAATCCTAAAAGCAAAGCAATCGCATTTTGCATTTTATTTGTCCGTAAGGCCAAATCATGCTGATGCAAAGTGATCGTATGGGCATTTGCCTTGAGTGCATCCACCTCTGATTCCGAAGCCAAACCGCTATTCTGCCGTTCCTCCGCCAGATTAATCATCATTTGCAACGTATCATAATTTTTTTTCAAGACAGCCAGAGCCAACTGATCGCCCCGCAATTTTAGGTAATATTGCGCCATGTCCGCCTGAGCAGCGATCAAGATCGTACGCTGACGCCATTGAATTGCCGATGCTTGCGCTTGTGCCGCCTTATATTGACGTGCCAAACGCCCCCAAAAATCAAACTCATAGGTGGCATCAATACCGTAGCTCCACATATTCAGGAGCGGCACTTTTGTATTTTTTGCGTAGTCTTTATAAAGTGAATTAGGATCTAGACCAAATTGCTGAGAGGTCTGTTGCAATGCCTGTTGGGCACCTGATGGTAAGTCGGAAATAACGCCTGGCCATGTATTTTTACCAACTGCATTAATATATTGTCCCAACTCTTTTGAGCTTGGCTGGGTTGCCTTATAAGATCCCTGAACCCCTAACATTGGGAAACGTTCTGCCCCTGCCAGCATCATTTCAGAACGACTGGCGGAAATATTTGCCGCCATCTGAAGCAGCGGAAGATGCATCGTGGAAATACGGACTTCCAAAGAGGTTAATTCGGGATCATTAAACTCCTCCCACCAATTCGGATTTCCGGGTTTTTCAACAATCTGACTAAAAGGTGCTGGTGATTTTCCGTTATTATTATCTGTATGATATTTCGGAGGCGTATAAGGCACCGGTTGTTTATAATGCGGGCCAATGAGCGTACAGCCCCCGATGATGAACATGCTTGCACCAGCAGAGAGTTTTTGTGTTCTTTTAAGTAGAAATTTGCTGCTGTGCTGTTTTTTCTTATTCTGCACAAAAAACTTCCTTGCTATAAACAACGTGACCGATCCGTTCGGTCAGTTTAATCTTTAATTGCCCCTTTAGAAAATCCCCCATTTTCATGGAATAAATTCCTACATGTCGAATGCCAAACCTCTTTTTTACTCTAATTCTCCGATGGACAACACTTTTCCTAAAAGCGGACGTGAAGCTCGGAAAAATGCTAAAAGAGACCAAATTATCCAAGATGCCGGACTTGTTTTTCTGGAAAAAGGTTATGGTGGCGCTTCGATGTCTGTCATCGCCCGCAAAGCCGGCGTGTCCAAAGGGACGCTTTATAACCATTTCACAGATAAAGAGGAATTGTTTTCGGCCTTTTTCTGCGTAAGCAGTAAGCAGCATTTGCAAAATTTGGACACAGTTTTCCAAGACAAAGAACTCCCACCGCAAGAAGCGCTCGAACATGCGGCAGAAACTTTGATTAATATTTTTGCAACCCCTGTCTCTATTGGGCTGTTTCGCATTATCGTTGCCGAAGCCATCCATTTTCCTTCTTTGGCGGAAACCTTTTGGCGTTACGGCTTTAGCACCGTCTTGGAAAACTTGGCAAACTGGTTTGAATCCTATGCCAGCAAAGGCAGTTTGAAACTCGCCGATAGCAACCTCGCCGCAGAGCAATTTATTGCCATGTGCCAAACAAAAATTCTCTTGCATATTCATTTTGGGCTTTCCGTTGACCAAAGCCCCGAAGCAATTAAAAAAATTGCGCAACTGACAGCCAACAGTTTTTTGAAAATTTATCGGCCTTAATTTCAATCGAAAAAAATTTATCAATGTGCGCCGCCCCTTGCTGGCCCACCACCTTTAATAGAAGACGCCACGAAACAAATTGGCACCATAAGCAATGACAGCAGTGCCAAAGCATGGAACATGCTGTTATAAGAAAGCATTGCGACCTGCACCATAAATTCCCGGTACAGCTTCGCCATTGCAAAAGTCTGTGCATCCGCTATAGGAAGACCCTGATCGTGCGCCGTTTGTGCCACGTTCCGTAAATAATCCTGCACCTCTGGCCGCCATGTTTGCATATCCCCACTCATCGCATTCTGGTGTGTCTGCTGACAATTTACGAGACCTGCCCCTGAGTATGAAATCGCCTGACTCCCTAAATAATTTCGAACCATTGAGAACATAGCCGAGGCATCGCCATTTAATCTATCGGGCAAAGTCGCAAAAGCTAAGGTTGAAATCGGCACGAATAGAAAAGCCATCGGCGCAATCTGCACAACACGAGAAAGCACTAAAAAAGTAAAACTCGTATCGGAATAGAGTCTTGCCGAAAAATAAAAAGAAAAGGCAACCAGCGTAAATCCTGTTGCAATGAGATACCGAAGCTGAACATGCTTCATAAAAATGCCGACAATAGGAATGAGCAAAATCACAAAAACACCGCCCGGCGCCATAATCATACCCGCACGTTCTGCCGTATATCCCATAATCTGTTGCGCAAATTGGGGCACAAGCATGGCGCCAGCATAAAGCACAACCCCCATTGCCCCTACCAAGACCGTACCGACCGCAAAATTGCGATCTTTGAGAACATCCAAATTCAATAATGGATTTTTAGCATGTAAGAGCCAAAGGATTGCCCCAACCGTGCAGGAAACGCCGATAACGGCCATCAACACAATAAAATGAGATCCGAACCAATCCAACTCCTCCCCTCGGTCAGCCATAATTTCCAAACAGCCAAGCCCTAAAGAAACCAAGGCAATCCCAATAATATCAATCTGGCTTTTGATAGGCTTTTCCCATGGCGGATCTTCCACAAAAATTCCGACCAAAACACAGGTAATAATCCCAAAGGGAACGTTGATAAAGAAAATCCATTTCCAAGCGTAATTATACGTCAGCCAACCACCTAACAAGGGGCCAAGAACCGGGGCAACAATCGTTGCAATCGCCGTTAGACTAAAGGCGGCCGCACGTTTTTCCGGTGGAAAAGAATCTAAAATAATAGATTGCTGAACAGGCTGTAACCCACCACCGAAAAATCCCTGTAGCAAACGGCAAAGAACAAGCATCGCCAAAGAACTGGAAACACCGCACAATAATGAGCAAAGGGTAAAACCAGCCAAACAGATTAAGAAATATTTTTTGCGTCCGATTGTCCGAGCCATCCAGCCTGAAATAGTCAAAACAATCCCATTAGCCACAAGATATGATGTCAAAGCCCATGTCGCATCATTATAGGAAATACCAAGCGTCCCGGCGATGTTCGGCAGTGCAACATTGACAATCGTTGTATCTAAAACCTCCATAAAGGCCGCCATGGTCACAATAACAGCCACAAGCCAAGGGTTATATTTCGGCTTCCATGCCTTTTTTTCCTGTGTTTGATCCACAGCTTCTTGCAAAGTTTCAGCCATTTAGCGGATACCTGCTCCTAAGGGATTTCCACCCAGTGCATTTCCCTCAGTCTTTACATTCCCTGTATCAAAATCATTATCATGTATAAGCGTCTCATTCGGCTTGCCATTTTCGACTTTAAGATCCGGTATATGGAAATCATCATTTGATTTTTCCGAATCTATGCCATAATTCTGCCCGTTTTGTTTATTCTCTATCGAACTGCCGGGAGGGCTAGCCGCATTGGCTTTTCCTGCGACCGTATCCTCTGCCTCTTGGCCAGTATGGGGGCTTGGATGCTTGCCATCCCGACTGGTTGCGGCCTTAATCAATTCCTTTTCAAGCTCCGGATCAATTGCATATTTACGGTCTCCGCCCGAAGTGGCTTGTTTGATCGCATTTTTAACAAGCGCTCTACTCTCTGGCGAAATTCCCCATGCTTTGGCATTCGTTTCTGCCATATCCTGCACTTTTTTCTCAATTTCAGCTTTTTTTGCAGGCGAAATTGGCAAGGTTTTAACACCTTCCAAAGCTTCTTTTGCCATTCTTTGCAAAGCGGCCTGCGTATTCGGGTCTTTTAAGTGTAGCGGATCATGATTTTTACTTTCAAGAGAAGATTCCGTCTCTTGAAAACCATCCAGCAAAGCCTCTTTGGAAACCCCTAATTCTGCAAGTTTTGCGAGCGCTTTGTTTTTAATCGTTTCCATATCCCCCAAAGAAGGTAAATTATCCGCAGCCTGAGAAACTGTCTTTGCTTTAGGAGGCGATGGCGGCGGTGGAAGATCTTTAGGAATCGCTTTGGATAAGATTTTCCCGATATTTCCCTGATCTTTTAGGGTTTGACCGGGCACCACCTCTTTCCCCGCTTTCTCTGCAATATCCGCAATCGAAGAGACAGGTTTTGAAAGATCTTCTCCTTTTTCAACAGACGAAAGCGTTTGATCCATCGCCTTATCTTGATCTGTAGAGGCAAACGGCGATGAGGCTGAAGGAGATGCGAGATCAAGATTTTTTGTTCCCGTAAACTTCTTATCCATCTGATCGGATTTTTTTCCTGAAAACGCCTTTTCTGCCATTGTCTCAAGATTAAAACTTCCATCTCCTGCACCATCTTTTGGAGGCTTTACCTTCGGCGGATCAATCGGCTCATAACCAACATCAACAAGTGTCGTTACTGACAGCCCCAAAGGAAGCGGAAGATCCTCTTTAAGACCCTTATCAATCAAGATTTTAACCGGCACCCTCTGCACAACTTTCACAAAGTTACCGGTTGCGTTTTCAGGTGGGAACGTACTGAAACTCTCCCCCGTCCCCATCTGAAAACTATCAACATGCCCTTCTAAAGAAAGATTTGGATAGGCATCCACATGAATACTCACCTCTTGTCCCACACGCATTTTGGTAAGCTGTGTCTCTTTATAATTGGCAACGATCCAAACTTCTTTTGGTACGATGGAAAGAATATGCTGTCCTGCCTGAACAAAATTCCCCCGCTCGATAGAACGTTGAGAAATCCAACCATCACAAGGCGCACGCACTGTGAGCCAGCCAACATCAAGCTGCGCCTTTTCTAAAGCGGCTAAAGCTGATTTTATCTGAGCTTCCCCTTGCGATACCTGCTTTTGGGATGTCTTAACTCTTGCTTGAACAGGCTGGGCTTGAATTAAATGGCCTTTTGCCTCTGCCATTTTAGCCTCTGCGCTTTCCAACTGTGCCGTAGAGGCATCAATATCAGACTGACTGGTCGCTGCACGTAAAACACGATGCTGACGGGCATAATCTGTTTGTGCTTTAAATAAATTGGCCTGCGCATCTGCAACTTCTCCCTGTGCAGACATAAGCTGTCCAGGGAAATTTTTACGGGCGACCTCGGCGGATAAAACAGCCGCCTCAAAATTGGCTTGCGCCTGTGCTAATTGTGCTTGTGCGTTATGAAGCTGCGTAAGGTAATCCCGCCCATCAATGCGAATCAGTGGATCACCCTTATGCACAAACTGGTTATCGTTAACTAACAGCTCATAAACATAACCTGATACATGCGGTGCAATCGCAACTTTACGTCCTGTTGTATAAGCATCATCTGTCTCTTGCTCATTCCGATGAAGATACCACCAAAAGAAAATGGCAACAGCAGATAAAACACCAATGATCAAAAAGCGACGTTTTTTCTTCGCTTTGTTGGCCTCTTGGTTTTCTTCACCAACTTCTTCTAAGGCCTTAGAGAGCGCAATTTGTTCTTCCGTCAAAAGGCTCTCCTGCGAGAAAATATTGTGTGAATCCGAGGAATGATGCGCATTCTCTCCGCTGTTTTTTTCAGATTTATCTTCGTCCTGCGCCATCAATACTCCAAAAAAACTAACAGCGTTTTTTAAAAATGACCAATCGGTCAGAATTTTGGAATGCCCTATTTATTGTCATAGAGCAAGTCTATTTCAATTTATCTGACAAATCATTTCGTTATTTCTGTAAAGCTCCCCACCCAACTTACTCCTTCTTGTAAGAAAGAAGGAAAGCCTTACTCTTTTATCAGTAATGCGGCAAAAAAACCATCTATCCCTTTTTTTTCCTGCCACATCGCAGGATGTGTTCGAAAATAGCCTTCTTTTGTTAAAGACTCAGGCAAAAAAGAAAGCTCTTCCTTTGAAAACGGTATATGTTTCCAACCGCCTTTTTTTAAAGCAGCCTCAATTTGATGCGGCCCCTCTTCATCTTGCAGAGAACATACCGCATAAAGCAATTTTCCGCCTTTTTTCAGTATTCTACCAGCGGCCTCAATAAAAAGAGCCTGCCCCTCTGCTAAGGCACGCACGTCCTGCTGTCTTTTTAGACGCAAAACATCTGGATGACGTCGAAGCGTTCCGGTCGCCGAACAAGGGGCATCCAATAAAATTGCCTCGAGTAAATGATCCGGCTGCCATTCCAGCGCATCTGCCTGTTCGCAAGTCACCTCTAATTGCAGGCGCTCCATATTTTCTTTTAAACGCTCTAGACGATGCGCATCCCTATCTAAAGCAATCACTTTTGCACCAGAAGCTGCAAGCTGTGCCGTTTTCCCCCCGGGAGCGGCACAAATATCAGCCACTTCCATCCCTTTAACATCGCCCAGCAGGGGCGCAATCATTGAAGCCGCCGCATCCTGAACCCAGAAACTTCCTGCATCAAAACCTTCAATTTCCGTAACAGAAGTGCCTGCAGGGAAGCGATAACTCCCATTTGGCAGGCGCTCTGCTCCTTCTGGCTCTTTTGCGCCTTCTTTGAGGGTAATATCTAGAGGAGCTGTTTCATAATAGCTCTCTGAAATCACCCTTGCCCTTTTCCCCCATGATTTCCAAAGCCAAGCTGGGGTGTCTAAACGGGGCTGATCCAGAGTCTCTAGAACGCTTTCCCCTTCTCGAACAATTTTCCGCAAAATTGCGTTGGCAAGCCCCGTAAAAGGCACAAAACTCTGCCGCCTTAAAAGATCAACGGTGCTTCCAACAGCCGCATAAGACGGAACGTCTAAAAAGAGAATTTGCGCCGCGCCCAGTAACAGCGCACGGAAAACAGGAAAAGGCGGCTCTTTTTTCAGATTTTCTTTTAAAATTTCTTCTAAAACACCCAAATGACGCAAAGTTCCAGCAATCATCCAATGGGCTGTGGAACGATCTCGTGGCAGCATGTCCGCAGCGCAAGCTTTCTCTAAAGCGAGTTCCAAAGGCTCACGTTCGCCCAGAATATAGCCTAAAGCCTTCCAAGCAGCATCCCGTGCCGGATCAGGCGTTGTTTTTGGTTTGTTATTTTTAAAATGCTTATTTTGATTTTTTTTTATCATTGGGCGTCTGAAATCTGACATAAATATTTTTAGGACCTTATTTATTTTCCGCTAAGAGGAAATTGCTCTAAAATGGATTTTAGAACATTTTCATTTTTAAAGCATGCCTCATTCTTTATGTCCCCTCTTTCCATCTCTCAAAATTTAGAACAGATTCACTCAAAAATCCGCCACTCCTGTGAACAAAATGGGCGTAATCCCCATAAGGTGAAATTAATTGCTGTCAGCAAATTTCATCCCATTTCAGCGCTGGAAGAAGCCTTACAAGCCGGACAAAGAATTTTTGGAGAAAATTATGTTCAAGAGGCGCAGGAAAAATCTCTTTTTCTCCGTCCAAAATATCCAGACATAAAAATTCATCTCATTGGCCCGCTTCAAACGAATAAAGCTGTTATGGCCTGTGAATTCGCCGATGCGATTCACACACTTGACCGGCCTAATCTTTGCAAAGCTTTGAAAAAAGCCTCTGAGAAAACAGGCAAGCTTCCGGATTTATTTGTGCAGATCAATATTGGCCATGAACAAAAAAAATCTGGTATTTCTCCCGAAGAAGCAGACGATTTTATCGAACATGCACAATCTTTATTTGGCGACAAAGTCAAAGGCCTCATGTGCATCCCGCCGCATGGCGAACCTGC
This sequence comes from Acetobacteraceae bacterium, assembly GCA_004843165.1. NCBI lineage: Bacteria > Pseudomonadati > Pseudomonadota > Alphaproteobacteria > Acetobacterales > Acetobacteraceae > Acetobacteraceae bacterium. The sequence continues at coordinate 282,426 of CP039459.1, forward strand.
CTTGCCTTATTTTCAACATCTTGCCGAATTTTCAAAAAGACATGGCTTAAAAGAGCTTTCTATGGGTATGTCATCTGATTTTGAACTTGCCATCGCAGCAGGCGCAACCTTTGTGCGTGTTGGAACCGCTATTTTTGGAGCACGTCCTGTCTAATCTTGCCCTTTATCTTCACTGGCCTTTTTGTCTTTCCAAATGCCCTTATTGCGATTTTAACTCTCATATACAGCGCAACCTCTCCGCAGATGCGATGGGAGAGGCGCTCATTATAGAATTGAAAAACACTTTAAAACGGGCAAAATTAGCCGGTTATACCCATATTTCCTCTCTCTTTTTCGGTGGCGGAACACCTTCTTTAATGAAACCTTCCCTTGTCGAAAAACTCATTTCTTTAAGTCTTTCGGCCTTGCCGCATCAAGAGGAAATGCCTGAAATCACGTTAGAGGCAAATCCGACCAGCTCTGAAAAAGAAAAATTTAAATCTTTCCATGAGGCTGGCGTTAATCGTCTTTCCCTCGGTATTCAAAGTCTTAACCCTACAGATTTAAAAACGCTTGGCCGGGAACATAGCGTCTCAGAGGCTTTGCAGGCTTTGGAAATGGCACGGAGCGTTTTTGATCGTGTTTCTTTTGATCTGATTTATGCCCGTTCAGGGCAAAGCGTCTCGGCTTGGGAAAAGGAATTAAAAGAAGCCCTTTCTTTCAAGCCGAATCATCTTTCCCTTTATCAGCTCACCATTGAATCTGGGACACCTTACGCCGCCCTTTATAAAAAGAAAAAAATCTCTCTGCCCCCTGATGAGCAAGGGGCAGAAATGTATGAACTTACGGAAAATCTTTTAGCAGAACATCAGATCTTTCCGTATGAAATTTCTAATTATGCCCAAAAAGGTCAGGAAAGCCGTCATAATCTAGCCTATTGGCATTATCAGGATTATATGGGTGTTGGGGCCGGTGCGCACGGACGTTTTCGAGAAAATGGCAAAACCATTGCCAGCTCTTGTCTTAAAGCGCCTAAATTTTGGATGGAACACATTCAAGAAAAAGGAAATGGGATTGAGGAAGAATTTACCCTCACCCAAGAAGAGATTATTGAAGAGGCTATTTTAACAGGCCTCCGGCTTTGTGAAGGGATTTCTTTTGAACGATTTTTAGAACGTACAGGACAAAATCTTTTAGAAAATCTCAACCAGCCATTTTTGAAAGCCTGTATCGAAGAGGGATTTTTAACACTCTCCGACACACACCTTGCTCCCACCATGCAAGGCAGATTACGCCTCAATGCCATTTTAGGGGGATTGTTGGGAGATTAAAGAGTTATTTATTTTGATTTGTAAAAATCACAAACCTGATAAAACTGCTCTATTTCAAACTTAGTTTTATCATCTTCCGGTGATTTCTTAGAAATGTTTTCTCCTAACTCTGCTGCCAGCTCAAAAAATCCGTCTCCTGGAGAACTGTTATCTTTTCTGATAACAAGAATTGATAACATACCTTGCCCTAGATTATATGTTTCTGTTGAAATTTCTCCTAACATACGAGCTAAAATCGGACTATGAGGATCTATATACTCTCCTGTCCGCCTATCAACCTCTTGACTTAACTCAGTGTAGGTAATTTGTTTTTTGCGCCTTGCTTTTTTTCTAAGTATCTCTTTGATTACTGTTTTAATCTTAGAAAAATTTGACATAATTCTACTCCTAAATAACACCCCCCACCCCTATTGCAGTTTACTTTTTTCGGGGTGGGGGGCAATAGAAATTCTGAAGAGAAATATAAAAAAGAGCCTGAAAATCAGGCTCTTTTTTATAATCTATACGCTTTTAAAAAGGATTATTTTCCGATTTGAATGGCTTCAATCAATTCCTTAACCGTTGGAATAAATCCATTGGCGTAGAAAGGATCTTGAGCAAAACGCCAAGCATTCGTTCCGCCAAACATTAAGTTATGATCCATCGCATCAGTTGTTTCCGCATTCACGACATTAGGCAAATGTGCAACCGTCTGAAGCGTTTTTTGAATACAGAAAGAGCGTGGATCGGGACGTAATGCACTCGGTTTTCCAGCGACAACAGCTCTCTGGCTCCAACCAGAGAAATGACATTGCGAAAGGCAACCCATGCAAGCATTTTGATCTTTTAAAATCTCTTCGGCACGCTCTGGCGCAACAAAAACCAATGTTGCATCAGGTGTCCGCAACCCTTGCGTATGGCCTTCCTTTTGCCAATTTAGAACTTTTTCTAAATCTGCCGAACGAAGAAAAACCTCTCGACTTCTTGCACCCTCTAAAACGAAAGAAGATGTAAACTCACCCTCTTCCTGACGTTTAAAAGACACTTGACGTTCAGAACGCCCACGAAGCTCTTGGATAAAAGCATTATTCACCGCAGAGGAATAAAATCCGGTTGGTGAGAAACGGTTTAGGAAAACATCGCCTTTTTTCAAATGACGGAGTTTTTCTTTCCAAATCGCCGGAATAGGACTTTCTTTGGTCAATAAAGGACGGGTTCCAAATTGGAAAGCCACAGGGCCAAGTTCTTTATTGTCAATCCAATCTTCCCATTCGGAAAGATTCCAAACACCACCTGCCATAATGATCGGAAGATCATTCAGTCCATAAGCATTTAAAACCTTACGAAGCTCTAAAACACGTGGATAAGGGTCTTCCGGCTTTAACGGGTTTTCTGTATTGGAAAGTCCGTTATGCCCCCCTGCACGCCATGGATCTTCATAGACCACACCGCCGAGAAGTTCTGTTTGCTTTGAAAAAGAACGTTTCCAAAGCGCATTAAAAGCACGCCCAGAAGAAACAATTGGGTAATAATAGACATTAAAGCGGGAAGCAATTTCTGAAAGACGGTAAGGCATGCCTGCACCGCACGTGATCCCTTGAATGAGACCTTTTGTCTCTTCCAAAATTCCCGCAATAACCTCTTCCGCACCGCCCATTTCCCAAAGGAAATTTGCATGAACAGGTGCTTTTCCCCCTGAAATCTCATGGGCAATTTCAGCCTGAGCAATTCCGCCTTTAATAGCGTAATTAATAAGCTCTATCTGACGCTCTCTTCTCGTAGAGGAACGGTAAATCTGAGGAATAATATTCCCCTGATCATCATATGAATCTGCATTAACTGCAGACATTGTTCCAACACCACCGGCCTCTGCCCATTTTCCAGCAGAAATACCTGTAGAAACAGAGACACCCTTGCCTCCCTCAATAAGAGGGAGACAATCCATGCCTGATAAACGAAGGGAGTTTAGCTTTTTCATATGAAAGTTACACCCGGGAGGATTAAATCAGTAATTAGTCTTGAACATCTGAAGCGGGAGCGCTTTCAGCATCTGACTGTGGCACTTCTTTCATAGAAAGCTTTACTTTGCCACGATCATCAAAACCAATAACCTTCACCTTCACCTTATCGCCTTGCTTGACAATATCAGTTGTCCGCGCAACACGTTGCGTTGAAAGTTCAGAAATATGCACCAAACCATCTTTTGGGCCTAAGAAATTCACAAAGGCACCAAAATCTGTTGTTTTAACAACGCTGCCATCATAAATCCGACCAACTTCAGGATCAGAAGTCAAAGCTTCAATCCGTTGTTTTGCCGCATTTGCCTGTGACTCATCACCCGCAGAAATTGTGACAGTGCCATCATCAGAAATATCAACTTTTGCACCTGATTGTTCTGTGATTTCACGGATCGTTTTACCACCTTGGCCAATCACATCACGAATTTTATCACGGGGCACAGTCATCGTCACGATGCGTGGCGCATTGCCTGCAACTTCACTCCGACCTGCTGTGAGCGCTTTGCTCATTTCACCGAGAATATGAAGGCGACCGTCTTTCGCTTGCGCTAAAGCCTGCTCCATAATTGCTGGTGTGATGGAGGTGATTTTCAAATCCATCTGAAGCGCCGTAATCCCGTTTTTGGTTCCTGCAACTTTGAAATCCATATCCCCAAGATGATCTTCATCTCCAAGAATATCTGTCAAAACCACAAACTTATCGCCCTCTTTGATAAGCCCCATTGCAATCCCCGCAACAGGTTCTGCCAATGGTACACCGGCATCCATAAGCGCTAAAGAAGTGCCGCAAACCGTTGCCATGGAAGAGGAGCCATTACTTTCCGTAATTTCAGAAACAACACGGATTGTATATGGGAAAGCGTCTTTTGACGGAATCTGACGGGTCAAAGCACGCCATGCAAGCTTACCATGACCAATTTCACGACGTCCAGGGGACCCCATGCGGCCACATTCACCGACAGAATATGGAGGGAAATTATAATGAAGCATGAAGCGTGAACGATATTCGCCCGGCAATGCGTCAATAATTTGCTCGTCTTGTGCTGTCCCAAGGGTTGCAACGACCAAAGCCTGTGTTTCTCCACGTGTGAAGAGTGCAGAACCGTGTGTGCGTGGCAATGTGCCAACTTCAGAAGTAATTGGACGAACCGAGAACAAGTCGCGACCGTCAATTCTTGGATTACCTTCCAAAACAGATGAGCGAACGACATGCGCTTCAATCTCTTTAAAGAGAGATTTTGCTTTTTCAGCCCCTTCCTCACCGAGTTCTAAGGCGTCGACAATACCTTTACGAACAGCAGAAAGTTTTTCCTGACGCTGTTGTTTTTGACGCTCTTGATAAGCTTCTTTGAACTGGCCGTTATCAGCGGCTTTTAACTTTTCACGAAGTTCAAGTGTTTCCGGTGCTTCTGAATCCAATGCCCAAGGTGCACGTGCTGCATGTGCCGCAAGCTCTTGGATGGCTTCAATCACAGCTTGGCAAGAATTATGCCCTTCTGTCACGGCCTGAAGCATTTCCGCTTCGGAAAGTTCTTCCGCTTCGGATTCAACCATCAAAACCCCTTCTTTGGTTCCTGCCACAACAAGTTCCAAAGCGCTCTCTTCTAATTGAGAAAGCGTTGGGTTAATCACAAATTCATTGTTAATACGGCCAACACGTGCGGCAGCAACAGGACCAAAAAATGGAATTCCTGAGAGGGTCAAAGCTGCTGAGCAACCGATAATCGAAAGAATATCGGGATTGTTTTCCATGTCATGGCTGAGCACAGTTGCAACCAACTGCACTTCGTTTTTAAAGCCTTCTGGGAAAAGAGGGCGAATTGGACGATCAATCAAACGAGAGGTTAAAACTTCGTTTTCAGAAGGACGTCCTTCACGTTTGAAAAAACCACCCGGAATTTTACCCGCTGCAAAGGCTTTTTCCTGATAATTTACAGTTAGTGGGAAAAAATCCTGTCCAGGACGGACAGATTTTGCCCCCACGACTGTGCATAAAACAACTGTTCCGCCATAGGAGGCAACCACAGCCCCGTCTGCCTGTCTTGCGACTTTGCCAGTTTCTAGAACAAGCGGACGTCCCGCCCACTCGATTTCTTTGCGAAAATATCCGCTCATTTCGCTTTCTCCGATTCAGTCCACAGGACAAGGCATCCCCCATTGGATGCCCCCTCTAACAAATAATTAACGACGCAATCCTAAAGCTTCGATCAAGCCTTTGTAGCGTTCTTCACTTTTACCTTTTAGGTAGTCTAGCAAGCTGCGACGACGTCCAACCAAAATCAACAAACCACGACGGGAATGAAAATCTTTTTTATGTGTTTGCAAATGTTCTGTAAGGTTTGCAATACGGTCAGTTAAAAGAGCAACCTGAACTTCTGTTGAACCAGTATCGGTTGCGCTTAAACGGAATTTTTCAATAAGCTCTTTACGTTTTTCAACATTCTTCGACATCATTTTTTCTCCAAAATAGATGGTTTTCAAACATACGGGCAGCCCGAAGCTCACCCTCGGAAACCTGCCCAAGACCAATGAGGTGATCCTCCCAGCGAATCTGGTAGATCCCTTCTTTAAGATCCAAAGGTACAGAAACTTTCTGTCCCCAGCTTAGCCTCTCTCCCTCCTCTGCCATGACGCATAAAGCCGGGATGTCGTCCAGAGCAGTCGCTATTGGCAAAAGATACAAAGAGGGTTCAGACTTGTTTTCGGGATTTTTGTCCGTTTTGTCCAGTCTTAACCGTAAAAATGCTTCAGAAAGTGTCTCCGGTGGAAGATCCTCTTCCAAGGAAAACGGCCCACAACGCATCCGGCGCAAACTACCAACATACCCCTCAGCCCCACAAGCTTGCGCTATATCATAGGCTAAAGAGCGAACATAAACCCCTTTTCCACAGCTTACCTCGATCATCATCTGACCAGGCTCGTCTGCTGAAATAATTGTTAACTGATTGATTCTGACTTTTCTTGGCGCGAGTGAAACAGACTTTCCCTCTCGAACGAGATCGCAAGCCCGTCTGCCATTAACCTTCAAAGCAGAATAAATCGGAGGATGTTGTAAGATATCCCCTAAAAACTGAGGGAAGACAGCCTCAACCTCTTCTTTTGTCGGTATAACATCCGAAGTTGCAATCGCCTCTCCCTCTCCGTCACCTGTATCTCGGCTTTCCCCGAAAACCAACAGAAAACGATACATTTTTTCGCCATCCATAACATAAGGAATGGTAGAAGTCGCCTTACCAAAGGCAATCGGCAACGCCCCGGAGGCCAGCGGATCTAAAGTTCCTGCATGGCCTGCTTTACGGGCATTTAAAAAATGTCGAACCTTATTAACAGCAAAGGCAGAGCTGACACCGACAGGCTTATCTAGCAGAACCCATCCGTCTAAAAAAAGACCTGTTTTTATACGCCCCATGCCTCATCCTGTTTAGATTCTTCTTCTGAAAAATCTGATTCTGAATCTTTATTTTGCAAGTCCCGTTTCACCTGAGGCGAATCTAAAAGACTTTCAATATGTGTTGCCTGTTCCAAAGAAGCATCTCCTTGAAACTGCAATTTTGGAACCGAGCGCAAAACAGCTGCATGTGCAAGCTCCCCTCTTAAAAAAGGCGCTGCTTTTTTAAGAGCAGGAAGATAGGTTTCAATATCGTCATGCCCTAAATGCGTCACAAAAACAGTGGCACTTTTAAGGTCTGGCGACATTCTTGCCTCTGTAATGGTGAACTCAACATCCCTTAAAATAGGGTCTCTAAAAGGAAAGCGAGAAAAAATCTGTGCCAAAAGACGACGAATCTCTTCCCCAACCTTTAGCTGCCGAACACTCGGTCCTTGTTCTTCCCCGCCTGAAAAGGCGGAGAAGTTGGACTTAAATTGGGACTGCCTGCTCAAGCTTCGACAACCTCCATTTCATAACATTCGACCACGTCACCCACTTGAATGTTGTTGTAACCTTCAAAGGAAAGACCACATTCATAGCCTTTTGTAACTTCACGGACATCATCTTTAAAGCGTTTAAGCTGGCTAAGATCCCCTTGATGAATAACAACATTATCACGAAGCAAGCGAACACCACAGCCACGTTTAACAATGCCATCTGTCACATAGGCACCAGCGACCTTACCCACTTTGGTAATTTCAAAGACCTGACGAATCTCAGCATAACCAAGGAATTTTTCTCTATGTTTTGGTGCAATCCGTTTCTTGATAAGCGCCTCAACATCATCGGCAACATGATACAAAACAGAATAATAGCGGAAATCAACCCCTTCATGCTGTGCAATCTGGCGTGCCTGAGACGTTGCACGAACATTAAAAGCAATGATGACAGCATCGGAAGCTTTGGCGAGCTGAACATCACTTTCTGTGATTTGGCCCACTGACGCATTCAAAACACGAACACCAACTTCCTCATTTCCCAAGCCGGAAAGCATGGCAGAGAGCGCCTCTGCAGAACCACGGACATCCGCTTTAATAACCAAAGAAACTTCCTTACGGACATCTCCCTGAATACGTTCCAGCATCTGATCAAGTGTTCCGCGAGCCGCAAGCTGTGCCGCTGCCTCTTTATCGCGTTCAACTCTGCGACGGAATTCTGTAATTTCACGGGCACGGGAATCATTTTCAACAACAACAAGCTGAACACCGGCAGCAGGTACACCGGAAAGTCCTAAAACTTCAACAGGCGTTGCTGGTGTTGCTGTTTTAATCTGCTTAGCATGATCGTCAAGCAGAGCACGAACACGTCCCCACTCCGTACCGACAACGACAATCTCACCGACCTTTAAGGTACCATTTTCGACTAAAGCGGTCACGACAGGGCCACGGCCACGGTCAAGGCGGCTCTCAATAACAGATCCAACCGCAGGACGGTTTGGATTTGCTTTAAGATCCAAAATTTCTGCTTGAAGCAGAATCGCTTCCATCAAATTATCCAAACCTTGTTTTTTCAAGGCTGAAATTGGCACTTCCTGAATATCACCGCCAAGGCTTTCAACAACAATTTCATGCGAAAGCAATGCATTACGAATACGATCCGGATTAACATCCGGCTTATCCATTTTATTTATAGCAATAATCAAAGGTACATTAGCCGCTTTTGCATGCTTAATGGCTTCAATCGTTTGCGGCATCACGCCATCATCCGCAGCAACGACCAGTACAACAATATCTGTGACAGATGCACCACGGGCACGCATTGCGGTAAAGGCTTCATGGCCTGGCGTATCAATAAAGGTAATGGCCTTACCATCATCGCCTTTAACCTGATAAGCACCAATATGCTGTGTAATGCCACCACTTTCATGCGAGGCAACACTTGCGGAGCGCAAAGCATCTAAAAGTGTTGTTTTACCATGATCAACATGCCCCATGACCGTCACAATCGGTGCGCGTGGCAATAGATCTTCAGGCTTATCCTCAATCCCTTCGAGACCAAGTTCGACATCACTCTCGGCAACACGTTTAATGCGATGACCAAATTCTGTTGCGATAAGTTCTGCCATATCAGCATCAATGCTTTGCGGACCTGTGGCCATAACCCCAAGCTTCATCAAAGCCTTAATCACTTCACCTTGACGGGCTGCCATACGGTTTGCCAATTCAGAAACCGTAATTGTTTCTGGAATAACGACATCCCTGACAATTCGCACTTGCTCTGCCTGTGCACGTTCTGCACGGGCTTGACGGCGCTCACGATCACGCTGACGGCGAACGGAAGCCAAAGAACGGGTTTTCCCGTCATCGCCATCAATTGCGGCACGAATATCAATCCGGCCCTGACGGCGCTGATCATTTCCTGCACGTTTTAAAGAAGTACGCTTGGAGGCTCCACCGCCTTTTCCAACAGCTGCACGTCCACGAGCAGGCTCTTCGCCGCCACGTGAAAGATGAAGTGTTTGCGAAGCTTCAGAATTATCTTTTTCTTCGACAACTGTACGGCGTTTTTCCGGCGGTGCCATCACAGCACGTTCTGCTAAAGGACGTAAACGCTGTGTTGGCGGCGCAAGCTGAACGCCACCCATTGAGGCGGTTGCCTGTAATGGCGGAAGAATAGCATCTTCTTCGGCCTTACGTTTTTTTTCTATCTCTTCCGCTGCCTTTTGAGCTTCTAATTCTTTTTCAACTTCCACCTTGGCTTTAACGGCGTCTTCTTGCTCTTTCTTCTGACGCTCAGCCTCTTCTGCGGCGGAGCGGATGCGGATTTGCTCGGCTTCTTTCCGTTCCTGCTCTGCCTTAACCGCTGCAACTTCTTCTTCTTTCTTACGCTGAAGCGCAAGTGCAAGAACCTGTTTACGACGCTCTTGTTCAGAAGCATTTAGACCGCGCTGGCCACCTTTTACACCACGTGCAGGGCGTGCGCCGACCGTTCCTGTTGCGGCACGTTTAGGACGTTTAACCTCTACCTGCACTTCTTTTGAGCGCCCATGGCTAAAGCTCTGCCGTACGGAACCAGCTTTCTCTGTTCTTCCCCTTTCCTGTCTTGAGGAGCGCAGAGACAATCTTCCAGTGGAACGAGTCTGAGAATTTTCTTGATTATTTTCTGTAATATTATTCACTTTGTTATCGTCTTTAGCGTCCTTGCGATCGGTCATAATCTAATTTCACTCCTCGAGTGGGCATCGACCTGCCCTTTTGCCATTCCTATAAGTCTCGTTGCATCTGCCAAAAGACGTTCTGCCAGAGGACCCGAAGAAATAACAGCATAAACTGCTTTTTCTTTTGCAAAAGCCTCTTCTAATATTTTTGCATCCAACGCACAGGTTGGAACATTTACCCAACCAGAACGCAGTCGCCGCAACTCTTCTACACTCGCCCCTTTAGCATAAATCAATAAACCTGCTTTCCCTGCCTTAAGCTTATCACGGCATTTTTGAAAGCCAGTTACTGCATTTCCTGCCCGACGCGCTAAGCCAACGCCCTCCACAAGTCGTCGAAGCAAACCTGCCTCAACAATATTAACCAACCCTTGAGAAGCTTCATTCCCATGATAGCTCACAGCGGTTTTTGCACCTCTCGAAAAGGCCTGTTTAAGCTTTGGGCTTTCAACAACTTCTCTCGAAGCCATCAGCCATAGGCCTCGACCAGGGAGCTTTCCAGCTAAATCTGGAACAATACAGCCCTCCGGGTCAAGAACGAAACGAATCATAAAACGTCTATCCCCTTCTTTCCGTGTCACAAGACAAGTTCGTAAAGAGGATTTTCGCATCAGAGGCGTTTCCAGCGCTGAGTCATGAGTATCTATAACAGACATATAAAAACTAAACTATCCGTTACTTTACTCAGCCTCACTACCTTCGGCAGAATGCTCTTCCTCATTCTGTCCATTTTCCCCATCAAACCAATGGGCACGCGCTGTCATAATAATGTCATTCGCCGTGTCTAAAGTAATCACTTCTGTCCCTAGCAACTCAACCAGTTCATCTCCTGAAAGATCTCCAAGATCATCCAGTGTTTTCACACCTTTTGTTCCCAGCTCCACCAGATGATGCCCAGAGAAAACACCTAATTCAATAAGGTCATCGCTGACACCTAAATCTTTACGTTTAGAATCCAGCTCATTCTCTTGCTCTTCCAAGTAACGATTTGCACGGGTTGTTAACTCTTCGGCAAGATTTTCATCAAAGCCCTCAATGTCGTGCAATTCTTCAACTTGTGCCATTGCAAGCTCTTCAACGCTTTGGAAGCCAACAGTCACAAGCAAGCCTGCGATAACGTCATCAACATCTAACGCTTTAACAAAGAGATCTGTCCGCTTACGGAATTCTTCTTGTCGGCGCTCACCCTCTTCGGCCTCTGTCAAGATATCAATATCCCAACGGGTTAGCTGACTAGCCAAACGGACATTCTGTCCACGGCGACCGATAGCAAGAGAAAGCTGATCGTCTGGGACAACAACTTCACAGCGCTTTGCATCCTCATCCATCACAACTTTTGAGACTTCAGCAGGTGCCAGAGCATTTACAACGAATGTCGCAATTTGCGGGCTCCAAGGAATAATATCAATTTTTTCCCCTTGAAGTTCTGCCACAACAGCTTGAACACGTGAGCCCCGCATACCGACACAGGCACCGACAGGATCAATAGAAGGATCATTTGAAAAAACAGCCATTTTCGCACGTGAACCCGGATCACGTGAAACGCCTTTAATTTCAATAATCCCATCATAAATTTCTGGAACTTCCTGCACAAAGAGTTTCGTTAAGAAACCTGGATGCGTCCTGGAAAGAAAAATTTGCGGACCCCGTGTCTCTTCACGAACATCATAGATGAAAGCACGGATACGATCCGAATTTTTAAAGGCTTCTCGGCCGATCAGCTCATCACGGCGTAACAAGCCTTCCGCAGCCCCTAGATCAACCATCAGGTTACCATATTCGGTCTGCTTAACGGTTCCGTTAACAATTTCACCCACACGGTCTTTAAATTCATCATATTGACGCTGACGTTCGAATTCACGCACACGCTGAATGATAACCTGCTTTGCCGTTTGTGCTGCGATACGATCAAATTCAATAGGTGGAAGCGGGTCAATGATAAACTCACCGGCCTGAGCGTCAGGTTTGAATTTACGTGCTTCTGCTAAGGGGATTTGTGTTTCTTCCCGATCAACATTTTCGACAATTTCTGTATATCGACTCAAACGCACTTCACCTGTTTTGCGATCAATATGCGCACGAATATCTTTATCGTGGCCATATTTTGCACGTCCAGCTTTTTGGATTGCTTGTTCCATCGCATCCAGAACCTGATCCCGGTCAATGCTCTTTTCCCGGCAAACAGCGTCCGCTACCAACAATAATTCAGGACGAAATACTGAATTCTCCGTCACCATTTACCTCTCCCACTTCAAAATAATTTTGAAAATCTCTTTAAATAACAAATATATTCAACGTCAAAAATTAATGACGAAGTCCAGGGGATGACTTCCCTTTTCCACCTTTTTCTTTACGACCAACACTTCCAAGAAGCTCATCATTAAGAACCAGTTTCGCCTTCCGAATATTTTCGTAAGGAAGGAAAACAACTTCACCATCCTCCAAACGAAACTCGACACCCTCTTCTTTGGTGCCAATACCTCTTCCGGTAAAGCGTTTACGCCCATCCAACGGCGTTGAAAGCTCTAATTTCGCAAGAAATCCTGCATAACGCTCCCAATCTTTAGGGCGGGTCAATGGACGGTCCACGCCTGGCGAGGAGACTTCAAGCATCCAAGCACCCGGTAACGGATCATCAACATCCAAAATCGCCCCCACAGCGTGATTGATCTGTGTGCAATCGCTCACGGTAATGCAAGAGCCATCTTCGCGTTCTGCCATAATTTGAACGATTGGCGGGGTTTGCGCTTGCACGTTTACACGAACAACGTCAAAGCCCATTTCCTGCAAAGCCGGAGAGATTCTTGCAAGAATACGTTCTTCCAAGCTGTCCGGCACAACAGGTGTATTAGAAAAATCATCTGATATATTTGTCATTTAAACAAAAAAGGTGACCTTAAATCGGGTCACCATCCTATAAGATTAAGAATTGTGTTAGTCTTGACAGACATAATAAGCTTTGCACATTTACGCAAGAGAGAGAAGTGGCTTAATTTACTTTTGCTTTTATTATAATAAGCTCTTTCGAGCACTGACACAGACCAAAGCAGGTTTGAAATATTTTTTAAAATAATTGTAAGCTTTATCTAAATTTTTCATTTAGGCGATAAATACTCCTTATGCTTCCCCAGAAAGATCCGCTTTCCTCTCAAAGAGAGGCCCCTTCTCCTTCAGTCAAAAAGGATTTTCCGCACCAAAAATCCTTCTGGTCGCTTATTATCATTCTTTTCCTTTCTGGCTTTATGCTCTTTTCACAGTATTATTTAAAAAATCTTTCAACAGAAACAGCACTCCCGCAAAGATCGGAGAATATTTCCAATACAAATGTTTCTCCAATAGATAAAAGCATCTCTTTACCAATTCTTTCTCAAGATGAAATCGAAGCCGCTCTTGCATCGCCCAAAACCGCCTCGAATATTAAAGAAGCTCTCCTTGCGGCCTCCCATAATAAACGGCTACGTTTGGTAAAAATGCCCCTCCAAACAGAGATAAATGCACCGCTTCCTATCGAAATTACGACAGCAGGTATGACACAAAATTTAATCCTAAGCCCTGAACGACAATCCGTGATTTTGCCTATTGATCGTACAGGGGTTGTGAATATCAAACTTACCGAAATGCAAAAATCTCCAAGAACAGTGATTGCCTTCGACAGTTTTGGTCCTTTTCCACTGCCGTTCCAACCCGTTAAAAATGCGCAAATAACCCTCTTGATCGTCAGCCAATAATATTTTGATTGTTTTTAATAGAAGATTATACTGACCTGTAATTATGATAAAATCTCTCATTCCATATCTTAATCGTATGATGCCTGTTATTATGCTTGCATTTTTAGCACTGGCTCTCTTACAGGTTATTTTAATTTTTGCTCCACATTGGCAAGACATTATGGGGCATCTTTATGATTTTTTATCTTGGGCACGCCCCGCTTATTTTCCCCTCTCTGTTTTTTTTACTTTTGTTGTTATTTCAGGGGCAATTTTTAATTTTTTCGCCTCTCGCTTAGCGCAGAAAGGACTTTTCCTTCGCAAAGGATTTATTATGGATGTTTTACGAAGACTAACAAACCGCGAAAAGCTTGAGGAAATGCTTGAACGCCAACAGCGTGAAGCGACCCTTGATGCCGCAGAATTATCTGCCGCTTTACGCTCTAAAATTATTGGTCAGGACGAAGTCTGTGAGGATATTTCCCATCAATTGCGCCGCCGCCTTGCCTTACGTGTCCGCAACCGTCCTGTCGGTGTTTTTCTACTTGCGGGTCCACCAGGAACAGGAAAAACCTACCTCGCAAAACAAATTTCCCAACAAACACAACGTCCTCTCCTGCATTTTGATATGACACAAATGTCGAGCCCACATGCGGCAACCCTCCTTTTTGGCTCCCCAAGAGGTTATGTTGGCTCAGATACCTTTGGTGGACTAACAGGTGGTTTAAAAGAGCAGCCCAATGCCGTCGTTCTCTTAGATGAAATTGAAAAAGCACATCCGGATGTCTTAAAAAAATTCTTAACAGCTTGGAATGACGGACACGTAACAGAAGCCTCAACCGGTGAGCAAGTTTCCACCAATGATGTCATTTTTGTTCTCACCTCCAATATTGCGACAGAGGCTCTCACCGAAATTGTCAGGCGCACAGTAAATGAGCCAGAGAAAACAAGAGCTGAATCTGTTGAAGTTCTCTCCAAGTCCGGCATGGCGCCTGAGGTTTTAAATCGCATTGACCGTATTTTCGTTTTTAAAGCCCTTGAAGGGCTAAACTTAGCCCGTGTTGCTGCATTGGAAATTGAAAAACTTATTGAGAGCTATGACCTTCAAATTGAAAATGAGGGCATTGACCCTGCACTTCTCTTTGCTCTTTTAACAAAACAGCAAAAGCTTGGCAGTATTGCAAGTGCAAGGGATCTCACCCGATCTGTTGAAGATATGCTCGGGGAAAGTCTCATTCTTGCCAGACAATCCGGTGCAACAAAAATTCGCTTAGAACAAGATTCAAATGGCGTTCGTGCCGTTTCCTCTTCGGCAAGGTGATTTGTTGTGCCGCAAAATGCCTACACTCATAATCTTTGGAAACGTGCTACTCTTTGGCGATGGAGCGTTATATTTGGATTTTTCTTCTTATGCTTAAGTTTGATTTTTCCATCCGCTTTGATACGCAAAGCCTTTCCATTTCTAAATGCCCATTATCCGCAACATCCTCTCCCTGAAAATCCTCAGCCACAGCAAGCCCCGCCTCAACAAGCTTCGCCAACTTTTTTTCACATGGATGCGCCAGATCCGGCACGTTTTGTTTTTGGTTCTCTTCAATTTGCAGGTCGAAATTTCCCGCTACCAAAAGGAAACTGGCATCCTATTCTAACCGCCTCAAACAATGATCTCTCCTTTCTTTCCCTTCTGCGTGAAAAAGAAGGCAAAGTAACCGGTTTTCTAACAATTATTGCAACGCAACATCCAATCCCTTCCTTTTTTATTCCACGATTGGAAGAAGCAAATGCAAAATGCCATGATGACCGTGTCGCCGCCAGCTGGCATGCGCCGACCTACCGCAACATTATAGCAAATTGCGCCTTTTTAGAGCCGATTTCTCCCTTAAATGATCCATCTTTAGCCTCTGATCCTTTTCTCGGAAATAGCTTAAACCGTGCCACAACAGCACTTGCCTTCGAATTTCCCACGATGATGTTTTCACGGGAATGGCTTCGGGTACAAAGAGTCCCCGGAAAAGGTCGCAGCTTTGAAAATGTTGATTTTTGGGAAATTCCAGAAAACTTCACCTCTGTTCTTCCGGGATCAGGAGAATGGAACCGTTTTTTTAACAAACTTAGCTTAGAGCTTCCACTTTGGGCAAAAACACTTAATGAAGCTTTTGAAGTGGATATGATCCCTAAAATTCCGCTAATGGCAGGGCAAAAATAAAGGGCTTCAAATTGAAGCCCTTTATCTCATTTTCATTTAATATTTTTTAATGATGTCCACCATGAACCATGGCTTTGCCTATGCGGCGCTCCGCATAATTTGCCAATCTCACAAAGGGCAATCCCAATAAGAGATAAGCAACAGCAACCATCAACCCCGGACCGATATAATCATAATAAGTAGCGGAAAGCCTGACATAAACTTGTGTCAAATCCGTCAATGTGATGACCGAAACCAATGAACTATCTTTTAACAAGGAAATAAAATCATTGACCATAACAGGCAGAACACTCCGAAATGCCTGTGGGGTAATGATAAATCTCAAAGCCTGTAAACGTGTAAAATTAAGCGCCTGTGCCGCTTCCATCTGCCCTTTAGGCACACTTATCAGACCAGCACGATAATTTTCCGCCTCATAGGCGGCGTAATTCAAACCAAGCGCCCCAACACCAGCCCAGAAGGGGCTTAAAGTAATTCCCCAGCTCGGCAATGCATAGAAAATAAAAAGAATCTGAATTAAGAGCGGCGTCCCTCTTACTGTTTCAATATAGAAGACGCAAAGCGTACGAAAAAAGCGATTACCGTAATGTCGGCCTAAGGCAAGAACAACCCCTAAGCTAACAGCGATACACATCCCTAAGATAGACACCACAACAGTCATTAAAGCGCCATGTGCGATCGCAGGCAAAAAGCTTGCATAACGCAACAAAAGTGACTTTAAACTGGTGCCCATCATATTTTCCATAATGCGATGGTAATTATCCCATGCCTCTGGAGCGATATTTTTTTCGGAATGGTCTTTTGTATAGTCTGCCATCAAAGGCGTCCAAAGATTCCATCTTGCGAGGATTTGATGCAGTTCACCACTTTCTGAGACATGCTTCAAAGCTTTGTTTAAAATATCACAAAGCTGTTTATCCTTTTTATCCAGCGCAATCCCATAGCTAATACGTCCGAAAGATTCATCTGTAACAATGAGACCATTGGTTTGATAATACATCGCAATCGGCGTATCCACGAGAATAGCATCCAAGCGATTATTTTTTAAATCGGCGAAAAGATTAGTCTCTTCGTCATAGCCCTTGAGCGTTCCTCCTGCTTTTTCAATCATCCGCACCGCAGCGCTATTATTAACAGTTCCAACGACCAGGCCTTTAAGAGAATTCAATGAGGACCAGTCTTTTTTTGCTAAATCACTTCGACGGATAACAATTTTTTCAGAGGTAACATAATATGGATGTGTAAAAAGAGCAGCCTCTTCATGTTCTGGCGTAATTTCCAAACCATCAATAACGGCTTTATACATATCCCCACGTGTTAGACCGGGGATGAGTCCATCCCAGCCATTTTGAACAAAAACCGATTTTACATCTAAATACTGGCTAATTTTTTCCATCAGCTCATATTCAAAACCGGTAATATGTTTTTCATCTAAAGGATCATGAAAGACATACGGAACGTTTGCCTCACCGTCAGAAGCCCAACGGAACTCCCCATTTGGAAAAAATGGTGCATTCGCGTATGAGACAGCATTTGCCACCCCTATCTGCAAAGCAAAGCATGCAACGAGAAGATATAAAAAATTAAATAATTTTTTCATCCTAAAACTGTCCTTAAAAAACGGCGTGTCCGCTCATGTTCAGGATTAACAAAAATTTGCTCTGGTTTTCCAATCTCGACAATCTGCCCCTCTTCGATAAAAATGACATAATCAGAAGCATTTTTAGCAAAACGCATATCATGCGTTACAACAAGTTGCGTCATCCCT